>PLFE01000151.1 GCA_003136675.1 Bryobacterales bacterium
GGTCCACAAGGGGCTTCCCTGGCCATTGGCGTTGCTCAACACCCACACGTCATTGAAGACCGATTCAGTCCCCGAGTATGAGAATTCAAAGCCTCCAAAAACGATCATGCGGTTGTTCGCGGAGTCGTACACCGCGGTGTGGGAATCTCGCGCCGATGGAGCGCCGAGCGCGCCGTTGGCGATCAACGTGGTCCAACTTGCGGCGGCGGGAGTATAGAGCAGGACGGCATTGGTGTCCGTCGCCTCAGCGCCAAAGTCGATTCCACCGAAAACGATCATGGCGTTCGTGGCCGGGTCCCACACGGCCGAATGGCTGGTTAACCCGGTGTCCGGTGTTAGGGAGTAATCCGTGGACCAGGCGGGCCCGGCGGTTGCGTCCTGCGCTACGGGGGCCGTGTGCCCCCTGAGGCCGCGCAGGCGCGCCCGCATCGACTGTGCTTGTTCCTCGCCGAATGCCGGTGTGATGCATACAGCCAGCAGGCAATAACAGATGAATGTTCGCTTCATAAGGTTCTCCTCAGGGGTCCAGTCACTCTGGCCCTCGCTACAACTTGCTCACGGTATTGCTTCCGGAGTTCGTGACCCAGACGTTGGCCCCATCAAATGCGATCCACTGCGCAATCGATCCCACGTTGAACGTTCCCAACACAGCGCCGGTCGAGGCCTGCAACTTGGTGACGCTACTGCTGCCGGTATTAACCACCCAGATATTGGCTCCATCAAAAGCAATTCCTTCCGGATTGGTTCCTACTGTGTACGTGCCCAGCAGCGCGCCGGTGGAGGCCAGCAGCTTCGTCACCGAGTTGCCCCAGTAGTTGGTCACCCAGATGTTGGCTCCATCAAAAGCAGTTCCCTCCGGAGCGGACCCCACGCTGAACGCGCAGGCGCCAACACACGCGCCATCGCTGGCCCGAAGCTTGGTGACCGTGTTGCTGGCACCGTTCGCCACCCAGATGTTGGCCCCGTCGAACACCAGCCCCAACGGCGCGTTTCCCACGGGGTAATTCCCCAGGACGGCGCCGGACGAGGACACCTTACTTACGTAATTGCCGCCGCTACTCGTCACCCAGATATTGGCTCCGTCAAAGGCCAACCCCCACGGATAGGTTCCCACGGTGAAGGTGCAGGTGCCCTCACACGCGCCATCGCTGGCCCGAAGCTTGGTGATCGTATTGCCGTTTGGGTTAGCCACCCAGATATTGGCCCCGTCAAAGGCCAGCCCGGTTGCACCGCTTCCCGAGGGGTATGTGCCCACTACCGCGCCGGTTGCAGCCACTAATTTGGTAACGGTGCCGTCTTGGTTACCCACCCAGATGTTGGCGCCGTCAAAAGTGATACCCAAGGGCCAAGCTCCGACGTTGAACGAAACGGACGACTGGTAAGCCGGGAACCACTTCAGCAGCGCCACTTGCAGCGGGTTCACTCCCAGCACCCCTGCCGGATCGCCTGCCGTGGTTTGCGTGGTGCCGTCCGGGAACGTCAGCCCGCTCCCCGCGCCGCTGATCTTCACGTTCCCCGCCACTTCCAGAGGCGCCCCTGGCGTGGCGGTCCCCACGCCCACGTTGCCGCCAGACAGCACCAACTGATTGCCAGCTGCCGTCAGGCCGTTTGCAGGAAGACTAAGCGGTCCACTCAAAGTGCCGCCTGCCAGTTGCAGATAACGCCCATCGGTAAAGGCGGTGTTGAGGCTGATGGCCGGCGCGTTTCCGCCAGTCGAGGTAACGCCGGCGCCCGCGCTCACCGCCAGCACGCCGGTATTCGCCAGGGTCACGTTGCCGCCCGATCCGCCGCCGCTGAGTCCCACCCCCGCGGTCACTTCCGTAATGGTTCCCACGGCCGCCGTCGAGCAAGCCCAGGTGCTGCCGTTCCACTGTAAAACCTGGCCGCTGGCGCAGGCGCTGGTCAGCCCCACGCCGACCGTGCCCGACGTACCTCCGCCGGTGAGACCGGCGCCGGCAGTCACGCCCGTGATGGTCCCCGTGCCTGGGAATGTTTGGCCCGCGCCGAACGTCAGCAGGCCCTTGCTATTGACCTGCAGACCGGTCTCGGCCGGTGTCCCACTGCCCGGCGCATAAAGCAGATTCAGCGTGCCCGCCGGACTGGCGGTATCGTTGCCCGCCGGCTCGGCCTGCCAGCGGAAATGCTGCGTGATAGACGCGCTGGTGCTGCTATTGAAGGATGCCGCCAGCAGATCCAACGGGTTGGAAGTAGCCCCCGCCGTGGCCGTCGCGGCACTCTTGGCGTTCATGGTTAAGGTACTCCGGAGTATGGCGGTGCCCTTCACGTCCAGCGTGGCCGCCGGCGTGGTGGTGCCGATCCCCACCTTGCCGCCCGATTCGAAAATGGCGGAAGGCTCGATCGCGCACGCCGCGGTGAATTTGGCAACCTGGTTCGCGCTGGCCGTGCCGTCGCTGGTGACTGCGGTGCAGGCGCTATCCGGTGAGACATCGCGTGCCGCGTCCGGTTTTGCGCCGGAAACCACCGCCGCCGTCGCCCGAAGGAACGCCGAAGGCGGCAGCCCGCCCAGGGTCTCCGCGTCCCCCGCCTTCAAGGCATACGGCGCGCTCACCAGCATCACCCGCGTCTGTTCGGCCTGCCCTTCCACGGTGGCCCCCAGCCAGTGGGCTTGTCGAGTGGTGAACAAATCCGCCGGCAGACCCGCGGGCTTGGTCGCTCCCAGGAAGACCCCATAGCGTCCCCCTGCTCCTAACGCGACGCTCTGCGTCTCCGTCCACAGCGCCGCGCCGCCGGTTTCCTCGGTGTACAGGGCGAACTTGATGTCGGCCTGGCCGGTTATCGGATTGCCTCTCGCATCGTTAGCCGCCCCGCTGAACCGGACGAGGCGCGGCACGGCCGGCAAATCGGAAGGTCCCTGGCCAGCGGCCGCGCCGGCCCAAAGACAACCGGCAAGCAATGCGAATACCAGTGTTCGTCTCATAATTCTCCCTTATCCACTACAGCTTGCTCACGCTGTTGCTGTCGTAGTTCGTCACCCAGACGTTGGCCCCGTCAAAGGCCAACCCGACCGGCCACGTGCCCACAGTGAACGTACCCAGCAGCGCACCGCTCGATGCCAGCAGCTTGCTGACGGTGCCGCTCGTGCTGTTCGCCACCCAGATATTGGCACCGTCGAATACAACCCATTGCGGCGTCACGCCTACGTTGTACGTGCCCACCAGCGCGCCGTTCGCGGCTAGCAACTTCGTCACGGAGTTGTTTCGGTAGTTCGACACCCAGATGTTCGTTCCATCGAAAGCCACTCCGTGCGGATCGGTTCCTACGTTATACGTGCCCACCAGCGCCCCGGTCGCTGCCAGCAGCTTCGTCACGGTGCCGTTGTCCCCGTTGGCCACCCAGATGTTGACCCCATCGAATGCGATCCCGGACGGGCTGGTTCCTACCGGGTAGGCGCCCACCAACGCGCCGGTCGCGGCCACCAGTTTGGTCACGTTGTCGCCCTCCACATTCGTCACCCAGATATTGACTCCATCGAACGTCACCCCATACGGATCGCTACCCACGTTGTACGTACCCACCACCGCACCGGTAGCTGCCAGCAGCTTCGTAACGTTGTTGCTTCCGGAGTTCGCCACCCACAGGTTGCCCCCGTCGAATGCGATCCCCGACGGCTTGGTCCCGACATTGAACGTACCGATCACCTTGCCGGTGGATGCCGCGAACTCGGTCACGGTGTTGCTGCCGTAATTCGTCACCCAAATGTCGGCTCCGTCGAAAGCCATTGCCGACGGTTCCACGCCTACGCTAAACGCCGGGGCCGACTGGTAGGCCGGGAACCACTGCAACAGCGCCACCTGCAAGGGGTTCACCGGCGGCGATCCCGACGGGGCGGCGACGCTGGTCTGGACGGTCCCGTCCGGGAACGTCAGGGCGTTTCCAGCGCCGCTGATCTTCATGGTTCCCGCGACCTCCAGCGGCGCTCCCGGTGTCGCGGTCCCGATGCCCACGTTGCCGCCTGCCAGCACCAATTGGTTATTAGTCGTCGTCAGGCCATTAGCGGGAAGGTTCAGCGCACCGCTCAGCGTGCCGCCCGCCAGTTGCAGATAACGCCCGTCGGTGTACCCCGTGTTCAGGCTGAGCGTCGCTGCGTTTCCGCCGCTCGACGTAATGCCCGTACCCGCGGCTACCGCCAGCACGCCCGTATTCACGAGCGTGACGTTGCCGCCCGATCCGCCGCCACTGAGACCCGCGCCCGCGGTCACTCCCGTGATGGTTCCCGAAGCCGGAGTCGAGCACGCCCAGGCGCTCCCGTTCCATTGCAGTACCTGGCCGCCAGCGCAGGCATGCGTCAGCCCGAGGGTGATCGCACCGCTTGTGCCGCCGCCGGCGAGACCAGCGCCGGCAGTGATTCCCGTGATGGTCCCCGCGCCGGGAAACGTCTGGCCCGCGGCGAAGGTGACCAGCCCCTGGCTGCTGACGGCCAGCCCTGTCTCGGCAGGCGTTCCGGTGCCCGGCGCATAAAGCAGATTCAAAGTGCCCGAGGGATTGGCAGTGTCGTTGCCGGCGGCCTCGGCCTGCCAGCGGAAATGCTGGTTGATGGACGTGCTGGTGCTGCTGTCGAAGGATTCCGCCAGCAGGTCCAGAGGGTTAGAGTCGGCACCCGCGGTAGCCGTTGCAGCCGCCTTTGCGTTCATCGTTAAGGTGCTCCGCACTATGGCCGTGCCCTTCACGTCCAGCGTGGCCGCCGGNNGATCCCGGCACAGGCGGCCTCGGAGGAGATATCCCGCGGCGCTTCCGTTTTGATTCCGGAAGCGGCGGACCCCGCCAATACGAACGCTGAGGCCGTCAGCCCTCCAATCGTGTCCGCGTCCCTGGCTTTCAACGCATAAGGCACCGCCACCAGTGCGACCCGCGCCTCTTCCGCCTGTCCCGCCACCTGCATCCCCAGCCATCGCGCCGCGCCATCGGCAAACAGTTGCGCCGGCAGGCCCTCGTTGGTGGTTACCCCAAGCGTCACTATGTATCGGCCCCGTTCGTCCGGCGTAACGTTTTGCGTTTCCATCCACAGCGGAGCGCCGCCCTCGCGATCCTTATAGAGAAGGAACGTGACACCCACGACCCCGGTCAAAGGTTCGCTTTTCGCGTCCCTCAGAACTCCCCCGTAGTTCACCAGCATCGGCACCGAATTCTGCGCCAGCGCCGGCAACATGAGAGCCAGGGCTACCATCAGAGCTATTCCAACCTTCGAGCTTTTCATGTGACTCGCTCCCTGCTGGAACCGAAGCTAACATCGCGGTCGATGAAAGTGATGAAATCCCGTTCAAATTCCCTTCAAATTGCCATCAAACTAAATGAAATCAATAAGATTGGGAAAAGTAGTAAGATGCCCATCAGAGGAGGGAACCGGCTGAGCAGACGAGAGCCATTCGAGAGCGGCGCACGCCGACAGTACCGGTTTGGAGAGTACGAACTGGACCTGGAACGCGGCGGGCTCCGGCGCGCCGGTGAAGAGATCACGCTGCGGGCCAAGTCCTTCGACGTGCTGGCGGTTCTGGTTGAACGGAATGGCCGGCTGGTGACTAAAGCCGATCTCATCGACGCGGTCTGGCCGGATACTTCGGTCGCGGACAACTCGCTGGCCCAGTGCATCCTTGAAATCCGGCGCGCGATCGACGACGAAGCCCAGCAAATGATCCGTACGGTGGCCCGGCGCGGCTATATCTTCGAGGCCGCGGTCACATCTCCGCCGGTGGAGTTTCCGAAGACGCCGGCGCTGGCCCCCATGTTGGTAGAGCCACCCGCGCGGCGGCTGAATCGGAGGGTTCTGGGATGGGCCGCTCTGACATTGGCGGTGGCGCTTGCTGCCATCCTGGCGCTGGCGACGATCCGCCGGCCAGTTCCCAACGCAGCGCTTTCCTTTACCCAGATCACCAGCTTCACCGATTCGGCCGTGAATCCCGTGTTGTCCCCCGACGGCAAAATGCTGGCCTTCTACCGCAGTGACCGTTCCTTCTTTACTTCAGACCAGGTCTTCGTCAAGATGCTTCCTGACGGCGAGCCGGTGCAATTGACGCACGACCCCAGACCAAAGTACGGCCTGGCATTCTCACCCGACGGCTCATTGATTGCCTACACAGCGATCAGTGACACCGGCTTCGATACATACACGGTTTCGTCTCTAGGAGGAGAGTCGCGACTATTTCTGCCCAACGCCGCGGGTCTCACCTGGCTGGACGCCCACACGCTGCTGTTCTCCGAAACGAAGCGTCTTCCCAATATGGGCATTGTCACCAGCACCGAAAGCCGGTCCGAGTCGCGGGAAATCTATTTTCCGGCATACCAGCGCGGCATGGCGCACTATTCCTACGCTTCGCCCGATCGTCAATCGGTGCTTGTGGTCGAAATGAATCCCGATTGGCTGCCCTGCCGCCTGGTTCCCTGGACGGGGTCGAGCGCGGGCCGGCAGGTGGGTCCTTCCGGAGCATGCACTTCAGCGGCCTGGTCTCCGGATGGAGAATGGATGTATTTCGGGGCGGCGGTAAATGGAAAGCGGCATTTATGGCGGCAGCATTTCCCCAACGGGCAGCCCGAACAAATCACCTTCGGGCCGGCTGAGGAGGACGGCATCGCGGTTGCTCCCGACGGCCGTTCACTCATTACGTCCGTCGCCATGAAACAGGGCGCGGTCTGGATTCACGACGCCAAAGGCGACCGCGCCGTTTCGACGGAAGGGTATGCGCATGGCGCGGACGACGACTTCAGCCCGCCATTGTTCTCCGGCGATGGTAAGCGCCTTTACTACCTTTCGAGCCACTCGCCCGATTCCGCGACCGAACTACGGCGACTGGATCTCGACTCGGGCCAAAGCGGCCCCCTGCTCCCGGGAATCTCGATCCGTACCTTTGATATCTCGCGCGACGAAAAAGAGGTGGTCTTCGCAACGCAACCTGACGGCCAAACTTCGCAGTTGTGGTTGGCGCCGCTCGATCGTAGCGGGGCCCCCCGCCGGATTGCGGCGGGGGGCGAGGCATTTCCGCATTTTGGTCCGGATGGGCAAGTGCTGTTCCGGATGAGCGATGGGAAAGCGCTCTATTTGGAACGGATGAGGTTGGATGGCAGCGGCAGTATAAAGGTTGTGCCGTTCCAGATTCTTAATTTCAAAATCGCCTCTCCCGACCGCCGTTACGCCGTAGTATTCGCGCCCGCGCTTCAGCCAAGTGCCGGACACGTGGTCGATACTCTGGCAATCCCCATCGCGGGAGGTCCGGTACGTCGAATTTGCGCGCTCTGCGAGGTCGCGTGGTCCGCCGACGGCAGGTACCTCTACCTGACCATGGGCGCGTCTTCGCGCGACGATCCGGCTGGTAAGACGCTGGCGATTCCGGTGCCGCCGGGAGAAAGCTTGCCAGCGTTACCAGAGGCGGGAATCCGCGATGGGGCGGAGGCGCTGGAGATTCCAGGGGCGAGGATCGTGGCACATTCCGACATCTCCCCCGGGCCGGACCCTTCGGTTTACGCTTACGTGCAAGCCGCGGTACACGCCAATTTGTTTCGCATCGCACTTCGGTGAGCTCCCCTGAATTTCAATAGGGGTCAGCATTCGAAGCGTCCTATCCCAAAGCCTGCAGCTTCGGCGCGCCGTCTGGAGCCAGCGTCAGTTCCTTCTCGGCGCCCACCGCATCGTGAAGAGCCTTCAACACTCGCGTATCCGTCTCGCCCGCGCCTTTGAACTCCACCGGATAGCGGGCCCGGAACTCCAGCCCCGCATTCGTCATGCGTAGACGGCACTCCGGACGCGGCGCCACCATCTCCACATCCACCGATCGCTCGAACTCGGCATGCTGCTGTTCAATCGACCCGCGGTATTGCTCGTACACCGACTCCACGGCTTTCGTGAGGGTCGCCTCAGCCACCTCGGCGTTACTATCGGCCGTCAGCACCACGGTGCAGGTGTGCCACAAATAGTTGGTGCCCGGCAATTGTTTATAGATCGCCTGCGGCTGGAACAGAACCGAATTGGAAAACACGACCACGCGGCCGGTGGCGTGCATGTCCTCACCGGACCCGGCATGCTCCATCAGGTACATCCGCACGAGACCCATCTCGATCACTTCGCCGGTGACGCCGGAAATGCTGACGCGATCTCCCACCCTCACTCCGTAACGGCCAATGAGGAAAAAGTACGCCACCACCGCCAGAATCACGTTCTGCAGAGCCACCGCCAGGCCGGCCGTCAGGAAGCCCGCGTATGTCGCGACACTGCCAAACTCGGTGACGAAAGAAAACACCAGCAACAGCCCGATCATGCAGAAAACCACCACGCGCCGCAGTAGCTGGAACTGCCTCTTGCGGCGCGGCTCACGGATGTAACGCAACGTAGCGCGCTGCCAGATAGCGCTGACCAGCAGCACCACCAAGATCCCGACCAATAGCATCCCGAGGCGCAGCAGAAGATAGCGCAGCGCCGCGTGGTACTGCTGGTTCACAACATTGCCCCATTCGACTAAATTGCCGCGCGTCGATTCCACAAGGAGTTGTTCTTCCCGCAGTGGCACCATCACCGTGGAGATCGATTTGAACCGGGCCGTGAGCGCCAGCACATCCTTGCGCCCCGCCGCGAGCTGCGCCACGTCATCGCCCTGGGCGGCCGCGTTCAGGTCATCGGCCTGGCGGATGGAATCCTTCACGGCGGCCAGCGTCGGCGTGCGCAATGATTCCAGTTGCTTCAGCAGCCGGTCGGTCTCGGCGATCAGATCGCGAAGATCGCCGCGCACTTTGCCGAGGGCGAAGACCTGCGAGGTGAGTCCAGCTATGCCGGCTGATTCCGGGTGCGGCGGGGCGTTTTGCCCAGCGTTTTGCCCACCCGCGGGCGCGGCCGGCACTGCCGTCTGTCCTGGCGTCCGGCGCGCTTCGGGAACGGTACGCTCCAGGTCGTTGATCTGTCCAGCCAGTTTGCCCGCGGCGCCGGTTCCGCTGTTATTGGTCCCCACGAAGGACTCGATGGCTTGAACGCTCTTCTGGATCTCTTTGACCAGGTCCAGTTGCGCTTTCATCTCGTCGCGCTGCGCTTCCATGGTGGGGCGCTTCGCCGCGGGAGCTTTGTCGATCGCGGTTTCGAGGTCCGCGATCTGGGTCTCGACGCCACTCACCCGGGCCGCCGCACGCGCCGCCACCTGCGCCATGTCCTCGCTACCGGGGACGTTACCGGAAGCGGCTGCATCGTCTGGATTGGCCCGCAGCGCCGCCTTGTAGGCAGCTTCGGCGCGCGAAAAATCAAACGCGGTTTCGAGCGCCTTCAGCGCATTGTGTTGGGTGTTCGCGAGCAACAGCGGGTCGACCGACGATCCGCTCGACTGGGTGAGCGCGCTCACGTCGCGGTACCAGGATGTGACTTGTTCCAGCGCGGCGATGATCTGCGCGCTCGGAATTTGGCCAGTCGCGGGCGGGTTCGGTTTACCCGGCTGGCCCCAGACGACCGCGGCCAACAGCACCAACAGCCAGGCCCGCCGCATTATCGCGTCGCGGCACTGGCGGCGCTCGTGGGGCTTTTCAGCTCCGCGTCGAGCACCGGCTTCAAAGCTTCCAGCGTCACGTTTGAGTTGTAGCGCTTCCCATTCACGAACAGAGTGGGCGTTCCGTTCACTCCGGCGTTATCGCCGTCCTGAATGTCCTGCACCATCATCTTCTGCACCTCGGGCGAACTCAAGTCCGCCTGGAACTTCTTCATGTCCAACCCGATCTTCGCCGCCACCGCGAAAATCGCCTCGCGCGAAAGCCGCCCTTTCAGAGCGAACAGCGCATCGTGCATTTCCCAGAATTTGCCCTGCCGGTGAGCCGCCAGCGCGGCGGCGGCCGCGAGGGCAGCCTGCGAATGGGTGTCCAGCGGATATTCCTTAAAGACCAGGCTCACCTGCGCCGGATACGCCTTCAAGATCCGTTGGACCTCCGGCGTTGCGAGGATGCAGTACGGGCATTGAAAATCCGAGAACTCCACGAGCTTGATGGGGGACATCGCGGAACCAAGCACTGGAGAACCTTCGGTGCGGATGTTTACCGCGTCGCTGAGCAACCGGCCATCGCTTTGCGGCGGATGCGCGAAGTTTGAGGCGTCGGCCGCGGCCAGCGCTTCTTTTTCGTCCTTGCCGCTTCGGATGGAATCGACAATCACCTTGGCCAGGCCCTTACTGAATCCGCAGCCCGGATCTTTCACCCGGCACTCGGCCACTTTCATGCCACAGCCGCAGGAGCAATCGCGTTCCCCGAGCAGTTTCTGTACCGTGACCTTCTGTGCGGCGGTCAAACCGGTGAGATCCACGCCGGGCAAAGCCTGGTCCACGCGAGGACCTTGAGCCCTTAAAGATGGAGCGCTTAAAGATGCGCCGAGAGCCATCGTAAACAAGGGCGGGCCCAGCACGCTCATCCAATGTAGATTCCTCATCATCTCTATTCTAAGTGGTTCTCAATGCCGAGTTTCACTGGAAACAGCTCCGCTTGCGTTCAGGTCGCCCCAGCCCAATTTCCGATGAAAGAGCTCAAAGACCAAACCCATGCACTGGCAGGCCAGAGCCGGATCGTATCGCGGACCCTCATCGCGCAGGAACGCGTGCGCGCCGTTTACCTCATGCCAGGTGTATCGCGCGCCCACTTCCTCCAGGCGCGCCCGTAACAGGGTGCGTCCTTCGATGGGAACGTGCGGGTCTTGCCGGCCCCACACGTGCAAGAGTTCGCCCTGAATTTCGCCTGCGCGCCCCAGCGAATCGTCCTTCATCCCTTTGCCGAGCCCGCCCTTATGAATGTCGGTGGCATAGAAGCATGCCGCCGCCAGCACATCCGGATTCATCGCCGCGCGAAATGCCAGGTGGCCACCTATGCAAATGCCCATCGCGCCCAAGCGGCCCGTGCAGAAATCGAACTGCTTCAAAGCATCCAGAACCGCGCGCGCGTCGGAGTCATAGGAGGCAAGCTCTTTCGTTGTCTTATGCGCGTTGCCCTGATCCGCGCCCGCCTGGTCGTAAGCCAGCACCGTTCCCGCGGGCTCCAGCTCGTGATAGATCTCGGGCGCAGCCACGACGTACCCGTGGCCGGCGAGCATCGCCGCCGTACGGCGGATGGGCCCGGTGATCTGGAAGATCTCCGAATAGAACAAAATGCCCGGATACTTACCCTGCGCGGTGGGACGGAACAACGCGGTACGCATCGGGCCGGTGGGAGTTTTGATCTCGACGGATTCTTGCTGTATCGTCATGTCAGCATTTTACTCACGCGAGCGGGAGGTCGGCCGTGGAGGCTTCCCGGCATGTGCGGATAAATTCCGGCGCCGGCAGTGCTCCACTGGCCAGGTCTTTGATGAGGCGGAAGGGCCGGAGCTCCCTGTCGTCCTTGCGGAGGCTGAAGTCTTCCCCGAGCGCAGACGTCAGTTTCCATCCCGCGTTCACCAGCATCATGGCAAAGACCGACGCCAGCGACTGCAGCACCACGCCCTTCTGCACATCGGGCGTAAACTTCCGGATGTTTACGCCCATGCTCCGGCGCGCCAGTGCGTGCCACCCCGTGACCAGGTCTGGAATATCGGCGGTGTGTTTTCCGCCGAGCACGGGCCGCAACAAAGCCGCGGTCTTCTTCCAACCGTCGGTGGCAAGGGCGTCCGAAAAATCGTCCCATCCCACCAGCTTGGAATCGCGGGCGCAATCCTCTCCCACAAGCCATTTGGTGAGCTGGCGCTCGTAAACCCAGAGATTTTCGACCAAAGTGAAACAGGGTGTGGCAGGAGTCAGTTCGATTTGCCTTGACGCCTCTGCCTTGCGGACCAGACGGGAAAATCCTTCCGCGAATGGCGGCATGCCGCCAGCCCGCAGCGCTGAGCGATAGATGGTCAGATAGGGCATCAAATAGCGCAGCGCGGGTATGATCTTCTTTCCGGCGCTGGAAAGGATTTTCGGCGAAGTCTGCGGGGCCACTTGCGCTGAACTCCACGCGTGCTGCTGCACAGACACGGGATTGAGCACCTTCGCCACAAAATGGAGCAGATTGTGCGTGAGCGATAGAGCGCCGGGATGCGGCGGCAAGGCGTTTTGCCAGACGCAGGCCCGGTGGTGAACGCGGCCCAGCCAGGGATGTAACGGCGTCACTGGCCGCAAATTCTCGAAGGCCTGGCGGAGCGCCATGACCTGGATCTCTTCGAGGGTCAGAAGCGCGATCGCCGGCAAGCCGAGACAGATCTGCCATTTACCGCGCCGCGCATCCCGTAGGAAGCACACGGAGGGAGCGAGCGTAAGACAGACCCGCATGTTGCCGCGCAGCCGGGGAATCGACACCTCCAGGAAGCGGGTCAATTCCGCAGCCAGCGGTTGGCGCTCCGGAGACAATTCCGCCACGCATGGGCGCGAACTACGCGTCTTGAGCCGGATCACTCGGATCGCGTGAAGACTGACCGACGTGACGACGAACCAGAAAATAACAACTTCCAGCAGCCCAAGGAACCGGACAAATTCGAGGTCGTTCCGCATCCACGTGGTGCCGAGCAGCCAAACCACGGGAGCCAGCACCACGGCCATCGCCGCGGCAAACCCCAGCGCCAGCAACGTCAGACATTTGACGGCGGTGAAAGCGGGTACAAGCCGGGCGCGCATTGTGCTTATGTACTATTGGAGCGGACTTTTGGAGGACCGATTCAAAGAAACATGACGGAACTGATCCTACTCCAGTAAGTCGCCCGCAAGACGAAATGCGCGGACCGCTTTGCTTGAATGCAAAAAGGGTGCCCGACGCATCTTTTGCGGCTCTGGGTGGTACCCGGCTCTCCGTTTCAAGACGACGACGCGGTGTACGCGGCGATCCGGACCTCTGCTAATCTGAGCGTTCAGTAACGCATATAATCCAAATCGAGGCATCACCTTTGCAAATCGTGGCAGGAGTGGATCTTGGCGGCACGGCCATCAACTACACCTTGATGAATACCGAGGAACAGTTTCTCATTGAGGGACTGTGCGAATATCCGGCGCGCTCGCGAGAGGGTCCCGATATCTGTCTTCAGCAGATCGCCGACGGCATGGAGATGGCCGCGCGCACCGCCGGGGTGCTGGTGTCGGATGTGATGGCCGTGGGCCTCGATACGCCAGGCCCCGCCAGTGCGGCGGGCGTACTGAGCGCCAAAGGGTCTACCAACTTTGTGCATGCCGACTGGGCCGGATTCGATATCCGCGCCCAACTGGAACAGAAGCTGGGCAAGCCTGTGACGTACTTGAACGATGGGAATGCCGCGGCGCTTTGGGGACACTTCACTATTTTTGGTTCCGGCAGCGGCGCCACATCGGTGACCGCCATCGTCGGTACTGGTCTGGGCGGCGGCGTCATTATCGATAACCGCGTGATCACGGGACGAAGAGGTTTTGGCGGAGAACTGGGACATGTGCTGCTGCCGTATCAGAGCATCGCCGGGATCGAAGGGCTGAAGCCGGTCTGTAACTGCGGCCGCGTGGGATGTTTGGAGTCGGTGTGCTCGCTGACCGCCATTGAACGATCGCTTCTGCCGTACTTCCTGGCTAAATATCCGGGACACGAACTCGGCAAACTGGGTGATCTTCACAAAGCCGCGAAGCTGGTGCGCGGTTTGGCCGAGAAGGGCGACCCCATGTGCAAGGACATCTTTCGCGTGCAGGCCAACGCGCTGGGATTGCTGTTTGACGAGATGATCAATACCTTTGACCCCGACGCGATTCTGGTGGGCGGCGGAGCTGTGGAGACCACTGAGAATTTCCAGCGCTGGTTCGTGGGCGAGATTCATAAAGGAATGCCCGCACAGCGCGAAGAGCAGGCCGACATCCCGATTCACGTGATGCCCAATGGCGATACCGCCGGAGCGAGAGGGGCTGCGATTGAAGCGCTGAAGTTCTCGCGGGAGCACCAGATGGGTTCGGCTACCGCGGGCTGAAATCCGTACTACCCAGGGAAGAACGGATTTCAGCCGACTCGAGCTTCTTCTTTACAGCCGGTATCCATTACCGCCGATGGCCGTTACCACGATAACCATAACCGCCGCGGCCTTCATACCCGCGACGTCCCCAGTAAGCATCCCGGTGACCGCCGTAGTAGCCGAATCCCACTACAGGTCCCGGGTAGGCATAAGCCGGATAACCATAAGCCGGGTAACCATACGCGGGGGGCGCGTAGCCATAAGCGCCGTACGCGGGATAGGCGGGATAACGATAGGCCGGATACGCACGGTATCCATAACCTGCTCCATAACCGGGCCCAACCGCTACGCCGAAACGCACGCCTGCCTGGGCCGGAGCCGGGGCAACGAAAGCCATAAGAGCCAGTGCCGCAACTACCGAAAGTCCAATCTTTTTAAACATTGTCTTCCACCTCACTGCATTCGACGCGGCCCTTCAATCGACGGATACGGCGCCGCCATTAAGTGTCGTTCACAACCACATTAAGATACTTAAGGATGGCCAACACCCGCAGGCTCGCTCCGCTCGTCTTTGTCCTTGCCGCATGCTCCACGATTGTTCAGGGCTGGCTCACGCATTCCTTCCATTCGGGCCCCGGTTACGAAAGCTTCCGCATCGCCACCAGTCTGGTGGAGCGCCACGCGTTTGCCGACCCGTTCCCGCCGCTTGCCACGGGACCCACGGCACACCTTGCCCCCGTGTATCCCGCCATCATGGCCGTCTCCATCGCGCTGCTCGGGGAACAAAACGGGTGGGGAATGTTCGGTTTCACGCTGCTGCTTCACGGGCTGTATGCCACGCTGCTTCCCGTTGCTTCGCGCGCGCTTCTGGGCCGCACGGCACCGGGGTTGGTTGCAGCTTTCCTTGTGATCGCGCTACCTCTGTTGCTGCCCAACGTCGCCTGGGAAGCCACGCTCACCGCGGTGCTGGTCCTCGTTCTCATCATCTACTCCGCGCGCCGCTGGTCGGGCCTGCTTTCGGGCTTCCTGCTGCTGGTCAACCCGGCTACGCTATTCGTCAACCTTCCGCTCGACGGCATCTTCAAGCGCAAGTCGCGGCTGCTCTTCCTGGCCCTCACCGCGCTGGTCTGTCTCCCCTGGATCGTCCGCAACTTCATCGTCTTCCATCAATTCGTATTCATCCGCGATAACTTCGGCCTGGAACTCTACGCCGCCAATAACGACTGCGCCGGACCCAGTCTCTACGACAATTTCGTCACGCGCTGCTTCGATAAAGTCCATCCCACGGCGAGCCCCGCGGTCGCCGGACTAGTCCGCGAGATGGGCGAGATCTCCTTCAACCAGGCACGCATGAAGCTAGGCCGCGAGTGGATCTCCACGCACCACGCCCGCTTCATTCAGCTCACGCTGGCGCGGATTGGCGACTTCTGGTGGCCGCCGCTGGACGATCAGCCGGTGCATGCGTGGTGCCTGCGTTTGCTCTTCCTGATTTCCCTGCCCGGTCTCTGGCTGATCGCGCGCCAGCATCCCCGCGCGTTTTTGCTCATGGTTGCGATCCTGATCCTTTATCCCCTGCCCTACTACGTGGTTCAGTACAGCTATCGCTTTGAATACCCCATCCTTTGGATTCCACTCCTGGGCGCGGGGACGGCGGTCTCGAGAGTTTTCCCGCGCCTGGAGACCGAGTATCCGTGAAGCTGCTGTGCGCGGCGTTCTTACTCGCCGCTTCCGCCTACGCTGCGCCCCGAATTCTGCTCGGCTATCTCGATAACTGGACCAGCAGCTACTCCATCTCCGACGTCGAAAAGGGCGGCGCGGCCAAGCATCTGACGCACCTCGCCTACGCTTTCGCCAACGTTCATGCCGGGGCTTGCAGGCTTTCCGATCCTCAGACGGACTCTTCCAACTTCGCCGCGCTGCTGGCGCTGAGGCAGCACTACCCGAAGCTGAAAATCCTGATCTCCGTCGGAGGCGCAGATGCCGCCAACACCGCTGCCTTCGCCGCAGCAGCCAAAACGAGAGAAGGGCGCGCGAAACTGGCTGCCTCCTGCCTCCACCTGTTCTCCTCGTTCGATGGCATTGACCTCGATTGGGAGTATCCGGCCGCCACCGACAAATCCAACTTCACCGCGCTCGTATCGGAGTTCCGCACCCAGTTGAACTCCACCGGACGCCGCTATCTGCTGACCATCGCCGCGCCCGCGGGCAAGCAGAATTACTCCCAACTGGAACTCGCCAAGGTGGCCGCGCAGCTCGACTTCCTGAACCTGATGACCTATAACTACGCCGGGAACTGGAGCAACCGGACCGGGCACGCCGCTCCCCTATCGAGCATCGCCGCCACCGTCAAGGATTACCGCGACGCCGGGGTATCACCCGCCAAAATCGTTCTGGGCATCCCCTTCTTCGGACCCGGATGGACCGGTGTGGCCCCGACCAATCACGGCCTGTTTCAATCGCCCTCGACGCCGGCCGGCCATGCCGCTTTCCACACCTTGCACAAGCTCCCCGGCTTCGCCAGTTTCAACGACCGCGAGAGCGGAGCCCACTGGATCTATAACCAGCGGACGCGCGCCTTCTGGAGCTTCGACGATCAGCGCACCGTGGTTCAGAAGGTTCGCTACCTGAAGTCGCAGGGTCTGGGTGGCGCCATGGTTTGGTCCCTGAAAGACGATACGCCGAACGCGTCGCTGGTGAAGGCTATCGCTTCCGCACTCAAGTGATCCAAAGGCACTATAATTTTCCCATGGCAAATATTCGCCTGATCCACTGGAATGCGTCGGAAGCGGCCAGCCAAATCGAACTCCTGCGATCCGCGGGTCACGACGTGGCTTACGACGAGAAAATCAACCCCGGCATCAGCCGCCGCATTCGCGAGACGCAGCCCCACGCTGTGGTGATCGATCTCTCCCGCCTGCCTTCGCACGGACGGGAAGTGGCCGTCTACCTGCGCGGTCAAAAAGCCACGCGCGAACTGCCGCTGGTGTTCGTCGGCGGCGCCGAGGAAAAGGTAGCGGCCATCCGGCAGTTGCTGCCGGACGCGACTTATACCCACGTTGGGAAGCTGAAATCCGCCATCCGGTTGGCCATCAAGAACCGGACCGCGTCTCCGGTAGTGCCGCCGCAGACGATGGATCGCTATGCCGGCCGCACGGCCGCACAGAAGATGGGCATTCGACCCGATTCCGCAGTTGCCGTCTTCGACGCCCCGCGCGCCTATGCGAGCGTGCTCGGTGAACTCCCCACGGGCGCAAGCCTGCTGGAAGAGCCGTCCGAACCTTGCGCCGTCACCATCTGGTTTGCGCACGACCCGGAAACCTTTCAGTCCGCACTCCCACGCATGCGGAGGATCGCCGCTCGATCCAAACTGTGGGTGGCATGGAAGAAAAAATCCGCAGCGCCCGCTTCGCGCATTTCGGAAGACTTTGTCCGGAACGCGGCCAGCGCCGCCGGGCTTGTGGATTACAAAGTCTGCGCCATCGATGCCACCTGGAGCGGCCTCGCGCTTGCCCCGAAGCGCACGCGCACTACAATAGAGAACTCACTCTAAATGGAACCTAAACTTGGTCTCAGAGCGCAGGTCGGCGTCGTCCTGGGCAGCGGTCTCGGCGCATTCGCGGAGGAACTCTCGAATCCTTTCACGGTCCCTTATAAAGACCTGGAAGGTTTCCCGATCTCGACGGCCGCCGGGCACGCGGGCAAACTGGTGGTCGGCAACTTAGGTGGTGTGGATGTGGCCGTGCTGGCCGGCCGCTCCCACCTCTATGAAGGTTACTCGGCAGCGCAAGTCACCGAGGGCATTCGCCTGCTTCACGGCATGGGCGTCGCTTCCCTGCTGGTGACCAACGCTTCGGGCGGCATTGCGGCCGAACTGGAACCCGGCGATTTGACGTTGATCACCGATCACATCAATCTGCAGGGCGCCAACCCTCTCATCGGTCCGCATGCGCCTTTTCCGGATATGACGGAAGCCTACTCCCTGCGGCTGCGCAACGTCGCTAAAGAAGCCGCGGCCGAACTCGGCATCACTCTACGCGAGGGCGTCTATGCGGCCGTGGTGGGGCCGTGTTACGAAACGCCCGCCGAGATCCGCTACCTGAAAGCGATTGGCGCGGATCTGGTGGGCATGTCCACCGTGCTGGAAGTGATCATGGCCAACGCCCTGAAAATGGAAGTTCTGGGTATCTCTTGCGTCACCAACAAAGCGGCAGGCTTAAGCGGCGCTAAGCTGCAACACGACGAGGTGCTGGAAGTGGGACGCCAGGCGCGCGCCCGGTTTGCCGATCTGGTGAAGGCGATAGTTCCTGGTTTACCGGCAGGCCTGGCCGCATGAAGGAACTCATCGCGGCAGCTGTGGCGGCTCGCGAGAACGCGCACGCGCCTTATTCGAAGTTCCGGGTGGGCGCAGCTCTCGCGGGCACGGATGGCCGCATTTTCACTGGCTGCAATGTCGAGAATGCGACTTATGGGCTGAGCGTCTGCGCCGAGCGAGTTGCCGTTTTGAAAGCCATCAGCGAAGGCGCGCGAACGTTTGCGGCGGTAGCGGTTTGCGCCGATACGGAAATTCTGACACCACCTTGTGGCGCATGCCGACAGATCCTCTGGGAGTTCTGCGGGGACGTGCCTGTCACGATGACGAACCTCGCGGGCAAGCAGGAAACCATCCAGCTTTCGACTTTATTTCCAAAGGCGTTTGATGCTTCGTTCCTTTAGCGTCTTGCTGGCTCTTGCGAGCGCGGCGTGCGCCGCACAGCCCGCCGACTTCATCGTCACGGCGCGCTACGTGGTCACTGTCGATCCGCAATATCGCATCCTCGACAACGCCGCTGTCGCTATCCGCGGCAATAGCATCCTCGCCATCGGACCCACCGCGGCGATCCAGCGCGATTACTCCGCGCCCCGCACCATCGCCCGCCCTCACTCGATCCTGATGCCGGGCCTGGTCTCGACGCACACGCACGCCGCGATGAGCCTGCTGCGCGGGATTGCCGACGATCTCACGCTGCAGGACTGGCTGACCAATCACATCTTCCCCGCCGAAGCCAAAAACGTGACGCCCGATTTCGTTCTTTGGGGCACGCGTCTGGCCTGCCTCGAAATGATGCTGGGCGGAACCACCACATTCACCGACATGTACTACTTCGAAGACACCGCGTCGCGCGCCGTCAAGGAAGCGGGCATGCGAGGAGTGATGGGCGAAACCATCATCAAGTTCCCCGTGGCCGACGCCAAAACGCCCGCCGCCGCACTGGCCTATGCCGAACGTTTCCTCAAGGAATTCAAAGGCGATGAACTGATCACCGCCGCCGTAGCCCCGCACGCCATCTACACCAATGACGATGCCACCCTGCAAGCCGCGCGCGCGCTGGCCAATAGGTACGACGCCCCGCTGCTGATTCACGTGGCGGAAACCGAGAAGGAACTGATCGACACCAAGGCCGAACGCCACGGCACGCCGGTGGAGGCGCTGGACCGGCTGGGTGTCTTCAACGGCCGCACCGTGGCCGCGCACTGCGTGTGGCTGGAACCGCAGGATTTCAAAATTCTTGCGCGAGACAAGGTCGGCGTGGCCCACTGCCCTTCCAGCAATATGAAACTCGCGAGCGGCGCGGCTAAAGTAGTCCAGATGCTGGCTAATGGAATCCACGTCGGGCTCGGGCCCGATGGCCCCGCCGGCAGTAATAACGATTTCGACCTTATGGAAGAAATGGATCTCGCCGGGAAATTGCAGAAGCTGATCACGCGCGATCCGCGCTCGCTACCCGCGCGCCAGATTGTCGAAATGGCCACCATTGGCGGCGCACGCGTGCTTGGTCTCGATTCTAAAATCGGATCACTGGAACCGGGCAAGCGCGCCGACATGATCACTATCGGGCTCGATGAGCCCAACGCCGTGCCGCTTTACGATGTTACTTCGCAGCTTGTCTATGCGCTGAAGGAGAGCGATGTGCAGGATGTTTGGGTCAATGGCAGGCAGATCGTGGAACGGGGAAGTTCGTTGACGCTGAACCCGGATGAGATTTATCGACATGCCCGCGCACTGGCCGCGCGGGTTAGGGCCACAATGAACTAGTGGGACGCATCCGCGTACTTTCCGATAACGTCGCTAACAAGATCGCCGCCGGCGAAGTGGTGGAGCGGCCCGCATCCGTAGTCAAGGAGCTTCTCGAAAATTCCATCGACGCCGGCGCAACTGAAATCCGCGTGGAAATTGAAAACGCCGGACGACGACTCATCCGGATTGCCGACAATGGCTGCGGGATGCTGCGGGACGACGCCCTGCTGGCCTTCGAACGCCACGCCACCAGCAAGTTGAGTGACGTGAAGGATCTGCTCTCCATCGCGACCCTGGGGTTTCGCGGGGAAGCGCTGCCCTCCATTGCATCCGTGTCACGCCTGGTTCTCGAAACGCGCGCCGAGGAGGAACAGACCGGCACGCGGGTCGAAATCGCGGGTGGAAAAATGCTGAACGTTGAGGAAATCGGCCAAAGCCGCGGCACCACAATTACGGTGCGCGACCTCTTCTTTAACGTTCCGGCACGCAAGAAATTCCTGCGGTCCGAGCAAACCGAACTGGCCCATGTGGCATCGCTGGTCACGCATTACAGCCTGGCGCATCCCGATAAAGCCTTCGACCTTCGCGATGGGGCCAGAGAACTGCTGAGCGTGGAGCCGGTGGCCGATCTGCGGGACCGCGTGTTCCAGGTTTTCGGCAGCGGCATTCTGGAAGACCTGATTCGCCTGGAGCCCACCCAGCGCCTGTTTGAAGTGGACCCGGACGAGCCGGCGATGCCCTTCGCGCTGCATGGATTCGTTTCGCGTCCCCAGGTGCAGAAGAACAATCGCAACTCCATTTACTTCTTCGTCAACGGCCGCCTGATTCGGGACAAGCTGTTGTTGCACGCGCTCTCCGCGGCTTATTACAACCTGATGCCGGGCCAGAGTTTCCCGTTTGCGCTGCTGTTTCTCGATTGCGACCCGCAGGCCGTGGACGTGAATGTGCACCCTTCGAAAACCGAAGTCCGTTTTCGCCAGCAGAGCTTTGTGCATGACTTCGTGCGCGATGCCGTGCGCGAG
This sequence comes from Bryobacterales bacterium, assembly GCA_003136675.1. Lineage (GTDB taxonomy): Bacteria > Acidobacteriota > Terriglobia > Bryobacterales > Bryobacteraceae > Bog-113. The sequence goes on from PLFE01000151.1 coordinate 20,948, forward strand.
CAGTTGATGGAATCGAGGCCCGCGCCGTCGTTTCGCGCGAGCCCGGTGGCGCAACCAGCGGCCCAGTTACCGTACTCCGAGTTTTCTCAGGCGATGGAGAACGTGCCGGTCTCGGCAATCGAGCAAGCCCCGCCGACCATCGCGCGCGCGCCGGTTTTCACGCTGCAGCCCCAGCCTGGTCCCGCGCCGCATCTCGATTTCTACGACGCGTCAGCGGCCGCCCCAGCGCAGGAACCAACGGGCACGCTCCGTTTGCGCGTGCCCGACACGCACGGATCGTTCCCCGCCGGCGCACTCTCGGAAGGTCCGTCTTCGCTGGCAGGGCTCGGGGACTTACGCCCGCTGGGCCAACTCCACGAAAGCTTCATCCTGGCCGCGGGGCGCAGCGGACTCTGGATCATCGATCAACACGTGGCCCACGAGCGCATCTTATTTGAGAAGGTATTGGTTGCCCGGTCCGCCGGGCGTGTGGAAGTGCAGCAGCTACTCATGCCGCTGATTCTGCAGCTCAGCCCCAGCCAACAGATCGAATACGCGCGCATCGCCGACGAACTGGCCGCCAATGGTTTTGAAACCGAGCCGTTCGGGAATCGCACCATCGCCATCAAAGCCGCGCCGGCCGCCATCGGCCCCGCGGAACTCGAGCGCGTGATTTACGAGATCCTCGAGATCGCGGAGGTGGAAGCGCGCCGCGTTTCGCTGGACGATCTGCGCCGCGCTATTGCCGCGTCGATTGCCTGTAGAGCGGCCATTAAGATCAATACCCACTTAGATCAATCGAAGATGGAGTATCTGCTGCGCGAGCTGTCGAAGTGCGAGTTCCCGATGGCTTGCCCGCATGGAAGGCCGGTAGCGCTGGAGTATTCCATGAAGGAGATTTTGAAGGCTTTCCACCGAATTTAGATGCATTCCCGGGTTCGTCGGACGTTAAAATTGAAAACGGCGCGCGGAATACCGGAAGCGGAGAAGGAAGAAACATCAATGAGCCAGAACGGTTTTCCGGAAGGATGGGACGATAGTAAGGCGCGGCGGGTCCTCGCCCACTATGATGCCCAGAGAGACGATGCGGCGGTGGCGGAGGACGAGGCGGCTGTTGCGCCTTCAGAGACGGTCATGAGCGTTCCCCGCGATCTTGTTTCCAAGGTGCGGGAACTGATCGCCAAGCACCACGAGTAGAAAGTCAGCCGGAACGATTTTCTGCCGCGTTTGGCGTGCGAACAGCGTATTGGTAGTGGCGATCTTACCGAGTCCAAACGCCGGTCTGAGCATTCCATTTCCTCTCGTGCCCAATTACTGTACACCACGTAGGCGCAAGATGCCCGCTTTTGTTTCGGCTTCCGCGCGCGACCCGCCATCTTAGAATGAAAGTCCAAGCCAGATGCCTACCCTCCTTACTGTTCTGCTGTGCGCGATCCTCCTGCAGGAAACGCCTGTCCCCTCAACCGGACTCGAAACCAAGCCCGTCACCATCGAGGCCGTGCGCATCGAAGGCAAATCGCGCTTCTCGCAGCGGTCCATCCTGGCGCTTGGCGCACTCAAGATCGGCCAAGCCCTGGACGAGAAGGGTGTCCGCGCGGCTTGCGCGCGCATGAATGCGTCCGGCTTGCTGACCAACGTCGAGTATGCGTATGAGGCCTATCCCGATAGAGAGGGGGTAACCCTTGTGCTGACCCCGCACGATCAGTTGCCCTTGATCCCGGCGAAGATTCAAATCAAAGGCGTGGAGGAAGAGGACGTCTGGAATTACCTCGAAAGCGTGGACCCGCTGTTTACACGCGAGCTGCCGCGCTCCGTCGCGGCGCTGCATCTTTACGAGCGCTTCATCAATAAGTATCTCGACAAGCAGAGCCGGACGGAACGTGCCATTGATGAGGTGCAGGGCACAGAGGATCATCCGACTTTGATTCTCTTCAAGGCCGTTCAGCCGAAGACGGCCCGTTGAGGTCCCTATGCTAACCTTAGATTTCCGTTCGCCGCACCTATGCCCGCTCGTGTGAGCGAAGCCATCGTTTTGCAGACATATCCACTGAAAGAGTCGGATCTGATCGTCAGTTTCTTCACCAGAGACTCTGGCAAACTGCGCGGGGTGGCCAAACGGGCGCGCCGTCCGAAGAGCCTGTTCGGGTCGGGGCTGGAGCGGCTTTCGCAAGTGAAAATGGCCTATTTCGAGCGCGAGAACCGCGAGTTGGTGAACCTGGATTCCTGCGATCTGCTGCAAAGCCAGTTCGCCGTTCTTTCCGATTATGCCGCCGGGGTGGCGCTCGATTATATGGCCGAAATCTCGGAGCAGATGCTGCCGGCGCACGAACCCAACGAGAAGTATTTCCGGTTGCTGCTCACCGTGCTGGAACATATCCGTTCCGGCTCGCCCGGCGCAGTCTGGCGCGGCGTGACCTACTTCACTTTGTGGGCGGTAAAGATCTCGGGCCTGTTACCCGAAATGAACACCTGCCAGGGCTGCGGCCTGGTACTCGACCAGGATCGCGCGTTCTTCCGCTGCGGCGCCAACGCCGTGCTCTGCGTGGAATGCAAGCGGATCTACCAGCCGCGCGATGCCTGGGAACTCTCTTTCCAATCGCGTGAAATCGCCGGACAGATGCAGCGCCTGCCGGTGAGCCAGATCACCGGAGGTGAATGGACGCGCGAAACCGCAGCCGATCTGCGCCGCTTCCTGCAGCAGCAGATCGAAAGTCACATTGAGCGCAGGCTGATCACTGCCCCGGTACTCGAAGGCGCATAGAAAATGCTCTCGTTCCAGGATGTGATCTTCCGTTTGAAGCATTATTGGGCCGAGCGCGGCTGTGTGATTCAGGAGCCTTTTGATATCGAGGTGGGCGCCGGGACGGGCGCGCCCGAAACATTCCTGCGCGTGTTGGGGCCGAAGCCCTATAGCGTCGCATACGTGCAGCCCAGCCGCCGGCCCGCTGACGGACGCTACGGCGAAAATCCGAACCGCCTCTATAAGCATTCCCAGCTTCAAGTCATTTTGAAGCCCGCGCCGGATGATGTCATCGATCTCTATCTCGGCAGCCTGGCGGCCATTGGAATCGACCTGGCGAAGCACGACATCAAGCTGGAAGAAGACAACTGGGAAGCGCCCACTTTAGGTGCGTGGGGCGTGGGTTGGCAGGTGATGCTCGATGGTCTGGAGATCACGCAATTCACTTATTTTCAACAAGTGGGCGGGATTGATCTCGATGTGGTTCCGGCGGAAATTACTTATGGGCTGGAGCGTCTCACGGCGTTTCTGCAGGTTCGTGACAGCGTGTACGATATCGAGTGGAAGCCCGGAACCACCTATGGTGATGTGCGGCTGGCGGATGAACTGCAATATTCCGTCTATAACTTCGAACTCGCCCACGTTGAGACATTGTGGAAGCTGTTCGATCTTCACGAAGGTGAAGCGCAGCGCCTGCTTGGCATGTATGCCAAATACCCGGACAAACATCGCTTCCCGGTGCTACCGGCTTATGATCATGTCCTGAAGTGCAGCCACCTGTTTAATACGCTCGACGCCCGCGGAGCTATCAGCGTCACTGAGCGCGTGGGTATCATCGCGCGCGTGCGAAAGCTAGCTGTCGGAATCGCCGCCGCGTGGGTCGATCAGCAATGCGGAGAGGAAGCCGCATGAACTTCCTCCTCGAAATCGGCGCGGAAGAGATTCCGGATCATATGATTGAACCGGCGCTCGAGTATCTGAAGACCGAGTGCTCGAAACTGCTTCGTGTCGAAGCGCGCGTGGATGCGACGCCGCGTCGACTGGTGGTTCGCGCCGAAAATGTGATTGAGCGCGAGGCCGATTCGGAAGAGTTGGTGACGGGTCCGTCAGTGTCCGCGCCGGCGCCCGCCGTCGCTGGATTTGCGAAGAAACTGGGCGTCAACGCCGAACAACTGGGCCGCACGACAGGCGCCAAGGGCGAGTATTATTCGTTCGTCAGGAAGGTTCCGGGACGCCTGATGCGCGACATCATTGCCGGGTCGCTGGCGGAGCTGATCTTGAAGACTCCGTTCCCCAAGACGATGTACTGGGCGGGTAAGGGAAGCGAGCGTTTCATTCGCCCCATCCGCTGGATCGTGGCGCTTCTGGGTGGCGATGTCGTGCCGTTCACGATTGCCCATGTCAGTGCCTCGAATGTTTCGAGCGGCCATCGGACGCTCGGACAGAAATGGTTTCCGGTCACTTATGAGGATTACGAACAGAAGTTACTTGATAACTTCGTAATTCTTTCCGCGGATGACCGATATAAGCGCATTCGTGAATGTCCGGTTCACTATGTGTGCGACCGGCCGCTGCTGCGCACGCTGACGAATATCACGGAGTATCCGACGCCCATCGTGGGCCGATTCGATGAGGAGTTTCTAGCGCTTCCCAAGGAAGTACTCTCGACCGTGATGCGCTACCACCAGAAGTATCTTTCGGTGGAATCCGAGGATGGGAAGTTGCTGCCGGAGTTCGTCGCGGTTATGAATCTTGACGCCGATCGGGACGGGCTGATTCGTCGCGGCAATGAGCGCGTTTTACGAGCCCGCTTCAACGATGCCCGTTTCTTCTGGAATGCGGATCAGAAGAAGCCGCTGGCGCAGCGCGTAGAAGACCTGGCGCACGTGACGTTTCAGGCCAAGCTTGGCTCTTATCTGGACAAGACCCGGCGCATGCAAGCGCTGGTCAACGAATTAGGCGGAGACGCGCATTCCTTGCGCGCGGCCGAGCTATCGAAGACCGATCTCACTACCGAGTTAGTCAAGGAGTTCACTGAGTTACAAGGCGTCGTCGGCGGCCTCTATGCCCGGGCGCAAGGGGAGCCGGAAGAAGTGGCGCGGGCCATCTACGAGCATTACAAGCCGGTGAGCATGGAGGATTCCATCCCCGCCACTCACGAGGGTCGGATCGTGGCTCTCGCCGACAAGCTGGACACACTCCGCGGATGTTTCCAGATCGGGCTGATTCCATCGGGATCGAAAGATCCATTCGCGCTCCGGCGCGCGGCGCAGGGCGTGGTCAAGATCATCGTCGAGAGCGGCATGACGATCGACCTGAAGGGTCTTCTCGGCCGGGATGCAAAGCTCGAAGAGTTCTTCCTCGACCGCATCCGTACCTACTTCCGCGACATTCGCGGCTTCAAGTACGACGAAGTCAACGCCGTGCTGTCCTCCGGGTGGAGCAACCTCGCCGATGTCGAGAAGCGGCTGCAAGCCATCCAAATTGTGCGTCCGACCCCTGACTTCGAACCTGTCGCGGCCAGCTTCAAACGCATTTCCAATATCTTGAAGCAAGCCCAGTTCGAGAGTGACGCCAAGGTCAACCCCGCGCTCCTCGAAGAGGGCCCGGAGAACGACCTGTTCACCACCTACCTCGTAACTTCTCAGAGGGTCGCACGTGCAGATTACGTTACGGCGCTCGAAACCATCGCAGCTCTTCGGCCGTTCGTCGATCTATTTTTCGATAAGGTCCTCGTCAATGCGAAGGATGAACAGGTTCGGGCCAATCGCCTGGCGCTGCTCAGTTCCATGCGGCGCGAGTTCTCGACCATCGCAGATTTTTCAGAAATCATAACTATTTCCCAGGAGACAAAAGAATGAAGAAACATGTTTACTCGTTCGGCGGAGGCACAGCCGACGGCGACGGAAAGATGAAAGAAGTGCTTGGCGGCAAGGGCGCCGGCCTCGCCGAAATGAGCCGCGCCGGGCTGCCCGTGCCGGCCGGCTTTACCATTGCGACCGACGTCTGCAATATCTATTTCGACAACGACAAGAAGGTTCCGGACGAGATCGAGGGGGAGATCGAAAAGGCGCTCGCGAAGCTCGAAAAGCAGATGGGCAAGAAGCTGGGCGACTCCGAAGACCCACTGCTTCTGAGCGTGCGCTCGGGCGCCAAGTTCTCCATGCCCGGCATGATGAACACCATCCTGAACCTGGGCCTGAACGATGTAACGACGGCGGGCCTGGCCAAAAAGAGCGGCAATGAGTGGTTCGCGCTCGATTGCTACCGCCGCTTCCTCCAGATGTTCGGCGAAGTGGCGCAAGACATCAATATGGAGAAGTTCGACCACATCTTCGACGCGCGCAAAGCCAAGGCGAAGGTGAAGCTTGATACAGACCTGAGCGTGGAAGACCTGAAGGTGATCATCGCGGACTACAAGAAGCTCTTCCAGAAAGAGACCGGCAAGCCGTTTCCGGAAGATCCGCGCGAACAACTCAAGCTCGCCCGCAACGCCGTGTTCGGCTCCTGGTGGAACGATAAAGCCGCTTACTACCGCAAGATGGAAAAGATTCCGGACGACATCGGAACCGCGGCCAACGTGCAAGCCATGGTGTTCGGAAACATGGGCGACACGTCGGCAACCGGCGTGGGCTTCACGCGCGATCCATCCACAGGCGAAAAGGTTTTCTACGGCGAGTTTCTGGTGAACGCGCAGGGCGAAGACGTGGTGGCGGGCATTCGTACTCCGGAGCCTATCTCCGCACTCGAAGAGATCATGCCCGAAGCATTCGCGGAACTGAAAGAGATCACGACCAACCTTGAGAAGCACTACAAGGATATGCAGGACTTCGAGTTCACCATTCAGGACAAGAAGCTCTACATGCTGCAAACGCGCAACGGAAAGCGCACCGGCCCGGCCGCGGTGCATATCGCGGTGGAGATGGTTCGTGAAGGCATGATCACCAAGGCTGAAGCGGTGCAGCGCGTGGCTCCGAACCAGCTCGATCAACTGCTGCACCCCGTGTTCGACGCCAAAACGCTGAAGGAATTGACCAAGCTGACGACGGGCATTTCGGCTTCACCGGGGGCCTCCGTGGGCCGCGTTGCTTTAACAGCCGACGACGCGGTAATCGCCTCCGCGCACGGTCCGGTGATTCTGGTCCGCAAGGAAACGACGCCGGATGACATCCACGGGATGGACGTTGCCAAGGGGATTCTGACGGCCATCGGCGGTAAGTCGAGCCACGCCGCCGTGGTGGCGCGCGGCATGGGCCGGCCTTGCGTGGTGGGCGCCGGCGATCTGCAGATCAACGACGCGAAGAAGACCATCACGGTCGCCAATAAGGGCGGCAAAACGATGGTGCTGAAGGAAGGCGATTGGATCTCTTTTGACGGCACCACCGGCGAAGTCTATCTGGGTCAGGCGAAGACCATCGATCCCGATACCGAGCATTCCACGCTGGGTGAGTTTATGAAGTGGGCGGATGAGTTCCGCGGCAGCTTCGGGGTTCGCGCGAATGCGGATATCCCCCGCGATGCCATTGTGGCGCGTAAGTTCGGCGCGGAAGGCATCGGGTTGTGCCGCACCGAGCATATGTTCTTCGCGGAAGATCGTCTGCCGCACGTGCAGGCCATGATTCTCGCTGACGACGAGAAGTCCCGGCGCAAGGCTCTTCTGAAGCTGCTTCCCATGCAGCGCTCGGATTTCGCCGGACTGTTCAAAGCCATGAACGGATTCCCGGTCGTTATCCGCACGCTCGATCCGCCGCTGCACGAGTTCCTGCCCAAGCGCGAGAATCTGATGGTGGACGTGGTGCGCCTGCCGCACGCCGATGCCAAGGCCAAGAAGGCCATGGCGGAGCAGTACGGCGTCACCGTCGGCGAGTTGAAGAAGTACCTGCCCACGCTGCTGCACCGGGTGGAGCAGTTACACGAATTCAATCCGATGCTGGGCCATCGCGGCTGCCGGCTGGGCATCACGTATCCCGAGATCACGGAGATGCAGGCCCGGGCCATTTTCGAAGCCGCCGTGCAGGTGGCCAAGAAGGGCATCAAGGTGATTCCGGAAGTGATGATCCCGCTGATCGGCAGCGTGGAGGAGCTGGAAAACCAGAAGAAGATTGTGGTTCGCGTAGCCGATGAAGTGCTCGGTAAAGCGGGCATGATGGATCTGAAGTATCTGGTGGGAACGATGATTGAAATCCCGCGCGCGGCTCTGCTGGCGGATCAAGTGGCCAAAGAAGCAGAGTTCTTCAGCTTCGGAACCAACGACCTTACGCAGACCACCATGGGGCTTTCGCGCGACGACTATACGAAGTTCCAGAAAGACTATGAGAAGGCCAAGATTTTCAAGGCCGATCCGTTCGCGGTGCTCGATCAGCAGGGTGTCGGCAAGCTGATCGAGATGGCCATGAAACTGGGACGCAAGACGCGGCCGGACCTAGAAGTGGGCATCTGCGGCGAGCATGGCGGCGAGCCCAGTTCGGTCCAGTTCTGCTACAAGGTGGGCATGGATTATGTTTCGTGCTCGCCCTATCGCGTGCCGATCGCACGTCTGGCGGCCGCGCAGGCGGCCATTGCGGGCGGCAGCGGCGATAAGTCGGAGGCCATGCGCACGGCCTAGTTGAAACATGAGACGCGTGCTTCCTTTCACGGGCGTGAGGATCGCGATCGCCGCGCTCTATTTGGGGTGGACATTCTATTCCCGATAGAATGCCGACCAGGAAACGTTGCACGCGCGCGAGGCGAAACAAGCTCAGGATGACCGGCGAACCGCAGAAATGATGGGCAACGGCGAGTTCAAAATCCCGAGCTTTTATTCCGTTCCGGGGGCCATCCACCGGGGCGAGCACGCCAGCATGTGCTTCGGGGTGAGTGCTACGAAATCGGTCCGGATCGAGCCGGGCGTGGAGGCGGTGAAGCCCTCTCTGGTGCGTTGTCTGCCGGTTTCGCCGAGGAAAACCACCGAATATACGCTTACCGCCGAGGATGGCAAAGGGCATACTCTTCAGCAGAGTTTCGTAGTGCAGGTGGTCCGATAGAAACGGGTCCGGTCAAATTGCCCAATCGCCATTTGCTAAGCTAGTCCGTTGCCATGACAGTGGACGAAATTCGGGAACTCATTCAGTTGGTTTCCGACACAGGAATCGCCGAATTAGAAGTGAAGCGCGGGGAAAACACCGTGCGGATCAAGCGCGCGTCCGCGCCGGAAGCGCATATGCAGGCGCCCATGTTCTATGCGGCGCCGGGCCAACATCCCGGTGTTCCGGGGTATGCGGCTGGCCCCTCGCCGCAAGCTCTGGCCGCGCAGCAGCCACCCACGCCGCCCAAGAGCGAGCCCACGGCGGACCCCGCTGTGAAGCTGGTGAAATCTCCAATAGTTGGTACTTTTTACGAATGCCCCTCGCCGGGGGCTCCACCGTTTGTGCGCATTGGGGAGACGGTGCAGGCCGGCCGCGTGATCTGCATCATTGAGTCCATGAAGCTGATGAACGAAATCGAGGCGGAATTTGCAGGGGTGATTGAGAGCAAGCTCGTGCCCAACGGACAGCCTGTTGAATACGGCGAGGCGCTCTACTCAATCCGGGCCATTTAAACCTTGACCGACACCAAGATTCCCGAACCAAAGCTCTTCCCCTCCTCGCGTAAGATTGCGGTTGATGGGAGCGTTCCGTTTCGCAAGATCCTGATCGCCAACCGCGGCGAGATCGCGTTGCGCGTCATCTCCGCCTGCCGCGATCTCGGCATCCCCACCGTCGCCGTCTATTCGGAAGCCGACCGCTATAGCCTGCCTGTGCGCTTCGCGGACGAAGCCGTTTGCATCGGACCGGCCAAGAGCGCGCGCAGTTATCTCGATATCCCCAGCATCATCAGCGCGGCTGAGATCACCAATGTGGACGCCATTCACCCCGGCTACGGATTCCTCAGCGAGAACGCGCGCTTCGCGGAAGTGTGCAAGGAATCCGGCATCAAGTTCATTGGACCCACCGCGCATGTGATCCGCGAGATGGGCGTCAAGGAACGCGCACGCGCCATCATGCGCGATTACGGCGTGCCCATCCTGCCCGGTTCAGCCGGCGTTCTCTCCAGTCCGGAAGAAGCCATCGAACTGGCGAAGGAGATCGGCTACCCCGTCATCCTGAAAGCTTCGGCGGGCGGCGGCGGACGCGGCATGCGCGTGGTCAACAAACCCGAAGAGCTGCCGGGATTACTGGCTCAGGCGCAATCAGAAGCCGGCGCGGCATTCAGTTCGGCCGATGTCTACCTGGAGAAGTTCGTCACCAAACCACGCCACATCGAGTTCCAGATCCTGGCGGATGAGCATGGAGAGGTGGAGATTCTCGGTGAGCGCGAGTGCAGCATCCAGCGGCGCCATCAGAAACTGTTGGAGGAATCGCCGTCCCCCGCCCTGCGGCCGGACGTGCGCCAGCGCGTCATGGCCAAGCTGCGCGAAGCCCTTAAAGCCATCGGCTACACCAACGCGGGTACAGTGGAGTTCCTGATGGACGATACGGGCGATCTTTACTTCATTGAAGTGAATGCGCGCATCCAGGTGGAACACCCCGTAACGGAGATGGTGACCGGAATCGATCTGGTGAAATCGCAGATTCGCATCGCCGCGGGTGAGCGGCTCGATGACTTGATCACCCGTCCCGTACAGTCCACCGGGCATGCCATCGAGTGCCGCATCAATGCGGAAAACCCGGAAACGTTTGCCCCTTCGCCGGGCCGCATTACGGCCCTGAACCTTCCCGGCGGAATCGGCGTTCGCGTGGATACGCACGCCTTCACGGACGGCGTGATTCCCCCTTACTACGACTCGCTGGTGGCCAAGTTGATCTGCCATGGGGCTACCAGGACGGAAGCCATCCAGCGCATGCGCCGCGCCCTGAGTATGTTTGTCGTGGAAGGGATTTATACCTCTATTCCGCTGCACCTGAAAATACTCTCGAACCCCGACTTTGTCGCCGGCAACTTCGATACCCACTTTATCCAGAAGCACATCCTGTAATACACTCTCTAAATGCTCAAAGATTTTAAAGCTTTCATTTCCCGCGGAAACGTGGTGGATCTGGCCGTCGGCGTCATCATCGGCGCCGCTTTCGGGAAGATCGTCAGTTCCCTAGTGAACGACATCGTCATGCCGCCGATCGGGCTGCTGCTTGGCGGCGTCGATTTCTCGAACAAGTTCCTGGTGCTGAAGGGCGGAAGCTATCCGAGTATTGCGGCCGCCAAGGCCGATAAGGCCGCCGTGATCCTGAGCTACGGCACTTTCGTGAACGTCGTAATCGAGTTTCTGATTGTCGCGTTTGCGGTGTTCGTGCTGGTGAAACTGGTGACGCCGTTGATGCCCAAACCCGCACCCGCCGCCGTGACCACCAAGGATTGCCCCTTTTGCGCGATGCCGATTCCGTTGGCCGCCAAGCGTTGCCCGGACTGCACTTCACAACTGTAAAATTTCCGGCTCCTCTAAATCCCCTATTGACGCCAAGGCCCGGCGGCGCGACAATCGGACCAGATCATCAAGGTAGCCAAGCTCCACTGGTTCCGGATGTCCCGGAACCGAGTTGATGCAGTCGTAAGGAGGGTCCAACATAGCACCACCTGACAACGCACCACCTGACAACCAAGAGGGGCGGCTGAATCGGAATTCAGCCCGCAAGTGAAGTTCATGAGTCGACCGGAACTGGCTTTTTCCAGCCATGCGCTTTTACAGGCGCGAACTGATGGCGCGAACTCGGAGCTGATGAACTGAATTTTCGACCTGCCGCCCCCTTTCTTATCCCGCCTTTAGCATCCCTTCCTACCAAATCACAGGCGCTCGCGAAAGTGCCCACACGTTCAGTCCTGCCCAACCCGCAAGTTAATCTTTGTTCTCTTTCAGATCTTCGGTCCTCAGCGTGCAACCGGGACGTGCGGAGTTGAACAAAATGGGTAAAATTTTCGGAACTTTTTTCATCGCAGCTTCCCTGCTCGCGCCCACCATCGCCCTCGCGTCCGGCCAGGTGGCAGTAGAAGTAGGCCCCCATCGCTATTATGATCGCGATCACAGAGATTGGCATAATTGGGATGACCATGAAACGTTTGCCTATCGCGCCTGGAACACGGGCCGCAACCATCCGTACGTCGAATGGAATCGCTTAAACAACCGCGACCAGAGGGCTTACTGGCGCTGGCGGCATCAGCACCCTGATGCCGATCTACAAGTCAACGTTAGATAATTAACGAAGGCGAGCCGTTTGCAGCTTGAGGCGTCAGGAGACGCCTCATGGGTAAATAGCTCACAAAGACTATCACAACTGGGACGCCACGGAAGATCGCGCTTACCGGCTCTGGATAGCGGATCAGCACCGGAGCTTCGTAGCCTTCGACACCCTTCCTGTCCGTGGTCAGGGGGCCTATTGGGCCTGGCACGCGCACTCAAACGCCGTCCTCAAAATCGACATCCAGTAACTTTTTCAGGCCGGGCGGAATCTCCACGCGCTCGGCCTTTGCCATCGTTTTAGTTGATCTCTATCTGGACCGGATTCGTGGTCTGCCCATCCGCAGTGAGCGTTACACTCGCGAGGCCGAAGCCGGCGAGACTCTGCGGGAGCAAAATGTTGATCTGGTCTTCTCCAACAAATACACCCTGAGGTCCCGCATACGCGGCCACAATCGCGTTAGCAAGCGCCACGCTCTTGTTCGAGATGCTGACCGTAACCGGGTTCTGGTGATTCCTGATTCCAGTTCCATAAAGAATGAGATACACTAAGGTGGAACCGCTGCCTACATCAATTGGAACTGCAGTCAGTTGACCTTGTGAGTTAGTCTCCAAAGTAGAAGTAATGACGGGCGTTGAGGTGTTGTTGTAAGTGAAAATCTGTGCCGCCGCTAAGCCCCCTGCGTTGAAGATTCCGGGCGCAACAGAAACAATCGACTGTTGCACGGACGTCGTCCCCGCCGCTGTGACGATGGAGACAACCGCGTTTCCCGTTGCGGTTCCGTCCGGAATTTCGTAGTTAATCTGCGTGGGAGAAGCGTAGAACAGTGGCGCCGGTCGCGAGACTGCCAGCGAGGCAACCACGTTTATGGACGTACCCCCGAGAGTCGTGGGCAACGGTACGGAAGCCGCGGTAGCGGTAGACGAAGCGAGCCCCGTTCCGAATGCGCTGGCAATGGAAGCGGAAGCCAGACCACCCGCCGCAAAGCTCGCGGAGTTGGCGTTCGTGAATGTGCTGGATGGCGTGCCGTTCAACAGAACCGAAGCAGTGGCGGTAGGGAAAGTGGCGAGGGTCTGCCCGATCAGATCGATGTTATTGATGATCGCGGGGCTGTTGAACAACAGGTTAAACAGGCTCACGGTGAAATTGAAGGAGACAATGTCGGGGCGGCCGTCGCCGTTAAAGTCAGCGACCGCGATCGAGAACGGCAGCAAAGCAGAGGGTGCATACAAATTCTGCGGTGCGCCGAACGTCCCATCGCCGTTATTGGGACGGACCACCACGTTACCCGTTATGGCGTTGTCACCCGTCAGGGCCTGATAGTACATCACGCCAATGATATCCGGCGCCTTGCTCCCGAAGACGGGCGCGAGGGCCGCCCCGATGCTGGCCTGGTTAGTCACCGATTGAGAATCCTGAATGGAGTATCCCAGGGTGAATCCGCCCGATCCATTTCCCAGAAAGACTCCCACCCCGGAAAAGTCACTCACGTCGCCGTTCAAAACGGCGGCGATGGAAAGACCGGAGAAGACGACATCGGCCTTGCCATCCCCATTGACATCGGCGATCATCATTCCCGTCTGTGGTATTCCCGCAAGCGGATACGATTGCGCGTAGTGAAACGCGCCCGTACCGTCACCTAAGGCGACAAAGAAGAATGCGACAAGAGGGTTGGAAAGACCGCTGTAAGTGTAGTCAAAAGCCACGCCCACGATGTCTGCCTTGCCATCCCCATTTACATCGGCTAACTGGACGGAAAACGTCTCCGTTCCCGATGGTGCGATGTTTTGGATCACCGGGTGCCCGAACGTGCCGTCGCCATTGCCGGTCATGATCACCGTCTGCCCGATCGCCCCAGGGCTGCTGAGCGTCACCGCCCCCGATGTCTGAATGATCAGCGCCAGATCGAGAATGCCGTCGCCGTTCACATCAGCGGTGGTCAGAGGCTCAACGAAGTTTTCCAGGAAACCCGAGACGATGGCCATGGGAGCCTGGCTGAGGATTGGCGCGCCGAAAGTTCCGTCTCCCTTCCCAGGCAAAACGAATATCGTCGGAGTCAGAGTGCACGTGCCGAGCAGATCGAGGTTTCCGTCGCGGTTGAAATCGCCCGTAATCACCTGCGCCACCTGGCAGCCGGCCACGGGGTAGTCGACGCGCGGCAGGAATGTCCCGTCGCCAACGCCGAGGAAGATGGAGACGGAATCAGCCGCCGTGTTCGAGACCGCCAAATCCACGTGACCATCGCGGTTGAAGTCACCCGTGATGGAAGCCAGAGGCCCGGCCAGCGTAGGAAACGAAATGCCCGGGTTGAAGACCGGCGCCGACGCCGCGGAAAGCATTCCACAATAGATTCCGCAACAAAGGAAACCGCTAAGAGTTCTACCCGGGAAAGTCATGCCGCATTCTAACAGGGTCTTAGACTTTACCCACCGGCGGAAGCTCGGCTTCCTCGCGGGCGCGTACCGAGCCCACTTCATACCCATCCGCCAAAGTTGTCGTACTAATGCTGTCTACTCCACGCGTCCGCGCGAAGGGCTTGTCGGAAGCCGCGAAATCCGCCCCGGCCTCGCTGGCCGAAGAGATATCGTCCGCGCCCGCATGTTTCAGAATGTCCTTGGCCCGGCTGATCCAGTCGGAGTTATCGCAATGCACCGAGAGCAGGATTCCACCGTTCCTCACGCGGCCTTCGAAGCGCTTCGCTTCGTATTCCGGGATTCCCATTCCGACCAATGCGCCAACTATTCCGCCACCAATGCCTGCCGCGCCGGCGCCTGCCAGGGCAGCCACAATGGGTCCCGCCGCGATCAGGGGGCCAATCCCCGGAATCGCCAGCAGGCCGATTCCCGCAAGCCATCCCAACACGCCACCAATGACCGCGCCGGATGCCGCTCCGGCCGCCGTTCCTTCCGGCGCTTTGGTGTGATGCTCCACGGCAAAGTCCTTCGTTCCCACGTTGTCCGGAAACAGAACCGAAATATCCGTGTTGCGAAACGCAGCGGCGCGCAGAGCGTCCACCGCTTCCTCCACACTGGTTCGCGTCGCGAAGATGCCAAACACCGACATGTTCTTCATTTGATTTCCCTTCCTTTCGAGTTTCGAGGGAAGCACGGGAATAGCCCCGCATGCATTTGTTATCGAGCTGGCCGGATTTTTTGATACCCTTTTAGTAACCCCGGACAGCTTGTGACTACAAAGAACTACGAGAGGCGCGAAAAGTGGATCACGCTTCCGGCGCGGGTGCGACTATGATGCCCGCGCGGTACTGCGGGCGCGTGGCTCAGATTCGGCGCGCTCTGCGGGTGCCCCTCAATCAGGTGCTCGGATACGCCGATATGTTGCTTGCCGATCTGGCGTCCGATGCGCCCGAAGGCGCTCGGACAACGCTGCAAACCGTTCGTGAGAACGGCCTCAGCATTCTCGATATCACTCAGCTTGAACTGCCGCTTGACAGTTCCGAGATCACTCCCGACCATGTAGGTCGGCTCAGCAACCGCATTCTGGAACCGTTGGGGAAAATGGCCGCCGCGTTCGCGCGGCTTCAAGATACCGGACTGGCGCGCCAGGCCGGGTTCGAAGACGTCGACGTGCTCCACATCGCCGCCGCGATCACCGAACTGACGGAGTTTACCGAAGGCAGGCGCGATCTTTCTATCGCGGCTGAAACACCCGGTAGCGCCGGCCGGGTTCTCATCGCGGACGATAATGCCAGCAACCGCGATCTTCTGACGCGCATGCTGGCCCAGCACGGCTTTATCACTTGCGTGGCGACGGACGGGCCGGCCGCCCTCGCGGAGGCCGCGGCCCATGCTGTGAACCAGCGCTTCGACCTCATTCTGTTGGATATGAAGATGCCGGGTATGGATGGCCTTGCCGTGCTCGAGCGCCTCAAGAGCGACCCTTCGCAGAGCGCGATCCCCGTCATCATGATCTCGGCACATGATGAGACCACGCTGGTCACCCGCAGCCTGCAGGCCGGCGCCGAAGACTACGTTCGCAAGCCGTTTGACCTGGTGATCCTGCTGGCGCGCATCCGCTCCACACTGGAACGCAGCCGTCTGCGCGCCAATGAGTCGCTGCGCGCCAGAGAAATCGAGCTCGCCTACAGCAAGCTTCGCGAGAATGAGCAGCGCCTCCAGGAAAGCGAGGAGCGGCTCCGCTTCGCCACGGAAGCCGCCGAAGTCGGTATCTGGTACTTGCATGCCGCGCAGGATCGCCTCACCATGACCCACGGCTGCAGGAAACTGTTTGGCATTCCGCAAGACGACGAGCCGCTCACAGTGGAAGAGGTCTCCGGCCGCATTCATCCGGAGGACCGCGAACGCGCCCGTAAGGAGATGTTGCACGCCGTTTCCACCGGCTCCGAATATGAGTCCGAATATCGCGTGGTTTGGGACGACGATTCGGTTCATTGGGTATCGGCGCGCGGCCTCGCGCAGTCTCTTCCGGGAGAGGGCGGAATGCGCCTCGCGGGAGTGGCCCTCGACGTCACCGGCCGCCGGCGCGCCGAAGAGGTGGTCCGCCAGACGCAGAAGCTGGAGAGTATTGGATTGCTGGCCGGCGGTATCGCCCACGATTTCAATAATCTGCTCACGGGCATCATCGGCAGCGCCAGCTTCGTACTCGATTCACTGCCGGAAGACCACGCGTTTTCCGATATGCTTCGCAACGTAGTCAGCGCGGGAGAACGCGCCGCGAGCCTGACTCGTCAACTTCTGGCGTATTCCGGCCAGGGGAAATTCAGCGTGAAGCGGATCAACATCTCGAAGCTGGTTGACGAGATTTCGGTGCTGCTGAGAGCTTCCATTCCGCGCTCGATCCGGCTGGAATGCCATCTCGACCCGGATCTCCCGCTGATCGACGGAGACGCTTCCCAAATCCAGCAGATCGTCATGAATCTTGTCATGAACGGCGCGGAGTCCATCGAAGGCGACGGCTTGATTCGGGTTACGACCGGCTTCGCCGCGTTGGGCGCGGGAGGTCGTCAGCGATTCGTGACGGGCGAGAATATCGCTGCCGGCGGCTACGTTTATCTGGAAGTGACCGACACCGGCTGCGGCATGGACCGCGAAACCGTAAAGCGGATTTTCGAGCCGTTCTTCACCACCAAATTCACCGGGCGCGGTCTCGGGCTTGCGGCCGTTTTTGGCATTGTCCGCAGCCATGACGGCGCGCTGGAAGTAAGAACCGCGCGCGGGTCAGGCAGCAAGTTTCAGGCTTACTTTCCCCCTGCGCCTGGCCAACTCCAGCCGCTCCAGGCGGCCGACAAAATTGATGGATCAACCATCCTGATTGTGGATGACGAGCTCATCATCCGCAACGCCGCAAAGGCCACGCTGACGCGGGCGGGATACCAGGTTTTGACGGCCCGGAGCGGCGAAGCGGGCACCGAGTTGCTGACCAGGCACCGCAGCGCGATTTGCATGGTCATTCTGGATCTCGGAATGACTGGCTGGGACGGCTTCGAAACCTACCGGCGCATGAAACAGATTAGTCCCGGCATCGAAATCGTGCTGTCCAGCGGCTACAGTGAATTCGACATCCGCCTGAAGTATCCCAACGAACGCATTGGTTCTCTCATCCGAAAGCCTTATTCCGCAGCGACGCTGGTGGGCCGGGTCAAGGAAGTCTTTCCGGCTGCTTAGCGAACAGAAGGTGCAGCCGCCTTAACCCCACCTGATTCGAGCTCAATGAGCCCAGCCATTTACGGGCGCCCCAACTGCGATTTTCGTGGTGGAACCGAATATCCGTTCTTCGTGAAGATAGAACCGGCTTCGGGACTCAATAAGAAATCCACACACCGTCCCGCGGCTTTCCTTTGCGAGGTACGCGACAGGACACAGAGCGATTGAATGATGGGCGTATATAAGTGATCCGGAACCAGCGGGGCGTCGGGATGTTTCGTAGCCACTAAGGAATAAGCCGTCAACGCGACATCGGCGTTGCCGCTATCCGCGTAACTTAGAGTTGCGGAAATGTTTTGGCCAAAAACGATCTTCGGACGAAGCTGCTGTAAGAGCCCCGCATTGGTGAGCGCCTCAATGGCGGCATGGCCGTAAGGGGCCAGATCCGGATTCGCCACCGCGATGGTCTTGACGTCGGCATGCGTCAGATCGGCCAGCGCGCGGATATCCGGCCGCTTCGGCGCCCAGATCACCAACTTCCCCCGGGCATACTCCTGCGGCGACTCCGCCAGGCCTTTGCTGGTCAAACTGATCGGGTGCTCGGTATCCGCCGCCAGAAAAACATCGAACGGCGCGCCGTTCTCGATCTGCGTCGTCAGCGTGGCCGTCGAGCCAAAACTGGGGACCAGATGCACTCCTGTCTTCTTGTACTCGGCCGCGGACAGCGTGTCGAAGATGGTGGCCAGGTTGGCCGCCGCCGCGACATGTAGTTCGGGGCCCGGCGGGGGAACTTCGAAAACACTTTTCCCGCACCCGCAGCACAAAAGGAGAATTGCCAGAGCAGTGGCGCGCATCAGGCTTCCTGCCGAATCACAATCTTGCCGAAATGCCGACCGGTTTCCATATACTCAAGCGCCTTTCCAATCTCTTGCATGGGGAATACCCTGTCGATCACAGGTTTGAGATGATGGCGCCCGATCGCGCGGTTCATTTCCTCGAACATATCCCGCGAACCTACATAGATGCCGTGTACTTGAATCGACTTCTGTAGCATCAATGCCGTTGGAATCTCGGCGCTGACTCCGCTGAGAACCCCAATCACATTGATATGGCCGCCTACTCGAACCGCGCGGAGGGACTGCGTGAATGTCCCCGCTCCACCCACTTCCACGATATGATCAATGCCCTTGCCGCCAGTCAGTTGCTTCACCCCGCGAGACCAATCGGGAGTGGTTTTATAGTTGATGGTTTCGGCTGCGCCGAGTTCGCGGACCCGCTCCAGTTTCGCGTCACTGCTCGAGGTGGCGATGACTCGGGCGCCTGCCATCTGCGCAAGTTGCAGCGCGAACAGGGAAACGCCCCCGGTGCCCTGGACGAGCACGGTATCACCCGGCTTGATCCGGCTTTCGTAAAACAGCGCATTCCAGGCCGTCACAGCGGCGCACGGGAGGGTCGCCGCTTCCTCGAAGGAAAGGTGTTCCGGAATCAGGACCAAGCCATCTTCGGGCAGCACGACATACTCACTTAGCATCCCGTCGATCGCGCCACCGAGCGCGGAGGCGGAGTAGCGCTCGGCGGGCAGGCCCGCGACCCAGGTCTGCATGAAAATTGCGGCCACCCGGTCGCCGCTACGGAAGCGCGTCACGTCCGAACCCGTCTCAGCCACCTCGCCCGATCCATCGGACAGAGGCACGCGGGGCAGCGGCATCCGAGGGTCATAGAGGCCCTGGGCGACACGCAGATCTCGAAAATTGATCGAGTTCGCGCGCACCCGCACCAGCACTTCGCGCGGACCTGGCCGCGGGATGGGGACCTCTTCAATCGTGAACGCATCCACGCCGAAGCGCGGCAGAACCATTCGTTTCATATCGCTTCCAATTCTTCTTCCAGAGTCTGTTTTTGCGCCAGGTCGGCATAGTAACCCGCGCGCGCTATCAATTCTTCATGCGTGCCACGCTCGACGATGCGGCCCTTATCCAGCACGACGATTTCATCGGCGCTGCGCACGGTGGACACGCGATGCGAGATGAGGATCACGGTCCGCCCCGCCACCACATGCGCCAATCCCGACAAGATACGGTCCTCGGTCAACGTATCGACGCTCGACAGCGCGTCGTCCAAAATCAGAATCCGTGGATTCAAAACCAGGGCGCGGGCGATGGCCGTCCGCTGCTTCTGGCCGCCGGAGAGGGTCAATCCCCGCTCTCCTACCATGGTCTCAAAGCCGTTGGGAAACCCCTCGATATCCGATGCGAGTCCCGCAAGTTCAGCGGCGCTCTCCACGGCTTCGCGAGTCGCGGTCTCCATTCCGAAGGCGATGTTCTCGGCAATGGTGGCGCTAAACAGGAAGGTCTCCTGCGGCACCATGCCGATCTGTGCGCGCAGGCTCTGCAGATCCAATCGGCGCGCATCGATACCGTCCAACCGCACCACGCCCGCGTTTGGATCGAGCAGCCTGGGTATCAGGTTCACCAGCGTGCTTTTGCCGCTTCCCGTTCGCCCAACGATGGCTACCGTTGAGCCTGCGCGAATGGTTAGATCAATGGGTCCCAGTGCGCGCCCCGCCGGATACTCCACCGTCACGTTCTCGAACGAGATGTCGCCTCGCACTTCGCCGCATGGCGCTGGGTCGGGCGGGGTCGCTATGGCCGGCACTTGGTCCAGAATTTCCAGGATGCGCGTCAACGAAGCCGTTCCACGCTGCATCAGATTCACCACCCAACCGAGCGCGATCATGGGCCACACCAGGATGCTCATGTACGTGTTGAACATCACGAAGCTGCCAAGCGAGATACGATGCTGAAGCACCTGGCGGCCGCCAGCCCACAGCACCGCGACAAACGTAAGCCCGATCAAAGCTTCGAGCAATGGCTCGAAGGTCCCTTGCAGTCGCGCCAGACGCAGGTTTTGCGCAATGTATGCGCGGTTCAATTTCTCAAACCGCCGGATTTCAGCATCTTCCTGAGCGAACGCCCGTACCATGCGGACACCGCTCAGGTTCTCCTGAACACGGCTGCTGATATCCGAGAACATCTCTTGTATCTTCTGAAAGCGCGAGTGAATGCGCTGGCCGAAAAAGATGACATTGAAACTGACGAGTGGTGCGGGCAGAAGCGCCAGAAGCGCGAGACGCCAATCGCTAAACACCATGATTCCGATGGCCAGGAGGAATGTGAGCGAGGTCTCGGTCCAATACATGATTCCCGGTCCGAGCATCATCCTTACTGCGTTCAGGTCGTTCGTCGAGCGGGCCATCAGGTCGCCCGTTTGACTGCGCGCGAAGAAACCTGGGGACAGGGTGACTAAGCGGCCGAACAGGTCGTTGCGGATGTCGTACTCCACATCGCGCGAGATACCGACCAGAATCAACCGCATCCAATACTGAAAGAAGCCTTTAACTAAGCTGACGGCGATCAGTAGCAAGGCGAGTCCGGCGATTACCTGCAGCCTTTTGCCGCTGGTAAGTGCGTCAATCGCGTAGCGTACAACTAATGGAAGCAACGCGCCGGTTACGTCTTTTAGAATCAGGGAAGAGAGTCCAACAGCCCATCCGCGGCGGTATTTCCAGAGATAAGGCCAGATGCGTTTCAGGTTGCGCAGCATTCAAGCTAGATCTTCCAGAACCACCCTCGCTTATAGAGCGCCCATCCAAAAAGCCATGTGACCCCAACGAAGCAAAGGGCGAACAGCAGCGACGCATTTCGCGGCGAACCCATGGGATCGAAGATGGTGTCAAAGACCCATTCATGCGCGTCGGTTGCATCTAGTAGGATACTGAGCGCTTCCGAGAATAGATAGACCGCGATCGCATTCATGCCAACGATGGTGAACGGCCTGGTCCACTTACGGTAGTTGTTGCCGTCGACCAACCATACAAATGCCGCGAAAATTGTGAAATCCAGCCCGGCCATGAATAACACAAAGGAATCGCTCCAAAGCTTCTTATTGATGGGCATCCAATGATTGACCACCACACCCGCCGCAGTCAAAACGGCGCCCGCCAGGAAGAGCCATGTCGTGCGCTCGGCCAAGTCCCGACGCAGCCGGAGGATATGTCCAGCCATGATTCCGAAAAGCGTGGTCGCGATGGCGGGCAGTGTACTGAGCAGACCTTCGGGGTCCCAGTCGCCTTCTTTATAGTTATGCGGTCCTAACACTGTATGGTCCACAAAATGAGCCAGGTTACGCTGCAAGTCGAGGTGTCCGGCGCCGTATCCAGGCACTGGGACGAAGAACATCAACGACCAGTAGGTGGCCATCAGACCAATGATCCAGATCGCCTGGCCACGCAAACGCGTTGTGAGATAGATGGCGGAGGCCACCAGGTAGCAGACTGCGATGCGTTGCAACACTCCTGGAATCCGCATCGCCGCAAAGTGAAATTGCGGGGGAAGATAGAGACACACGCCGAGTACGAACAGGATCGCCGACCTTCGCATCACCTGCCGGAACAGGGCAGGGCGGCCCGCTCCCATTGCCACCCGTTTTCCCAGGGATAGCGTGATGGCTACTCCCACAATCCAGAGAAACGAGGGAAAGACGAGGTCCGTGGCCGTCCATCCGTCCCATGACGAGTGTTCGAGCTGATGATAGTTTTCCGGGCCGCCGCCGTTATTCACCAGCACCATGAACATGATTACGGCACCGCGAAAGGCATCGAGAGAAATGATCCGAGCGGGTTGCGGGGGCGCCGCATCCCGCAGGCTTTCCGATTCTTCGATCTTCGCGCGGCCCGTGGCGCTGCTCATTGCACTGTTACCGTCACCTTTGAATCTGTCCTGCCATACTGATTCGTGGTTACTAAGGTATAGGTGGTCGTGGCGGATGGCGTGACAACAACGCTAGTCCCACGAACCGGCCCTACCTGCGGCGCGATGATCGTATAGATGGTTCCGGTGGAGGCCCAACTGAGCGTTACGGGTTGACCGGCACTCACCGTATTCGGATTCGCGGTGAATTGGGAAACCACCGGCGATGGCCCGGTGGGCACGTTCTGAGGGGTATAGATCTCACCCAACTGCACCACCTCGAAATCGGAAACCGTCAGATTTTTCAAGAGGTTCAAGTCGTTGTTGCTCCAGGCATTATCCGGCGTTCCGCTCATGTAGAGCGCGCTTCCATTATCCGCCAGAATCATTCCATAATGCTGCATGGCGGTGAGCAGCACCTGATCGTCCGCGGGGAATCCGGAAATATCGAAGCTGGCCTTCAGCCGGATCCGCATTCCCATCGGCGGGGCATTCGCATCGGTGACGCTGGACGCCCAATGCGAAGCCGGCGGCGTGAACGCCTCCTGCGTGGTGGGGACGGTGAAGCGGAAAGCGTGATGAATAGCGCCGGCCGCCACTTCGTCATGACGCGCCAGTCCAACGAACACGGGCAGGCCCGCGGCGTCGGCCGAGGTCCATGTGTAGGGGCGCTGCTCGTTAATGGTCATATCCCAGATTGCCACGGAAGCGGCGCTCCACTGGCTCTTGCTGTAATGAGCATCATAGAGTTCATAAAGCCAGCATCCGCCGTTTTCCAGCACGAGCACATGACGGTCGCCAGTTCCCGGTTTGGGGTAGCCTTCGATCAGGGCGTTGGCTGGAATCGGGATCGGGCCGGGGTCGCTCTCGCTGGCGTAAGGGGTGATCTTGACCGGCACAAACGGCTGCGTTTGCGCTTCTACCTGGTAAGGAATTCCTATTGTGGAACCATCGTAGAGGCCCGCCCCGAAATCCGGATGGAAAGCCACACTTCCGCCGATATAGTTGATGTAGTTCGCCGAATTCGGATCTACCAGTGAGTTATAGATATCCGTGTTCCACAGATTATTCGTGGGAAACGGAACAAAGCTGTTCAAACTTGCGCCGGGCCCGAGACTGAGACCGTTACATGTGCCGGCCTGTCCATAAGCGGCTGCCGCGCATACAAGCGAAGTAAGAAGAATGCTGCCTGCGAATCCCATTTGTACCCTCTGACTTTATCAACCCGCACATGCCAATATAGTTGGCAATGCCCCGAGACATTCTTTCGAGGACGCCCGTTCCAGCGAGTGAGCGCGTATCCTACGGCAAAGACCCGTCCCAATTCTTCGATCTATTCGGCGTTAGATCGGGAGGGCCATCAGTGGTCATGATCCATGGCGGATTCTGGCGGCCGACATACGATCTTTCTCATGCCAGCCATCTTTGCGCGGCGCTGGCGCAGACCGGGATTTCCGTGGCCAGCCTGGAATACCGGCGGGCCGGTTGGCCGACCACGTTTGACGATGTGATCGCGGGATTCCTTGCCGCGCGGAAGGAGACTTCGCCGGTTGTGATGGGCCATTCCGCGGGCGGACATCTGGCGCTCCGCCTGGCGAGCGAGAAACCTGCAATGACGGGGGTGGTGGCGCTGGCGCCGGTCGCGTGCCTGGAACTGGCTTATGAAGAGAATCTGGGCTCCGGCGCAGTGACGGATTTTCTGGGCGGTAAGCCCAGTGAGAACCCGTCGGTTTATGCGGATGCGGACCCCGTGAAGCATTCGTCATCCGTGCGGCGGGTGCTGATCCATGGAACTGATGACGATGTGGTGCCGATTTCTAATAGCCGAGCCTACGTGGCGGCGCGGCGGACGGATTCGGGTGCGGTGCGGCTCGTGGAGATCAGTGGCGCGGACCATTTCGATTTGATTGACCCGTCTTCGCGCGCATGGGCGGTTGTGCTGGCGAATGTGAAACAGCTTCTGGTGTGACGCCGCTTATTGAACCACGAGGCCGTTTGGCAGCACCGCTTCCTCGTTACCCGGTGGAATCCCGGTGATGGCGAGCGGAGAGACGGGTTCCAGCGCGGCGCTGCTCGACGCGCTTAGTTGTACGGTCAGTGTGGTGGCGCTGATCACCGACACCGTCCCGACCGTGATTTCCGGAATCGCTCCGAGCGAGGTCACCCCGTCCACAAAATTTGTATTGAGGCCGGTGAGGGTGAAGATTTCCGGATCAGCGCCATGCACGATCGTGGTGGGGCTAATCGACAGAAGGACCGGCTCGCCGGCCGGTAAGAGTTGATTGAACGCGCCGCGCATCACAAAGGTAGCCATATCGCCGCGGCTCACCGGATTCGTGGGGCAGAAAGTTGTCGCGGTGCACCCGGACGTAATGTTGTCTTCCTTCAAGCGTTGTATCCAGGACCAGCCAAATGAAGCCGGCCCAACATCGGTGAAATAAGGTGTGGAGGGGTAATCGAAGTTATAACTCGCCCCGTATCGCATGCGGATGAGGAAGACCGCCATCTGGTCCCGAGTGACCTGATCGTTGGGGCAGAATAGATTGGTGGCGCAGCCTTGTGTGATTCCGAGTTCCGCCATCTTCTGAATCCACTGGAACCCGAAACTTCCCGCCGGGACATCGCTGAATACAGGCATCGTTGAGTAGGGGAAGTTATCGGTATGGAAGATGGCGCGGATGATGAAAATCGCCATCTGGGATCGGATGATATTCGCGGTGGGGCAGAAATCGGTCGGGCTGCAACCGGTGGTGATGCCTTCGGTTGAGAGAAGATTCACAGCGTCGAAATCATAGTAACCGGGTGCGACGTCGGAGAAGACCTGGGCGGTGAACCGCTGAGTAACGGGAATGGTGAAGGGGCCGATTGTGATGAAGCCGGCCAGATCCGCGCCGGTGGTATTCGGCGGGATGGTGACGGTGGATGTTCCGCTTCCCGTTCCCGAAAGCGAAGATATCTGTATCCAGCTTGATGTCGTGGCCGCCGTCCAGGCGCAATTGGAAGCCGCGGCCGTGATGGCTATTACTTGCGGAGAGCCTCCGGTGGTGTCGACTGAAATGGAAGCTGGCGTCACCGCGAGGCAGGGGGCCACCACGGTCAAGTCATCGGCAGCGGCGGCAAAGGAGCCTCCGCCAGTCACGGTAGCCTGATTGACTAAGCTGGCAGGCGCGTTGCTCGAAACATCCACAACCAAAGTGAGGGGCGGATAGGCGGCGCCGGGCGCCAGTACGTCGCTGCGGGCGCAGACATTGGAAGAACAATTCCAGCCATTTCCAGCCATGGAAACGAAGGTCAGGCCGTTTGGTGTCAGTTCGGTCACGGTGACCGCACCCACCGTAGGCCCGGCGAGGGAGTTATTACTCACTCCAAGTGAGTACGTGTTCCCCGTCTGACCGGTAAAGAACCCACCCGTGTGTGTAGACGAGATCGTCAAGAGCGCGGAGCTGGATACCGGGACCAGCTCGCGAATCACGTTGTTTCCGGCGTCTGCAAAATATAGTGCACCGGAAGGGCTCACAATCGCGCCTTGAGGGAAATCGAGTTTAGCGCTGGCCGCGAGGCCGCCGTCGCCCGAATAGCCGGTAACATTGACGCCCGCTATGGTTGAAATCGTGCCGCCCGGGGAAACTTCACGAATCTGCCCATCGGCATCGGTAATAAAGAGGTCCCCGGCGTCATCCAGCGCGACGCTGGTGGGAAGTCCGATCTCCGCGCTGGTAGCGGGCCCTCCGTCGCCGGCGTAGCCGTAAATACCATCACCCGCGTAGGTGGAAATGACGCCGGCAGCCACCTTTCGCACTCGGGCGTTGTCTCCGTCGCCGATATAGAGGTTGCCGGCGGAATCGATCGCGACTCCTATGGGAACGCCAAGTTCGGCGTTTGTCGCCAGTCCGCCGTCGCCCGAATAGCCGAAGATACCGTTCCCCGCCACAGTTGAGATCGTCCCGTTTACCGCGACCTCTCGTATCCGGTAGTTAGCTGAATCGGCGAAATAAAGGTTACCCGAGCTATCCAGCGCCATGCCACCCGCGGCGCTGATCTGCGCGCTGGTAGCCGGTCCACCATCACCCGAGTAACCGCTGAGTCCGGTGCCCGCGATGGTTGAGATCAATCCGTTGAGCCCCACTTTTCGAATCCGAGAGTTATCCGAATCGGCGATGAAGACATTCCCCAGGTTGTCGATCACCAAGCCTTGCACGTTGAAGAGCTCGGCCGAGGATGCCGGACCTCCATCGCCCGAATAACCGCAAGCGATAGAACCCGCGAATGTTGAAATGATGCCGGACACCGCAACCTTCCGCACCCGGCAGTTACCTGTGTCGGTTATATAGAGGTTGCCGGTTGAATCCAAAGCAACCGCATAGGGTCCGGAAATGCCCGCGGCGTTGGCTGGACCTCCGTCGCCGAAGTAGCCGTCGGTGCCGTTGCCCACGACGGTGGAAATGGTGCCACCGACAGTGAACTTTCGGATCGCGTTGTTGTACGAATCGGCGAAGTAGAGATTGGCGAAAGAATCGATGGCAATGGCCCACGGCCCGTATAGGGTTGCGCTGACCGCCGGCCCACCATCGCCCGAGTAGCCGCCGTAGCCATTTCCAGCGACAGTGGAGATGATCCCGTTCAGCGCAACCTCGCGAATGCGGGCGTTTGCGAAATCCGCTATGTAGATGTTCCCCATCTGATCCACGGCGACGCCGGTTGGACTGCTGAATTCCGCATTCAGCGCGGGGGCGCCGTCGCCGGAATAGCCAAAGGCTCCATCACCCGCAACCGTGGAAATGATGCCATTTGATACCTTACGAATCCGGCTGTTGTTTGTATCGGCGATGTATAGGTCGCCAGCGGAATCAACAGCCAGTCCCGTCGGGAAAAAGCTGAGCTCTGCGCCAGTCGCTGGTCCGCCATCACCCGAATAGCCATAGGTTCCGTTGCCGGCAACCGTCGAGATGCTTCCGTCTGCCGCGATTTTCCGGATCCGGTAATTATAGTTATCGACGATAAAGAGGTCCCCGGCGGAGTCCGCTGCGAGAGCGCCGGGTTGGTCGAATTCGGCGTCCACCGCGGGACCTCCATCGCCGGAAAATCTTGTCTGGCCGTTGCCGGCTATCGTAGAGACGATGCCGCCCACCGTGAATTTGCGAATCCGGGCATTCCCCGTATCGGCGACATAGACGTTACCATGCGGGTCCACCGCAATTCCGGTTGGTCCATTAAAGGACGCCAATATTGCCGGGCCGCCATCGCCTGAAAAACCGGGCACTGCAGAGAGACCGGCAATCCGTGTCAGAACTCCACCGATGGAAGCCTCGAAAACCCCGTTGTCATAGAGAAAGTATTGGTTGCCAAAGGTGTCAATGGCAACCGATTTCGGGCTCGCTATTGAGCTGGCTACAGCCAGCGCGGGAACAGCCGGCAAACCTCCGCCGGCGATGGTGGAAATGATGTATTGGGCGTGGCCAGCGGAGGCCCAAATAAATAAGAATGCGGCAGCAGTTCGACCTGGTAACGACAATTCTCACCTTCTACCATCTCGATAATCAGGTAAGCATACACTAAGCGCGCCGCCAGCTACAAACCTTGAACGGTTTTCTCCGCGTAAAGAGAATCAATTTCTTCGCGGAAGTTTTCCAGCACCTTCTGCTTGCGAACTTTCATGGTGGCGGTCAGTTCACCGGTCTCAATCGTAAAGTCGCGCGGCAGAATGCGGAACTTACGAATCTTCTCGAAATCCGCGAGCTGTTTATTGACGTTGGTAACGATCTTCTGCACTTCGTTCGCTACCTTGTTCGGGTCTTTCCCGCTGAGTGTTTCAGCCACTGGAGCATGAATGGTAAACAGCGCCGTCAGGAACGGCAGCCTGTCGCCAACTAATACCACCTGACTAATCAGCGGCTCGAACTTGAATAAGTTCTCGACGCGCGCGGGGAACACCTTCTTGCCGGTCGAAGAGACAATCAATTCCTTCTTGCGGCTGGTGATGAATACGTAACCTTCGGAATCGATGTGCCCGATATCTCCGGTCCTAAGCCAGCCATCCTGCATCACCTGAGTCGTGGCCTGTGGATCCTTATGATAGTGAGCGAACAGGCAGGAGCTTTTCACCAGCATTTCGCCGTCTTCGGCGAACTTTAGTTCTGTATCCGGGAGCAGCTTGCCGATGCTTCCGCTCTTGGGACGGCCAATAGGGTTGAACGCGACCACGCCGCCCTCGGTGAGCCCGTAGCCTTCAATCAGAGGCATTCCGATGGCCTCGTAGAAATCGGCCAGGTCCTTTCCAAGAGGCGCGCCGCCCGACGCGGGAATGCGAAGTCTGCCCCCAAACCTCTCGCGAATGGTCTTGAACATTGCCTTGTCAGCCAGCTTGAGTGGAATCGAAATGCGAGCGGGGACGCGCTTCCCTTCCCGCCTGTATTTGGCCGCGGCAAGTCCCAGGCCGACCGCCGCATAGAAGATCTTGCGAACGGCAGCGGGCTTCTTGCGAATCTCCGTGCAGACGCTGGCATACACGCGCTCCCACATACGTGGAGGCGCGACAAACATGGTGGGCCGCACGGCTTTGATCTCGCCGGGCAGTTTCAGAAGGCTCTCCGAAAACACTACCGGCGTGCCGAACAGCATGGGCAGAAACTCCACTACGACGCGCTGCGTGATGTGGGCGGAAGGCAGGAAGGCGATAGTAATGTCATCGGGCGTCATCGGGAGCACTTGTACGCCCATGTCGATGTTGGAAACGATTCCCCAGTGCGTAGTCATCACCATCTTGGGCTCACCGGTCGCGCCTGAGGTGAGGTAGAGGATGGCGTGATCTTGCGGCGTTACGGCGCTGGTGAGCTCGTCGAAAAGGCCGGGGGCCGAGGCTTTCGCAGCGCGTCCGCGAGTCTGTAGGTCTTCAAGCGAGACTGCGCCTTCGGCTTCGCCCGTCAGCAGGATGAAAAGTTCCACCGGCGCGCCCCGCAGATGTTCGAAGGTCTTGGCGTTCTCGACAACCAGAGCTTTCGCTCCAGAGGCGGCGATGGTCTTCAGAAGATCCTTGGCCGGGTAGGATTGGTAAAGCGCCGCGGCGATTGCGCCGATCGCCAGGATTCCGGCGTCCATGAGATAAAACTCGGCGCGCGTCTCGGAACAGAGCGCCACGATGTCGCCCTTGCGGATGCCAAGCGCATGCAGTCCCAAGCCGATCTCTTCCGTGGCCAGGAGGTGTTGATCCCATGTCCAGGTCTTGTAGTTTTTGGCGCCTGATTTTTCGACGCCCTTTTCGGAAGCGACGGGTTGCCTGAGCGCCGGCTTGCCGCCATAAGCAGCGGCCGTGGCTTGCAGAACCTGATAGATGGTGCGCGAATGCATTCGTTCAAAATGCTATCACGCACGGTTTTGCAGGCACGTTAATCAAGGGGCTTAATGCGGATGTTCTTGTAGTAAACTTTGCTGCCCGCGTCGTGACCCTGAAGCGCAATGGTCCCGGTGCCGATCATCCGCCCCGAGAAATCCGAGGTTCCCTTCCAAGCCGCGGGCTGCGTCCACTCCACCACCACCTTTCCGTCGTGCTTCACCGTGATCGTGTCGCCCCTCGCGATAATGTCTTCGGTGAACCATTCGTTGTCGGGAACCAGTTGTTCGTGAACGTCTTTCACTTCATAAATACTGAAGGTCTTGCGGGGATCCGTCTTATAGGTGTTATTCACCTGAATTTCAAACCCCTTGTTTGGCCAGCCGGGTTGGAGCGCGGTCTGAATGTAGACGCCGCCGTTGGCGCCCGGACGCGTCATCACGTCCACTTTCAATTCGAAATCCTTAAACGCATGATTATGGAATTCACCGGTATAGAAGAGGTGGCTATGCGGGCCGTGCGACACAATGGCGCCGTCTTCAATCGACCAGGTCTGCGGATTATCGCCGGCAGTCCATCCGGTAAGGTCGTGTCCGTTGAACAGATCGGTAAAACCCTGCTCGGCGTGCAAAGCCGGGAAGGCGAGCAGAAGGAGGAATGCGGTTCGATACATGGTGCCCAATATACTATCAGCGTGTTCATTCAGATCCATGCGAAACCGGCACAGGTTCGCCGGTCAATTCCGCGACGCGGTGCAGCAGGTTCTCGGTGAGCGGGCCCCTGTCGCGCGGACTCATCGCGACGGTGGGGATGGGCTCGCCGAGGCGAATCCGAATCACGCCCGGCAACACGTGCATGGACCCGACGGGCAGAACGCCACGCGCCCCCGTGATCCCTACAGGAACAGCCGGAACGCCGGCTCGAATGGCAATCAAAGCCGCGCCTTCCTTGAACTCGCGCAGCGTTTGTTCGGAACGTCCTCCTTCGGGGAATATCAGCACGGAGAGGTGACGCTCCTGAATCTGCTTGGCGCCTTCGATCAGACTCTTGAGGGATGCCCGCGCGTCATCCCGGACAATGGGAAAATGGCCGGCTTGCTTGAGATGTGTGCCAAAGAGTGGAATTTCAAAAAGACCTTTCTTGGCAAAAAACCGGAACTGAAGAGGAATACTGGCGATTATCGCGGGCGTATCGAAATAGCTCGTATGATTGGAGACGAGGACGTAGCTTCCCAAGGGATCGAGAGTGTCGATTCCTTCCGTTTCCACGCGAACAAATGCGATCCGCAGCAGCAGCTTAGCCCAGAAGCGCGCCATGCTGTGCAACGTTTCTCCAGAAGCGTGGAAGAGCGCCGCCGCGGCGGAGAGCGAGGCCATAATCAATGTCGCCAAAGTGATCAGCGGGCCCGTCCAGAGAAAAGTGCGAAAGGTTTTCAGAAGCATTTGTCATGAATGCGTAACCAAACCAGGTGAATAGGACATCGAATCAGATATCCTCGAAGGTAAGGCGCACGCGTTCTCTCTGATGATAGGCGAGACGGTCTCACACTATCGAATTCTGGACAAACTGGGCGGCGGCGGCATGGGAGTCGTCTACCGCGCGGAAGATACACGCCTTGGACGCCAGGTGGCCGTAAAGTTTCTACGACCCAGTTCGGGGAATGAATTGGAACGGTTTCAGCGTGAGGCCCGCACGGCGTCCGCATTGAATCATCCCCACATCTGCACCATTTACGACGTTGGCGAACATGAGGGCCGCCCGTTCCTGGTGATGGAACTGCTTGACGGGCAAACTCTGGAGCAGCGCATTCCCGAGAAACCTTTGCTCAGCAATCAACAACTGCTGGATATCGGGATCCAGATTGCCGATGGATTGGACGCGGCGCACTCCGCCGGCATTGTTCACCGCGATATTAAGCCCGCGAACATCTTCCTCACCAACCGGGGCCAGACGAAGATTCTGGATTTTGGGCTCGCCAAACTCGAGGCGGACGAGCCGGCGCCAATTCCACAGGAGAGCGCCACCAGGGTGATGCCGCCGCTGAGCATGCTCACCACGGATGGCATGACTGTCGGCACCGTGGCTTACATGTCTCCCGAGCAGGCCT
The DNA here is from genome assembly GCA_003136675.1 of Bryobacterales bacterium. GTDB lineage: Bacteria > Acidobacteriota > Terriglobia > Bryobacterales > Bryobacteraceae > Bog-113. The sequence continues at coordinate 52,655 of PLFE01000151.1, forward strand.
TGGGGGAACCGGTGGATGCGCGGAGCGACCTGTTCTCTTTCGGCGCGCTGATTTACGAGATGGCTACGGGCGAACTGCCATTCCAGGGCAACACGGCGGCCGCTCTTTTCAACGCCATCCTCAATCAGGATCCCCCAGTCGCCTCGATGCTGAATCAAAATGTGCCGCCGGCTCTGGATCTGGCGATCCAGAAGGCGTTGGAGAAGGATCGCGAACTGCGGTTTCAGAGCGCGGCCGAGATGCGGTCGGAACTGAAGCGCATTCTGCGGGACACGGTCACGGGACGCCGGACCTCCAGCGGCGCCCAGGTCGCGGCTTCACGCGCGTCAGCAGCCTATCCGGCGGCGCGAGAGCAAGCGGGCACTCCGGACAAACTCGATCGCCGTTCGCTGATGATCGGCGCCGGTGGAGTGGCTGTTCTCGCGGGCGCCGCGGTGTTCGGTTTCAGGCGCTTCTTACTCGCGCGAAGGCACGATTCCGCCGACATGCGCATGAACAAGGTCACTTTTTCGGGGAACGTGATCGCGGCGGTGATTTCTCCCGACAAAAGATTCCTGGTGACGGTTCTGGAAGAGCGCGGCTTGCAGAGCCTGAATCTGCGCCTGCTTGAGGCCGGTACTTCGCAGGTGATCGACAAGGCCCGTGGCGTCGATTACCGCGGCTTCTGTTTCTCGCCCGACGGTGTCTATCTTTACTTCACGCGAGCCGAGAGCAGACCACTGCCGTTCGTGCTTTATCGCATGCCGCTTCTCGGCGGCACGCCGCAGGAGCTGATCCGGCCCGCGAATATGGCGCCGGCGATTTCACCGGACGGAAGCCGGCTGGGCTTTATCCGCCGCTTCCCCGCGAAAGGCGAAGGCGACATCTTCGTTGCGTCCTCCGATGGAACCAATCCGCGCCTGATCTGTTCGAAGAAACTGCCCGACCTCTACTCGTATGTCTCCTTTTCAAACGATGGAAAGTTGATTGCCTGTTCCACAAATTCATTTCGCGGCGGACTCCATGCGTCCCTGGTGGCCGTCCGCGTGGACAATGGCGCCGAGCGTCCTTTGACATCTAAACTCTGGAAGCAGACGCGCGAGGTTGTGTGGCTCCCCGATTCCAGCGGTGTTTTGCTGATCGCGACTGACGACCCAGCCGGGGCTTCGAATCAGATTTGGTTTGTCTCGTATCCGGAGGGCAACGCGCATCCCGTTACGCACGACTCCAACGATTACTCAGGGCTGAGCGTAAGCGCCGATGGACGAAGTCTGGTTACTGTTCAATCGGATGCGGATGTCAGAATAGAGAGCGTTTCCGGAGGCTCAGCTGTTCCGGTCGGTGGAACCGGCCGCAATGATGGAGTGGAAGGCCTGGTCTACGCGGGAGACGACACGCTTCTCTACGTGACGCGGCGCTTCGGCTCCCGCGACCTTTCGACCGTCGCACTGAGATCGGGCATCGAGAAGCGTTTGGGGATCGCGATCAGTCCGGCCATCGCACCTGTCGTGGCGTCCCAGACGAGCGAGGTCCTTTTCGTCGCCGCACGCCACGACGGTACACACATCTGGAAGACCGATATGCGCGCCCGGCCGCCGCAACAAATCACTTTCGGGGGCACCGAGAACGCCCCCGCGATTTCCCCGGACGGGCGCTCCATCTTCTACTCCTCAATCGTCGATGGACAGGTTGGGGTTTGGCGCCTCGATAATTCGTCGAAGCCGACGAAAGTAGTTGACCGGGCTACCTACCCTACCGTTTCTCCCGACGGCAAGCACCTGGCATTTGTCTCGCTGGTGAATGAACAGAAATGGCGGTTCGGCGTTGTTCCCCTGGAGAGTGGTGTTCCGACGCTTTTCGACTACTCTGTCATTAACCACCGCCGTGTTCGCTGGAAGGATAACCGGACCATCACTTTCTTTGACTCGGTTGACGGCGTGATGAATATCCTGGCCCAGGATATCTCCGGAGGTCCGCCGACGCCTGTCACCAACTTCACCGGACGCGAAAGAATTTTCGATTTTGATTGGGCGCCGGACGGCAGACTGTTCTGTTCACGCGGTTCCGTGAATGGGGATGTTGTGATGCTGACTAAGTTCTAAAAAGAGGCTCAGCCAACCGCTGTTTCAACACTCAGCAATTCCCGAATTGCGCGAGTGAGCGCGGCGGGCGGAAACGGCTTCTGCAGAAAACCGCTACCAGCCTCAAAGGTGCGCTCCAATAACTGGTGATCGGTGTAGCCCGAGATATAGAGCACACGGCAAGAACCCTGTTCCGTGAGCCGATCCACCAGATCGGGACCACTAATGCCGGGGAGCACAACATCGGTCACCAGAACGTCGAACTCAAGCCCATTGGCGCGAATCATCTGAAGGGCTTGTTCCCCGCTTGAAGCCGAAGTCACAGAAAACCCCGCCGTCTTCAGAATCTCACGCATCATCTTCCGCAGCGGCGCTTCATCTTCCACCAGAAAGACTCTGGCGGACTGCCCCGTTTCCGCCGGTTCCCCGGCTTCAACGAGTAGTTCCGGTACTGCGGGCGCCGCGGGCAAAACTACCCTAAAACAAGATCCGCGGCCCGGCTGGCTCTCCAACAGAACCGTGCCTCCGCTTTGCCGCGCAATGCCATAGACCGTTGAAAGTCCGAGTCCCGTTCCCTTTCCTGTTTCCTTGGTCGTAAAGAAAGGCTCGAAGATCTTCTCCTGAATGCGCTGGTCGATTCCCGGACCCGTATCGGAGATGCTGAGCACGACATAGCTGCCCGGCTGAATGTGGTTTGCCAGCGCCTCGGCGGAACCAATGATGGTCGAACGTGTCGCAATCTTCAGTTTCCCGCCCTTGGGCATGACATCGCGCGCGTTCACCGCCAGGTTGAGAAGCACCTGATCGAGCTGTCCCTTATCGCAGCGGACATGACCCGCATCGTCGCTGAGTTCCACCAGCAGCTCGATATCTTCTCCGATGATGCGCTGCAACATGTTATGGACATCGTGGACAGCCTGGTTAATGCCGATCACTTTTACCTGCACCACTTGCCGTTTGCTGAACGCAAGCAATTGGCCCGTCAGAGTAGCCGCACGCGTAGCGGCGTGCTGGATCTCGGAAACGAAATGGTCGAGCGTGGAATCCTGCTGCAAGTAGGCGCGCAGCATGCTGCTGTAGCCGCTCACGATGGTCATCAGATTGTTGAAGTCGTGCGCCACGCCGCCGGCTAATCTTCCGATCGCCTCCATTTTCTGGGCTTGCAGAAACTGCTCTTCCAGTCGCTTGCGTTCCGTAATCTCAATCACCACGCCCAACAAACGGGCCGGCTCTCCTGAATTTATTTTGAAAATGGAGCCTTTGGCCAGGCACCAGCGCACTGGCCCGTCTGGGGTCCGCACCCTGTATTCAGATTCCACGTGCCCGCTGTTTCCGTCGGCGGCGTCTTCAAGATCGGCGCGCACGCGCGCTTGATCGTCCTCATGCAGGTTTTCGAGCCAGGCCTCAAGGGTGGGGCGGCAGTCGCCGGGCTGGAACCCCAGCAGGCGGTAGAGTTCGTCGGACCAGGAAAGTTCGCCGGTCGCGAGGTTCCAATCCCAACTGCCGGCGTGCGCAGCTTGCTGGGTAAGACGCAGCCGCTCCACGTTCAGGCGGGCCAGCTCTCTTTCCGTCTTTTCTACGGTGATGTTGCGGAGAATGGATAGCGCGTAATCCCGGCCACCCAGGACGAAGTTCGAGGTTCGGATTTCCATATCGAACTCGACGCCGCTGGCGAACACTCCGCGCGTCTCGTAGAGTTGGGGCTCGGGCATCCCGTGAACCCGGTTCGACCGCCGGTCGCTGACAAAATCCCGGACCGCGGGCGAGAACATGCGGTAAATCGCGTGACCTTCCAGGCTTTCCGGTCCACCGTAACCCAACATGTCCGATAGAGCGCGATTGGCGAGCAGAACTCGTTCGTCGGTGGAGATGAAAAGGGGCACGGCCGAGTTCTCGAACATCGCTCGGAATTTCTGCTCGTCCAGACGATCGCGGTCTGAAGTTTCCTTATTTGGGTTGGACAGGGCCATCTAGCCGACTTACTGTGCGCTTCAGCACACTAAGCTATTGTAGTACAGAGATTCGGGTTTGAGGCCAAGGATTAGGGGCGGACCGGCCGGCCCGAGGAAATGCAAATCACGCGAGCTTGGCGTCTCGGAGCCGGGTGGATCTGGCGCGGAACCAGATTTGTCACGAGACGGGACAGGAGATCGACATTTTCATTCAGGCTGCGGAGCCGGTCGTGCAAGACATCGATACGCTTTTCGGAGGATGGCACCGAGGCTCGTATTTGGGTCAGTGGCGCATTCACAACTAAGAATGTACACCACCAGCGACCGTGCTGCCAAGCTATTTGTTCTGAATTCAGAACAATTTAGTACCTATCGCTGGAATCCCACAAATATGGCTATTTCTTGCTATGTGCAGGGTAGCTTGTGGTGGATTTTCGTGAGCCTCGCGTGATCCAAGACTGCTGCTAGAGCCGTAGTAATGTTCCGAATTCAGAAACGTGGTCCATTTGGGCTACTGCGTCTCCAGACCGGTTTCCCGAAAGCCGTTTCCGGTGATTTTCACTTCCAGATCGTCGCGGATTTTTTCGCGAAGGCGGGACGAAATCGCAAATTCGCGTTGCGCCTCGGGCATGCGGTTCAGCTTCTGTAGAATCTGCGCGCGCAGGTAGTGGAGGCTGGCGCTGTTATCGTCCGATTTCGACGCTTGGTCGGCCTCGGAGAGCGCCTCCGTATAACGTGATTCCGCCCGGTACAGTTTAGCGAGGCTGTAACGTGCTGTGGCTAAGCGGGGTTCGAGACGAAGCGCGCGGTGCAGGTATTCTTCAGCCTTCCGGTTTTCACCCGATGCGGCCGCGATGTTGCCGAGTTCCTCATAGTTGAAGGGAACGTCCGGGTCAATGGCCGCGTCGGCCAGAAATTCGGCCTGCGCGGATTCCAGGTCGCGGCTTTTGCGTTTGATCACCCCAAGGTAATAGTGGGCGAACGGCAGCTTCGGGTCGGCCTGAATCGCCGCGTTGAATTCAGCTAAAGCCGCTTCATTTTCCTGGCGGGCGAGGTGGGCTTTCCCCGCCAGCAGGTGCATTTCCGGGGACCCCGCGCCGATGTCCTTTAATCGGTCGAGCGATCGGCTTTCGAGATGGGGATCGCCGGCGTTTCCCGCGGCGATTCCAAGCACGTACAGATACTGAAGATTCGAGGATTGAGCGTCCCAGAGCGGGGCCAGAACCGATTTAGCTTCGGCGTAGCGCTCCATCAGGAAGTAGCAGATCCCCAAAATGTAGGCCGCCTGGGTGTTCCCAGGCTGGTCGTGGCGCACCGATTCGAGCGGCGGGATGGCGGCGCCGTAGTCGCCACTTCGGAAGTGCGCCAGGCCGATATTGAGGCGGATGCCGGGCACCGAGGGCGCCAGTTTCTCAGCCGCGCGAAGCTCTATCAGGGCCTGGGACCACTCCTTTCTGCGCATATAGACCACGCCTAGATTGGCGTGAGCACCGGCGCTGGATGGATCTTTTGAAAGGACCGCGCGAAAATCACGCTCAGCGTCAGCCAGATCTCCGGTGCGGAGCTCCTGCTCGCCTCTGACATAAGGTTCCCTGGGGCGTGCGAACCCGGTTTGTGCAACGAGCGCCCCCGCGAAAGCCGACGCAATGACCAAGAGAACGGCGAGCCGAAATCCCCGATTCACAGATTTACTTTACAACTTGGTTTGCTCCCGACTGCCAGAACGGGATATGATGCTGAAAACGCGCGAACTCAAAAACTTCGCGAACACATCAAAGGGGGGATTTACATGAGGGCAATTCGGCTTGTGCTGGGTACGCTTTTTCTGGTCGCGTGCAGCAGCATTGTTTCGGCGCAGGATTCAGGCTCCATCAGCGGCACAGTCCGCGACAACACCGGAGCTATCATTCCCAACGCCTCGGTGGCAATCTCGAACAGTGCGGAGGGCATTGATCGCAAGACCACTACGAACGGCGATGGCGATTACCTGGTGGCGGGTTTACCTCGCGGTGACTATGATGTCACCATCTCGTCGACGGGTTTCAAGAAGTTTGAGGAAAAAGGAGTGGTACTTCGCGTGGCCTCGAAGGTGCGTGTCGATGCGCTGCTGTCGGTCGGTGAAATCACCACCGCCGTGGAAGTGCTGGGCGGAAGCGTCGCTCAGGTGGAGACGGATTCGTCCGAACTCGCCGGTACGGTGACGGCCAAGCAGATCAGCCAGTTAGTGCTGAACGGGCGCAACTTCACGCAACTTGTAACGCTGGTCCCCGGCGTGAGCAACCAAACCGGTCAGGACGAGGGCACGGTGGGAGTCTACGGCAGCGTCGCCATGAGCATCAACGGCGGGCGCACGGAGTACAACAACTGGGAGATCGACGGCGGCGACAACATGGATAACGGCAGCAATGGCACGCTGAACGTTTACCCCAACGTGGATGCCATTGCCGAGGTGCAGGTTCTTACTTCAAGCTACGGCGCGCAATATGGCCGAAACGGATCTGGAACGGTCGAGACCGTGACCAAATCGGGAACCAGCGCGTTCCATGGAGATGTGTTTGAATTCGTTCGCAATGACGATTTCAACGCCAATAACTACTTTACGAACGCCGCGGGCCAGGGCCGGCCGGAATACCGCAAGAACGACTATGGCTACACCATTGGCGGACCAGTCTATATTCCGAAGCTCTACAACACCCACAAGGATAAGACCTTCTTCTTCTTCAGTGAAGAGTGGCGCAAGGAACTGGTTCCGGGTCAGCTATTCGACCAACTGGTACCGTCGGCCGCGGAACGGAGCGGCAATTTCTCGGATGTCTGTCCCGGCGTGGATTGCCCCCATATGGCAAACGGGAGCCCGTTCCCGAACAATCAAGTACCGGTCGACCCGAACGCTACAAATATCGAGAACGCCCTCATTCCATTGCCCAACACCACGATTGGAGGCCTGCCCGCTTTCAGTGCCGCTCCAGCAACCCCAACGGACTGGCGCGAAGAGCTGGTGCGCGTCGATGAAAACTTCACCGATAATCATCGCTTCTTCTTCCGCTTCATCCATGACTCCTGGAAAACGATTACACCCACGGCACTATGGGACGGCGGTAGTTTCCCCACGGTGCAAACCAACTTCGTTGGGCCTGGCACAAGCCTGGTCGCGCACATGACCGATAGTCTGTCTCCGACGCTGCTGAACGAATTCGTCTTCAGTTACACGGCGGATCACATTACTCTGAATGCCATCGGCAATGTAGCGCGGCCCTCCGACATGACCATGACCGGCATTTTTGACAATGGCTTCGGTGGATTGCTTCCCGCGTTCAGCATTTGCTGCAATGCGGAATACGGCGGAGGGTTCGGGGAGAATCCGGGATATTTCCCCTGGACGAATTCCAATCCGACCTACACCTTCCGCGAGCAGTTGACAAAGAACACCGGCAGCCACAATCTTTATACCGGTTTCTACTTCGCGGCGCGTCAGAAGAACGAGGAGAACAGCCCCCAGATTGAAGGGCAACTGAACTTCGATAGCACCACTGGAATCAGCAGCGGGAATGGATTCGCCGACATGCTGATGGGCAATATCGCCTCCTTCTCGCAAACCACGGCGAAGATCAAGTACTACAACCGTGCCAAAGGTTTTGAACCTTATTTTCAAGATGACTGGCGTCTCGCCAAGCGGTTCACGGTGAACCTGGGCTTGCGTGTCAGCATGTTCGGCACTTACCACGAGAAGTATCTTCAGGCTTATAACTTTAATCCCGCGGACTATACCGCCTCAAGCGCGGAGCAGATCGATCCGAACTCCGGCAATCTGATTCCCGGCACTGGGAATCCGTTCGACGGCATCGTACAGTGCGGAGCCGGCGGCGTTCCGGCGTCCTGCATGAAAGGGCACCTGTTCAATCCGGCGCCACGCGTGGGTTTTGCGTGGGACGTGTTCGGCGACGGCAAAACGGCGCTGCGCGGAGGATACGGGATTTTCTACGAACAGACCAACGGCAATGAAGGCAATACGGAATCGCTCGAAGGCAGCGCACCCCTTGTGTTGAATGCCACGCAGTACAACATTAACGGCTACACCAGTATTGGAAGCGGCAGCGGGGCGGCTACGTACCCGCCGCTCAGCCCTGTTTCCATCCCCAGTTCGGCGGTCTGGCCCTATATGCAGCAATGGCACCTGGATGTTCAGCGGGAACTCATGCACAGTACCGTCATTGATGTTTCCTACGTGGGGACCAAGGGCACTCATTTGACCCTGCAACGCGATATCAATCAACTCCAGCCCACGCCGACATCGCAGAATCCTTATCTTCCGGGACAGGCGATGACCGCGAACGATTGCAACACCGGCCTGGTAAACGGCGCTGCGCCGACGGGCCAGGCGGCGATCAACTTCAACGTCGCCTGCGGTGGCGATCCCGATCTGTTCCGTCCCTACCAGGGCGTAAGCAGCATCACGTCGCTCGAAGAAGGCGCCAACTCAATCTACAACGCTCTCCAGGTTTCCGTGAAACGCACTGTGGGGCGTCTCAATTTCAGCCTGGCTTACACCTATAGCCACTCGCTCGACGATTCTTCTGACAGGTACGATTCTAACTTCGTCGACTCCTATAACCTGGGCTTGACTCGCGCCAGTTCGAACTTCGACCAGCGCCACCTGCTGAACATCAGCACCATCTATGACGTTCCTTTCTTCCGGACAGGGATGCTCCATAAGCTCCTCGGCGGCTGGCAGCTCTCCGGGTTGATGACCTATCAATCCGGGACCCCGTTCAGCATTGTGAACGGCGGCTACGGTCCGGGTGTTGGAAACGGCGCGGGTACGTCCTCGTTCATGGATATAGTCGGCAACCCGTACAACACCACCGGTCTCGTCAGCGATTCCAGTATCCCCGGTCCGCTGCTTTATAACCCCAACGCCTACGCGGCTCCCACCGGACTTACCTTCGGGGACTCCGGACGCAACAGTCTCAATAATCCAGCCCGCACGAACTTCGACATGGGCCTGTTCAAGCAATTCGCTCTCACGGAAACGCGCCGGTTTGAATTCCGAGCGGAAGGCTACAACGTTTTCAACCACACCCAGTTCAACGGCGTCAACAATGTCGCGCCTTCCCCGACCTTCCTCTACGTCAGCGGCGCGCACAATCCGCGCATCCTGCAGCTAGGGGCGAAGTTCTTCTTCTAAACTCCTCGCTAACAGACCAATTGGCACCAGGGGCGGTTTCACACCGCCCCTTTTTCATTCAACCCATGAACAAACCACCCACTGAGCGCCTGGGCGCACAAGGCAAGATCAGTTTGCTCCAGGCCGTCGCGGCCAACGTCCTCAACATGGTCGGGATCGGCCCGTTCCTCACCATACCGTTGATTCTCTCCGCGATGGGTGGTCCGCAGGCGATGCTCGGCTGGGGACTTGGCGCGGTCATCGCGCTGGCGGACGGCCTCGTTTGGGCCGAGTTAGGCGCTGCCATGCCGGGCTCCGGCGGATCCTATCAGTATCTGCGCGAAGCTTTCGGACCGCGCGGCGCCGGACAATTGATGAGCTTTCTGTTCCTGTTCCAAAGCGTGGTGGCAACGCCGCTGCTCACCGCCTCCGGAGCCGTCGGGTTTGCGGCGTATGCGAAATTCATCTATCCCACGCTGACGCCCTGGCAGACGATCGCCCTGGCGATACTCGTCTGCTTCCTGGCTACCTTCCTGCTCTACCGCAATATCACGTCGATTGGCCGCGCCTCGATGGTGATGTTCCTGATCTTACTGGCGACCATGGCGTGGATCATCTTCGCCGGCGCAACCCATTTTCAGCCAAGGCTCGCCTTCTCGTTTCCCCCAGGCGCCTTCGAACTATCCAAACCTTTTTTCACCGGCCTGGGTCTAGCGGTCCTTTTGGCAATGTACGCCTACCAGGGGTACTTCACAGTTTGTCTGATCGGCGATGAAGTAACCCAGCCAAGCCGGAACATTCCGCGCAGCATCCTGATCTCCATCGTGTTGCTGGCTTTCTGTTACGTGGCCATGAGCTACTCGGTGATCGGCGTGGTGCCGTGGGAGAAAGCCATGCTTTCGAAAGCCGTTGTATCGGACTTCATTGGCCAGCTTTACGGACCGGCTGCGGCGCAGTTGAGCGCCGTGCTGGTGATGATTGCCGCGTTTGGCTCTGTGGTCACGGTGCTGCTGGGTTATACGCGAGTTCCCTACGCGGCGGCGGTAGAAGGTCACTTCTTCTCGGTATTCGGGAGGGTGCATCCCAAGGGATTCCCGTCCTTCTCGGTTCTGTTCATGGGCGTTGCATCGGCCTTCGCTTGCCTGCTGTCGCTGGAGAGTCTGATTAGTGCGCTGCTCATCATTCAGATCGTCACGCAGTTTGCGGCGCAGTGTGTGGCGGTGGTCCTGATCCGGATCAAGCGGCCGGATATCAAGCGTCCGTTCCAGATGTATTTGTATCCGCTTCCGGCGGCGATTGCGCTGGCCGGGTGGGTGTTCATCTTCTACGAGAGCGAGGTCAGGTTCATTGTTGCTGGATTGTCAACTGTGTTGGTCGCAACCCTAGCCTATCTGATTCGCGCCAGGGGCCGGCGTGAGTGGCCATTTACCGGCCCCCCGCGAAAGCTGCTGCCGACCTAGTCGGGGATCGTGAACACTAAGTTGCTTGCGAGCGTTCCGTTCGGGGTCGTGACAAGCACCGTCCCCGTCGTCGCCCCAGCCCGAACTTGCGCCTCAATCAGGTTGTCCGAGTTGACTTGAAAAGACGCCGGGACCCAGTTAAACGTGGGCGCGGTCGCGCCGGACAGCCCCACGCTCAGTTTGAACAGAGTCCCGTCCCAGTTGCTCCCGCCGAGGAAGGTTGTTCCATAGAACGCGCCGTTGGTATCCTGCATGAGGGTGTCGCCGAAAGCAGGTGAACCCAGGGTTGCGAGGACTGTGACTACCCCGCCGCTGAGGCGGAAGATTTTCCCACCGCTGTTCGCCTACGTCATTCCATACACAGAACCGTCGCTCCCCACCACGAGGCCCCCAGCAGGTTGGGTTCCCGCGGAGCCATTGGAAGAGAAGGTATGGAGGGTGGTTAGGACGCCCTCGGGCGTCACGCGGAAAATCGTACCCATCGCGTCGGCTCCGATTCCGCCGAGCTCGGTTTCTCCGTAGAAATTGCCGTCATTGCCCAGTGTCAGCGGTCCTTGTGGATCCTCGCCATCAGGACCGGTAAAGGCGTGGAGTATCTTCACCACGCGCTTGTCGTCATCACAAAAATGACTCCATCGCTTGTGGATCCCTGTCCGAACCCATACCCATAGAGATTGCCGTCATATCGAAGGGCGAAGAAGGTGCCCGGGGAGAAGCTATTGGCGCCGAACTGATGGAGGCTTGTGAACTGCCCGCCCGGTGTGCTGGCGAACGCGGTCCCGCTATCGGTGCTGAAGGCGAGGCCATAGAAAACTCCGTCGATCAGCACCAGGCCGCCGTACGGGTCCTGGCCGTCGAACCCATCGAAAGATCGAAACTGTGCAATGTGGTCAGCACTCCCTCCGAGGTAATCTTGAAGATTGTGCCATTTCGATTGGCGCCCCTCGATCGCGGTAGCGCCTTACAATTCGCCGTGGTCTCCCAGAGTCAACGAGCCGTTGGGTTCCGCGCCGTCAGGCCCAGAGAAGAGATACAGAACGGACAGTTCACCTCTCGGAGTGATTTTGAACACTCCGCCCGCCTGATTGATGCCTCCTTCGGCTGTTGTCCCGTAATGGTTGCCGTCCGGGCCTTGGTATGCGGCCCAGGGGAAAATCTCCGGTCGTGCTGGAGTTGAAGTTAAATAGGGTCGTGATCGTTTGGGCGGAAACAACTCCACACGAACCGATAGTGAGCGCAACAGCCGCGCTCATCAGTTTTGTCAGTTTCATTTTTTTGAGCTCCCGTCTTTCAGCGAGGCGCTTCTCCAGCCTCTCAAGTATGCAGGAGCAAAGCAGGGAAAATCGGCTAGTTCAAATTCTCAGCCAGTTCGCTAAGGTCTTGGTCCACTCAAACAGAAATGTCTTCTCCCCCTCGCGGTTCTTCCACCAACCGCCTGGGGTGAAGTTCCGATCGGGCGAAGCGACCACGCGAAATGTCAGATCTGGCGCGATCTGATGGAAAATCGAGGATGCGCGGCGCGTGTGGAAGCTGCTGGTCACCAGAAGGAATCGCTTCACGTGCAGTGCGCGGAGTTCGCGAGCCACCGCCTGCTCTTCGTCGCGCGTGGATGTTGCCGGATAGCGGAACGGGATAAAGAGATCCTCGCGATATCCATGCGCCACCGCCCATTGGATCGCCAGATCGCTCTCATGCGTGCCGTACAAGTCTCCGGCGCCCGACACCAGGACATGCGGCGCGTATCCCTGCCAGCACAACTCCGCCGCTTTCAAGATGCGGGTGCCGCGCAGGTCACCCCCCAGCACCACGATCAGATCAGATGAAACCGGGGGTTGATCCACTACCAGATAGTCGCCCAACCACGTGAACCAAACGCTGTGAAAAGCGGCCGCCAGGCCGAGGACAAGCACGACGGCCAGAACTACGGCAACCGTCCTGCGACCCAAATTATTTCTCGTCCGAGCTATTCTTGGGGTCCAGGTGGCCGACGGTTTTCAACCGCTGATAGAGCCGCTCGATCTCCATCTCATCTTCCGGCCGCAGCACCCGGTAGCGCGGGGAAGGAAGCTGGCGGCGCTCGGAGGGGGACGAAAGCATCTCGCCCCAATACTGCCGGTAGGGAATCCCATCGATCAGCGCGTCCCGCGACATGCGGCGGAGCGTGCGCAGCAGGCTCTTGCAGGATTCAATATCGCCCGGATAAATCACCAAAATGCGGGTGTCGTCATAAAGCGTGAGCCGCACCGCCAGCAAAGGAGAAACCCAGCCTGTGCGATCCACGCGCCGGACATCGATCCATGGAATCATCCGTTTTCCGATGCGCAGATACGGATCCTGCACCTCCACCGACGGACGGAACGCCAGCAAAAGCAGCACCGAGGCCATGAAAACGAAGATGGCGCAGGCTGCGAATGCCGGGGCCCAGCCCATTCCCACCCACGCCGAAAAAATGGCGAGCGCCAAGGCAACGACCCCGAAGTAGGTATAGTGGCGCGCGGGTGAGTAACGAGTCATGAACGGACCTGACATTCTAAGCCTACTCCCGCTGGAATCACGCGTCAACGCGTCTCATCAAACGAACTCCCCGCCAGGCATAGTTGAGGCCGCTAAATGCCGTCAAAACAGCCGCCGGCCAAAGAAAAAAAATTCCGACTTTCCCAAGACTGGACGAAATCCCACCATTCGCGTTGGCCGCCACCAGAACGCCGGCGGTCAGGATCTGGAAGGCCGTACTGGCCTTTCCATAAATATCGGGTTTCAGATCGGGCGCGGTGGTGAACGCCATCACGAAGCCGGCTGCCAGCAGGAGGAAAATATCCCGTCCAAATACAATACCCACGAACCAGACGGGCACAGTCCCAATCCACGCCAGCGCCAGGAAAACGCCACTCAACAGGACTTTATCCGCCATTGGGTCAAGCAGTTCTCCCAGCGGACTATGGCTGTTGGTGCGGCGGGCCACATAGCCGTCCAGCAAATCGGTCAACCCCGCAACAAAGAGCAGAACCAGCGACCGCACCGGATTTCGGGAGACAATCTGCCAGACAACGAAGGGCGCCAGAATCAGGCGACTGAGAGTGAGGAAGTTCGGCGCGGTCCACCAGGGCGCCACCCGCCAGCGGGGCATGGTTTAATATCCGATATTATGCCAAAGGCCATTTGGGAAGGCGCGACGATCGCCGAAAGCGACAAGACGGTGGTCGTGGAAGGCAACCATTATTTCCCGCCGGAGTCTCTAAACCGCCAATATTTCAAGCCCAGTTCCACCACCACTACTTGCCCGTGGAAGGGCAAAGCCAGCTACTATTCGGTTCAGGTGGGCACGAAAACCAACCCCGACGCCGCCTGGTATTATCCGAACCCGAGCAAGGCTGCCGCGCAGATCAAGGATCATGTCGCTTTCTGGCGCGGGGTGAAGGTGGAGAACTAGGGAACAGGCGCTTCAATCGCTCGCCGGGGGCTGTTCGAGTCTCCAATTTCGGTCCTACAGGACCGCCGTAAAGCTGCAAACCTTACCATGGGTTGGTGCGTACTATAGAACATGTTCTCGGAACTTTTCCAGTCCATGCGCGGCCTCCGCCGGAACCCTGGATTCGCACTGCTCTCCATCATCACCCTCGCCCTCGGAATCGGAATCAGCACCGCTGTCTTCAGCGTGGTGAACGGGGTGCTCCTGCAGCCGCTGCGTTTCCCCCAGCCGGACAGGATCGTCAGTCTAAACACCAAGAACGCGGAACGCCCGGCAAGTTTCCCGCGGATGACCGGCGGCGATTTTGTTGCCGTGCGAACCTCAAACCAGGTTTTCGACGCGGTCAGCGTCTATTTTGGCGGAGAAGTAGGCGTGCAGCTTCGGGACCGTGCGGAGTTCACCGGCGTCCAGTGGGTGAATCCGGAATTCTTCAAAGTGTTCGGCCAGAACATGCCGTCCCTAAACGAATCCGGGGCCATTGTCGGCGAGGCCTTCGCACAGCGGCACTTCGGTGACGATGTACATGCCGTCGGTCAACCCATCCACGTGGAAGGCCACGTCTATGAGATAGCGGGCGTACTCAAGGGACCGTGTTTCCCGGCAGACGCCGAGATCTGGCTCCCAGCCCCTTATGTGCCAGAGAATTTGAACCACTCGGCGTTTAATTACCATGCCGTCGCGAGACTAAGACCGGGCGTTTCGCTGCAGCAATCCGAGGCGAATCTGGAGAACATTGCGGCCGGCCTTGCCGCTGCCTATCCGAAATCGAATCACGGGCGGACAATTTTCGCAGTGGCGCTGCGCGAGCAACTCACCAAGCCGGTGGAATCCACGCTCTATCTGCTCCTGGGCGCTGTTTTACTGGTTCTTCTGATCGCCTGTGCCAATGTTTCAAATTTACTTCTGGCGCGCGCCACGGTGCGTACGCGTGAGATCGCGGTGCGGGCCGCGCTGGGCGCATCGCGCGCGAGGATTGTGAGGATGCTGTTCCTCGAAAGCATAACGCTGGCGGCCCTCGGCGGCCTTCTCGGCATCGCGCTCGCTTCGCTGGGTATGCGCGCATTGGTGTACTTTGCCCCGTCGAATCTGCCGCGAGTGGACGACGTCCATCTGAATACCCCAGTGCTCGTTTTCGCCATGGGGATTTCGACGTTGTCGGCGGTTCTGTTCGGCGTCCTGCCAGCCCTCCACGCATCTCGCACCGAGTTTTCCTCGCGTGGCGTCTTGCGCGGAGGCTCGCATACTCTACGAAACTCTCTGGTGGTGGCGGAAATCGCTCTGTCGTTTGTGCTGGCCACCGGAGCGGGACTTTTCTTTCGCAGTTTCCTCACCCTCAACGCAGTCGACATGGGCTTTCAACCGGGCAGCACCCTGGTGATGTATGCCCACGCTCCCGCGAACGGACTCGATCAATATGTCGATGTGGGCCGTTCGTTTGTCGATAAACTACTCCCTTCGATCTCGGCGTTGCCGGGCGTAGAATCGGCCGCCGCCGTCATGGGACTGCCCACTGGCCGGTACGGCTCCAACGGGAGCTATGCCGTGGTCGGAAAGCAGGTATTCACTGAGGGACAAAAGCTGCCGGAGTCTAATTGGTCGCTGAGCAGCCCGCATTACTTCGCTACCATGCGTATCCCTCTGCTGCGGGGCCGCGACTTCACGGCGCTCGACCGGTACGACGCGCCCGGGGTCATCATCGTGAGCGAAAGCGTCGTGCGCGAGAACTTCGGAGGTGAAGATCCGCTCGGCAAACAAATCGTCTGCGGTCTCGACGAATCGACCATGAAAACCATGACCATTGTGGGCGTCGTCGGAGATGTCCGTCAGAGTTCACCCGGTTCCCCGCCGGAGCCAACTCTTTACATGCCACTCGAACAACATCCGTATTTCTCAAACGAACTACAGGTGGTCGTGCGGACCGCTTCCAGCCCGGCGGCTTTTACAGCGGCCGTCCGCAGCGCAGCCTACGCCCTGAATCATCAGATGGCGGTGAAGTTCACCACGATGGATGAAATGATTTCAGATTCCATTTCCGCGCCGCGATTCCGAACGCTTCTCGCAGCCACCTTCGCGATACTGGCCCTGTTGTTAGCTATGGCGGGTATCTATGGCTTAATGAGCTACATCGTCACGCAGCGAACGCCGGAAATGGGATTGCGCATCGCGCTCGGCGCCGGAGGTGGAGACGTCATTGGCCTTATCCTCGGGAAGGCTGCGGCTTTGACGGGCATCGGACTCGCTATCGGCACCGTTTTGTCCGTGGCTGTTTCGAGACTCATCAACGCGATGCTCTTCGGACTCCAGGCAACCGACCCCTCTACGTACGCTTTGGTTCTTGTCTCGGTAGCGGCCATCGTGATCCCCGCCGCGGCAGGGCCGGCATGGCGCGCTTCAAGAATCGATCCGATGGTGGCTCTTCGGGAAGAGTGACCCTTAGACTTTCCGCATGAGCAAACAGGCTTTCGACAAGAAACTGGAGGCGCTTGACGCCCTGCGCTCCGAGCCCAATTCGCCGGCCACGCTTCACCAGGTGCGAAAGGCTCTGAAGGACCGCAATAACTATCTGGTTTCCAAGGCCGCGGCACTCGCCGCGAACCTGGTCTTATCGGAACTGATACCCGATTTGCTGGCTGGATTTGACCGCTTCCTCGTCGATCCTCAGTCATCCGATCCACAGTGTTGGGCAAAGAATGCGATCGCGAAGGCTCTGAAGGATCTGGGGCACCGCGATGCGTCTGTATATCTGCGCGGTATTGTTCACGTCCAACTGGAGCCGGTATGGGGTGGCAGCGCGGATTCCGCCGGTACCCTGCGGGGAACTTGCGCGCTCGCGCTGGTGGATTGCCCGATCGACGGCATCGAACTCCTTAGTTACTTGGCCGACTTACTCGCCGATTCCGAAATGCCAGTTCGTATTGACGCCGCGACAGCCATTGCGCAACTTGCTCAACCCGAGGGCGCGCTGCTTCTTCGCTTGAAGCTTTTGATAGGGGATAGCGAGCCGGAAGTAATGGGCCAATGCTTCATCGCGCTACTCAATCTGACGCCGTCAAAGGCCGTTCCATTTATAGGCCGCTTCCTGAAATCGAAGGACGACGATGTTCGCCTGGAAGCGGCGGGAGCGCTCGCACAATCTCGCGAACCGGAGGCGATCGAAATCCTCAAGCGATTCTGGAAACAGCCTTTATCTCCAGAGACGCGCATCGCCGTTGTTGCGTCTCTGGGTTCGTCACCACTAACGGAAGCCGCCGAATTCCTTCTTTCGATAGTGGCTGATGAATCGCGCGAACTTTCCGAGCGTGCAATCGCGGCCCTCGCAACCAGCCGGTTTCACGCGCAGTTAAGAGACAGAACCGTAGCCGTAATCGCTCGAAGAGACGATCCATATCTCAATACGGTTTTCGAGCGCACTTTCCCAGGCCGAATAGGTTAGCTCAGCCGCAACTCCACCAGCAAGTCTTTTGCCTCCACCTGCTGCCCCGCCTGCGCCAGCACTTTACTCACCACCCCATCCGACGGCGAATAGACGGTACTCTGCATCTTCATCGCTTCCAACACCAACAAACGGTCGCCTCGCTTCACCAGCATGCCTTCGGTAACAGTGACCGCCGTGATCAATCCCGGAAGCGGCGACCCCACCTGTTCCAGCTTCGCCGGGTCAGCTTTGATGCGCGTCGGCTGCTCCGCGCGAATACTCTTATCGAGAACATCCACTTCGCGCGGGCGTCCATTTAACTCGAAGAACACAGTTCGCTGTCCGTCGAGGTGCGGTTCGCCGATGGTCAGGAACTTAATCACCAGCAGCTTACCCGGTTCAAGCTCTACGCTGATCTCTTCGCCCTTTTCCATCCCGTAGAAGAATTGCATGGAAGGCAGCACTTCTAGATCGCTATAACTGGTGTGCGCGCGATCGAACTTAATGAACACGTCCGGATACATCAGATAACTCATCAGTTCGTCAGGTGCGGGCGAACGGTCAATCTTCTTCGCGAGTACCTGGCGCTGCTCGTCAAAGTCCACGGCCGGCAACAGCGCGCCCGGTCTCCCCTCCAGAGGTTTCGCGCCGCGCAGTACCACCTGCTGGATATGCGGGGGCCATCCGCCCTCCGGAATTCCGAGCGACCCCATGAACATATCGACCACCGAATTCGGAATGGAAAGTCGATGACCAGGACCCAGCTTCTCGAAATCCGCCACGCTCATCCCGTGGCTCACTAGAAAAATGGCTAAGTCGCCCACCACTTTGCTGGACGGCGTCACCTTAACAATATCGCCGAAAGCCGCGTTGACCTCGGCGTACGTGCGCGCCACCTCCGGCCACCGGTCGCCCAACCCCAGGGCCTGCGCCTGCTCTTTCAGATTGGTGAATTGGCCGCCCGGCATCTCATGAACATAGACTTCGGCCGTGCCGCCTTTGGGACTGGTATCAAAAGGCGAGTAGATTGCACGGATCGCTTCCCAGTAGTCGGCGAGGTGGTTGAGTGCTTCCAGATCCAGACCGCTCTCCCGATCCGTATGTTCCAGCGCCGCGACGATGGAGTTTAAGTTCGGCTGGCTCGTCTGGCCGCTCATGGAAGCGATGGCCGCATCGGCCACGTGAACGCCTGCATCGGAGGCTTTCAGAATCGTCGCCGCGTTGATACCGCTGGTGTCGTGCGTATGCAGGTGAATCGGGATACCTACTTCCTGCCGCAGAGCGTGAACCAATTTCTCAGCAGCGTAAGGGCGAAGCAAACCTGCCATATCCTTAACGGCAAGCACGTGCGCGCCCATGCGCTCCAGCTCGCGAGCCATTTTGATGTAGTAACTCAGCGAGTACTTGGTCCGGTCCGGGTCCAGAATATCGCCCGTGTAACAGATAGCCGCCTCGCAAATGCGGCCGGTCTGCAGCACGGCATCCATCGCCACCTCCATGTTCGGAAGCCAGTTCAGCGAATCGAAGATACGGAAGATATCAACGCCCTGCCGCGCCGATTCGGCAATAAACTCGCGCACCAGGTTATCCGGATATGCCGTGTAACCCACCGCATTCGAAGCACGCAGAAGCATCTGAAAACAGATATTTGGAATCGCTTTGCGGAGCCTGCGCAGCCGCTCCCACGGATCTTCCAGCAGAAACCGCATCGCCACGTCAAAGGTCGCGCCGCCCCACATTTCGAGGCTGTACAGTCCCGGCAGGCTGCGCGCGACATAGCCCGCGACCGCTTCGATGTCATGCGTGCGAACCCTTGTCGCCAGCAGTGATTGGTGGGCATCGCGAAAGGTGGTGTCGGTCAGCAGCAGGCGTTGCTGATTCATCGTCCAATGTGCAAAATCCTTCGGACCCAGCGAATCGAGAAGCTGGCGCGTCCCCGGCTGCGGCATCCCCGCATAGTGCGGCGATTGGGGAATGCGAGGCGTAGGGAGGTACGCAGGTTTCGCCTTTCCCCCAATCTCCGGATTCCCGTTCACAATCACTTCCCCCAGATAGGTGAGTAGCTTCGTCGCCCGGTCTTTCCGTGGAGGAAACACAAATAACTCCGGAGTCTGATCGAGAAATGATGTCGTCACATCACCCGATTGAAATGCCGCGTTGTTCACTACGTTCTGAAGAAACGGGATGTTGGTCTTCACTCCGCGAATGCGGAACTCGCGCAGCACGCGATCCATGCGCTTGCATGCCTGTGAGAAGTCCGACGCGAAGCACGTCACTTTCACCAACAACGAGTCATAGAAGGGTGTAACAGTGCTGCCGCTGTAGGCCGAAGCCGCGTCGAGCCGGACACCAAAGCCGCCGGGCGAGCGATAAGTGTGAATCTTCCCGTAATCCGGCGCGAAGTTTTGCGCGGGGTCTTCGGTGGTGATGCGGCACTGCAGCGCAGCGCCAAATAACTTCAAATCTCGCTGCAGCGGAAGAGAGAGCGGCGCTTCGTGCAGGCGCGCTCCCTGCGCGACCAGAATCTGACTGGCCACGATGTCAATCCCCGTTACCATTTCCGTAACGGTGTGTTCCACCTGAACGCGCGGATTCACTTCGATAAAGTAGAAGCGATCCGTATCGGCATCCACCAGAAACTCAACCGTCCCGGCATTGTAATATCCCGCGGCCTTGCCAATCGCCAGAGCGGCATCGCACAGCCGCTCCCGCAACACGCTCGAAATAGCCAGCGCCGGCGCCACTTCCACTACCTTCTGGTGACGCCTTTGCACGGAGCAATCGCGTTCAAAAAGATGCATGAGCGAGCCGTGCTGGTCGCCCAATATCTGCACCTCGATATGGCGGGCGCGGCGAATATACTTCTCCAGAAAAACGGCATCATTGCCGAATGCGGCGCCGGCTTCTTTCCGGGCCTCTTCCACTTTGCCAGCAAAATCCTCCACTCGCTCGACGACGCGCATCCCGCGGCCGCCGCCGCCGAATGCGGCCTTCACGATCAGCGGGTAACCAATCTGCCCGGCCGTTTCCGAGTCGGCTAAACTCGACCCCGGAACCACCGGAACGCCGGCACGTTCCGCCAACTCACGCGCGGCAGTCTTATCACCCAGCAATTCCAGGAGCCCGGCGCTGGGTCCCACGAACGTAATCCCCGCCGCGTCACACGCGCGCGGCAGCGCTGGATTCTCGGCGAGGAACCCGTAGCCGGGATGAATCGCATCCACCTGCTTTTCACGCGCCAGAGCAACGATGCCGTCCACGTCAAGGTAGGCCTGCACGGGGCCCAGGTGTTCCCCCACAAGGTACGCCTCGTCGGCCTTGAACCGGTGCAGGCTCAGCCGGTCTTCCTTGGAATAAATGGCGACAGTACGCAGTCCGAGTTCGGTGGCGGCGCGCATAATGCGGATGGCGATTTCACCGCGGTTCAGCGCGAGTAGTTTTCGCATGGTTCAACGATCATTGTAGGGGCTTCCCGTTGCTCACATGGGATAGTAGGCTTAGATGCGCCCCGGGGCCGACCTCCAACGACGTAACTTTCTCATCCGGTCCGGCCAGTGGATCTCCGCAGCCCTTCTTCGCGCGCGCGCCGGGCGGGCAGAGCCGCCCATCGCGCCCGATTTCCATTACCATCCGCACTATCGTACCCCTCCTCCGCTTGACGCCCTGTCTTTGAAAATCGACGCCGGTCTCGACGATTTCCCCGCGGAAAAGCACCATGACCAGCTTGCTCCGATTCTTGAGCAATGGCGCACGGCACTGCTTGAATCTCCCCAGAACCTTCACGCCATCGAGAAGACTCTTTCCCCCGACTTCCGCGGAGCGTCACTGACGCCGGCGGAATCGAAACGTGTGCATGCCGGCGATGCCTTGAACGTCCGCCGGATGACATTCTCACCGGATGTTACACACGGACCGTCCGCCTTTATTCAAGACTTACGATTCGCCTTGAGTGGTTTTGACAAACTGCTAACTGCGGAGTTGCAGGTCACTCGGATCGAAGGAGAGTCCAGCAGGCTGAGAACGCGCATTCGTTATGAACTGGTGGGCGCCGGGGCCGGTTTCCACCGCGAGCAGCGCGTCGGCTTCTGGGAGCTCGAATGGCGTGATTTTCAGCTCCTCACTTGGCACGCCGGCGAGGAGGCCAGAAGCCGATCCGCCGCGCCCATTTTCGCCGACGTCACGATCAATGCCTTCGAAGGCAATCGATCCTATTCCGAGCAACTGGCTTACGGGGTAGACCACTGGCGCACGGTACTCGATGGCGCTTGCGGTATCGATATTTATGGACATAACGGCGTCTCGGTGGGAGACATCGATAATGACGGCTTCGACGATGTATACGTCTGCCAGGCCGCCGGACTTCCGAATCGACTTTATCGAAACCGCGGGGACGGCACCTTCGAAGACATCACGGAAGCGTCCGGTGTTGGCCTCCTTGATAACACCGCGTGCGCGCTTTTTGCGGACTTCGACAACGACGGCTATCAGGACCTGGTGGTGGTCCGCTCAAACGGCCCCCTGCTGTTCCTGAATCAACGCAATGGCACGTTTCGACTAAAAGCCGACGCGTTTCATTTCGCAAGCCCCCCACAAGGTACGTTTACGGGCGCGGCGGCGGCGGATTACAATCGCGACGGCTGGCTCGATCTCTACTTCTGCTTGTATGTCTACTATCAAGGTACCGACCAATACAAGTATCCAGCGCCTTACTTCGATGCCCGGAACGGCCCACCCAACTTTCTGATGCACAACAATGGTGATGGCACGTTTCGCGATGTTACTGCCGCTACCGGGCTCGACAATAACAACGCGCGGTTCAGTTTCTGCTGCGGCTGGAGTGACTACAACCGCGACGGCTGGCCAGACCTCTATGTCGTCAACGATTTCGGCCGCAAGAACTTATATCGGAACAACGGTGATGGCACGTTTACCGACGTGGCCGCGCAAGCGGGAGTGCAAGACGTTGGCGCGGGCATGGGTGTCAGTTGGCTGGACTTCGACAATGATGAATTCGAAGACTTATACGCCGCCGATATGTGGACCGCCGCCGGGGAGCGAATATCAACTCAACCCACATTCAAGACTAGCTCTCCCGAAAACGTTCGTGCGCTTTATCGGAAGCACGCCATGGGGAACTCGCTGTTTCATGCGACTGGCGATGGTAGCTTCGCCGATGTCACCCAATCAGCAGGCGTTGGAATGGGCCGGTGGTCGTGGTCAAGCGATGCGTGGGATTTTGATCACGATGGCTTCCCTGATCTCTATATTGTCAACGGCATGCTGTCCGGGCCGCTGCGCCACGACCTGAATAGCTTCTTTTGGCGTCAGGTGGTAGCCAACTCGCCGGACGATGCCAAGCCGGCTTACGACTATGAACAGGGATGGAGCGCCCTCAACGAACTCATCCGAGCCGACCACACGTGGAGCGGGTACGAGCGGAATGTCTTCTACGCCAACAATCGCGACGGGACTTTCTCGGACGTCTCTGGCGCGGTGGGTCTCGACTTTATCGAAGATGGCCGCGCGTTTTCCCTTGCTGACTTTGATCACGACGGACGGCAGGAAGTGCTCGTCAAAAACCGGAACGCTCCTCAGTTGCGCCTCCTGAAAAATACGATGGAGCAGCTTCCGCCATCGATCGCGTTTCATCTTCGCGGAACGACGAGCAATCATGACGCGATTGGCGCGACCATTACAGTCGGAACCCAGAGCAGGATGCTTCAAGCCGGTTCAGGCTTTCTTTCGCAGCACAGCAAAGAAGTGTTCTTTGGGTTAGGCGATGCCAAAGGCCCGGTGGATGCTTCCATCAGATGGCCCAGCGGATTGGTTCAGCATCTTCGCAACTTACCGGTCAATCATGGAATCTGGGTGGAAGAAGGCGTCGAGCCTTCGCGCATGGAGAGTTTCCGGGCCAGGGCAGCGGTGGCGGCATCGCAACAACTTCACCCATTGCCGGCCCGCGTCGAGACCTGGCTATTGGTGCCGATTCCCGTTCTGAGTCGGGACAGCAGGGCAGACGTAACGACAATCTCAAACCCCGACGATGACTCCGACCAGGCCGCCATTTATAACATCATCTATCGCTACCTCTATGACCGCCATCGTGACTTAGCCACGCCTACCTCGTTCCTCCTCAACGAAAATAATGAAATCGTGAAGGTATACCAAGACCCCGTGACCCCGACTCAGGTTCAAGAAGACCTGAATCACATTCCGCGCACCCCGGCAGAGCGCCTGACGAAAGCGCTCCCCTTCCCTGGAATCTCCACAACCTATGAATTCGGCAGAAACCACCTGTCTCTTGGCTCCGTCTTCTTCCAGCGAGGTTATCTCGATCAGGCGCAAGCATGTTTCAAACAGGCTCTTCAAGACGACCCTTCCAGCGCCGAAGCCTACTACGGGCTTGGCAGCGTCGATCTGCAGCGGGAGAACAATCCGGCCGCGAAAGCGAGCTTCGAAAAAGCCGCGAAACTTGACGCCAGTTATCCAGATACGCGCCCCAATGCCTGGAATAATCTGGGGCTTCTGGCTACCCGCGAGGGTCGCACCGGCGAGGCCATTCGTTGCCTGAGAGAAGCTCTCAAGCTTGACCCCGATCACTTCATCGCACTCGAAAACCTCGGCAACGCCTATCGGCAGCAGAAGCGCTGGGATGAAGCTCGCCGAACACTGGAACACGCCATCGAGCTAAGAGCTCAAGATCCGGAGGCAAACTACAGCCTTGCCATGGTCTATGCTCAAACGAATCAACCCGAGCGGGCTTTTGACTATCTGCAAAACGCCTTGAAAGCTCGCCCCACTTACCCCGAAGCGCTGAACAACCTCGGCGTCTTGTATCTCCGAACTCACCGGCGCGACCAGGCCGTCGCCAGGTTCGAGGAGTGCATCCGGGTCGCGCCCGGTTTCGACCAATCCTATTTGAACCTCGCGAGAGTCTATAGCATTGAGAGCGCGCCGGAGAAAGCCCGCGAGATCCTCCGCGCGCTCCTCAAGCAGCATCCGAATCACGTTCAAGCCCAGCAGCTACTGGAGCAATTGCAATGAAACCGCGCCCGATCATTATCGATACTGACCCGTCGCCCGACGACGCTGTAACATTCCTCGTCGCCCTCGCATCGCCAGCCGAACTCGAAGTTCTCGCCGTTACGACGGTCGCCGGAAACGTCCCGTTGCCACTCACTTCAAAAAATGCCCTGAAGGCGCTCGAACTGGCGGGCCGTACGGAAACACGTGTCTTCGCGGGCGCGTCGGCGCCATTGATGCGCCGGTTGGTTACGGCGGAACACGTACACGGACGCACCGGTTTCGACGGGTACGATCTTCCCGACCCAGTCACTCCCCTCGCTCCAGGTTTCGCCCCAGAAGTCATTGTCGATCTCGTCATGTGCAGAGAGCCCGGTGAAGTCACGTTATGCTGCCTCGCGCCATTGACGAATATCGCGCTCGCGCTTGCAAAGGAACCGCGCCTCGCCGGACACTTGCGGGAAATCGTTCTCATGGGCGGATCTTTCTCAGAAGGCGGTAACGTCACACCCGCCGCCGAATTCAATATCTATGTTGACCCGGAGGCTGCCGCGAAGGTTCTCGACTGTGGTGCGCCCATCACCATGATCCCGCTCGATTGCACGCACCAGGCTCTCAATACCCAGGCTCGCCTCGACAAGCTCAGAGCCGTGGGCACCCCGCTCACCGAAGCGTTCTATCATCTTCTAAAATTTAATAAGATGTTTGACGAACAGAAATATGGATGGGAGGGCGGCCCTCTGCATGACCCGACGGTTGTCGCCTATCTGCTGGCGCCGCATCTGTTCTCCGGACGAAAGGCAAATATCGTCGTGGAGTGCGCCAGTTCTTTGACGCTCGGAATGACGGTGGTGGATTGGTGGTCGGTCACCGAACGAAAGCCAAATGTCCAGCTACTCCGAAACATCGATGCGCACGGTTATTTTGACTTAGTGATCGACCGTCTCAGCCGCTTATGACAGCAAACCGCATCATCATCGATACCGATCCTGGAACGGACGACGCTCTGGCGATCTTCCTCGCCCTGAACTCGCCGGAACTGAAGATCGAAGCTCTAACCGCCGTAGCCGGCAACGTGCCGCTGGAACTCACTCTCCCGAATGCGCTGCGGCTTCTTGAAGTGGCCAAGCGCACGGACATTCCGGTTGCCGCTGGAGCGGACCGCCCGCTTGCCCGCCACCTGGTCACCGCCGCTTATGCGCATGGAGAAAACGGATTGGGGGGTATCCAGTTTCCGGAACCCGTAACACAAGCTGTCGCGGAAACCGCGACGCAACTCATCCGCCGCATCGTTCGAGAATCGCCGAATCAGATCGGAATCGTTGCGATTGGGCCTCTGACGAACATCGCCACGGCATTTCGCGAAGACCCCGAGTTAGCCGGATTAATAGCCCACCTGACCATCATGGGTGGGTCTCTTTCCGGCGGCAATATCTCGCCCGCCGCTGAGTTCAACATGTATGTGGATCCTGAGGCTGCCCAAATCGTGTTTCGATCCGGCGTGCCCTTGACCATGGTTGGCCTGGATGTCACCAGACGCGCGATGCTGCGGGAGGAGCATATTCGGAAACTGGAAGCCTCTCAGAAGCCGGAAGGCCGAGCTGCCGGGCAGATCGCGAGAGCTTCGATGAACCATCTCCAGATGACTCACGGGGTGGCTGGCCCAGCCATGCATGACTCGCTCGCCATGGCAACTTTGGTCGATCCATCAATCATCATGCTCGAAGACTTCCGCGTCGAGATCGAAACCGCGGGCGACTTCACGGCGGGTGAAACGATAGGNNACGTTCCGCGCCTGTGGAAGGTGCCGCCGCTCCAACCGCAAACGTCTTCTCGCCGAACGCAAAAGTCGCTGTTGACCTCAATGTCGAACGATTCCTTACGCTGCTGATCGACCGGATCGGAGGCTCGCCATGAAGCTCTTGGTATGTGTTGCCCTGTTCACGTCGGCGGCGTCGGCCCAGATCGTCCAGGGCTTTGTTCGAGATGCCCGCGGTCAAACCATTGTGGGCGTCACGATCTCCCTGCAGCCCAGTTCCGGGGGCCAGCATGTTACTTCACGGACGGATCTGGCGGGGAGCTACAAGTTTGAAGCTGTCCACGAAGGCAATTACACGCTCAAGGCGGAAGCGAGCGGTTACGCCACAGCCGATTCTGCGATCTTCGTGCTCGCGCGAAACGAGTCGAAGAAGATCGACTTTACCCTGAAGCCGCTGGAAGCCGAGTTCTTCGACCAACCGAACTTCATCGTCGCGGGAGTTACAAATACCACGGCCCATGGCGGCCACGGCTCTGATACCGTACTACGCTCCACCGAGGCCTTGGCAAAGGCAACGGCGTCGCTCGGAGACGTAGCGGAGAAGCAGCAAGACGCCCTGGAAACCCTCCGCCGGTTCCAGAGCGCCGCGCAGCTTGACCCGAGCGAGCCCAACTACTTCAACTGGGCATCTGAGTTACTCATTCATCGCGCAACTTCACCAGCCATTGAGGTCTTTTCAAAGGGCACGCACCTATTCCCCCATTCCACTAGAATGATCCTTGGACTCGCCGTCGCCTGGTATGCCAACGGTTCGGACGACAAGGCACAGCAGTCTTTCTTCGCGGCGTGCGATTTGAATCCGGCTGATCCTCTACCCTATTTGTTCCTGGGCAAAGTGCAGATCGCCACAATCACGCATTCGGATGGTTACCTTGCGCGGCTCGAACGGTTCGCACAACTCCAACCTGAGAACGCCTCTGCGAATTACTATTACGCCGCAAGTCTTTGGAACCAGCGCGATTCCGAAACTGCAGTCAAGGTTCAGGCGTTGTTGGAGAAAGCCATCCGGCTGGACCCGCATCTCAGCGCCGCGTACCTGCTATTGGGAACCCTCTATTCCGAGCGAAAGGACTCTCGCAACGCGATAGCCGCGTTTCAAAAGGCTGACTTAGAGGAAGCGCACTATCGCCTCGCCCAGGAATACCGCAAAATTGGTGACAATGAGAGAGCCGAACAAGAGATCGCCATCTACAACGAGTTATCCAGGAAATCGGCGGAACAAGCTGAAAAGGAACGGGTGGAAATCCAGCAGTTCGTGTTCTCACTGCGTTAAGGGGCGCTCATCCGGCTAATGAACATCTCGTAGAACTTTACAGCGTCGAAATCGACTTGAATCTCCACCGGCTGTGTGGTTAATTTCAAGTCATCCTTTGCGGTCCAGGTGA
Organism: Bryobacterales bacterium; assembly: GCA_003136675.1. Taxonomy (GTDB): domain Bacteria; phylum Acidobacteriota; class Terriglobia; order Bryobacterales; family Bryobacteraceae; genus Bog-113. The sequence goes on from PLFE01000151.1 coordinate 80,402, forward strand.
GTGTGTCCCCGTAACCTGCTCCATGGTCAATATTCACACCCATGTATTGGATCTGCCGTTTGGTGATGATGGACGGGTCAATCCAGGCGGCCGCTGCCAGCTCATCCCACATATAGTCGTTACCGTCCCCCGAAACGAAATAGCGCGCGATGTAGTGGCCGAGCGGGGTACCACTGGCCTCGATTTGCTTGACCATTGCTGGTGTCAGTTTTGTCTTAATGGAGAGATCCGTAGTTACGCCAGTGATCTTTCTCCATGGCGCTCGCAGCACGATCTGCGCGGCCTCCGGATCAAACCAGAAATTGAACTCACGGCGCGGATTATTGGCGAATTCCGGATCGTCGGTCTGCGGGTTCAAACTGCCTCCCATGAACACGAGCTCCTGTGCCGACTCGGCAAAATGAGGATCAATTGAGATCGCCGTCGCCAGATTCGTCATCGGCGCACCTTCGTACAAAGTGACCTCGTGAGGATACCGATGCACCATCCGAATGAGAAAATGCGCCGCATCTTCCTGGGAAGGCTTAGTGGAAGGTTGCCCTTCCGGCAGCGGCGGCACGACGAATGGCTCATGCCACTTTCGCGAGTCCCACGCGCCCGCATAGGGAACCTTGCCGTATAGGCCTTCGCGGAGTAACATCCCCTCTCGAGTATGAACCAGAGGGAAGGCCGCGCCCATCATCACCGGAATATCGGTTCGGCCGATGATTTCCAGTAGGCGAAGCACATGGGCTGTCTCCTCGTCCCGCCATTGGTCGCCGGTTGCAACCGTGATACCCAGCACTTCCACCTGTGGCGAGCGGATCAACAGGAGCACAGCCTGCATGTTGGTGCCGCCCGGACCCGAGCAGTCCTCATCTATGATGACCTTACGACTGGGGTGCTGGCCCCACGCTAGAGGGCCAGCCAGCAGCACGAGCGTAACTGCGCGCGCGAAGTTAAAACGCAAGTTTGAGAGCAGCCTGTATCACGCGTGGATTATTCACCGTGGAGTTAATCACGCCAAAAGTAGCCGGCGAGTTGAAATCCGCCGCAGGCGTAGCGAATTGCGGATGGTTGAACAGGTTGAAGAACTCCGCTCGAAAGTCCAACTTCATGCCTTCACGAGGAAGCAGAAAGTGCTTGATCACTGAGAAATCCGTGTTGGCGAAGCCGGGGCCGGAAACCGGAGTACGGGAGGCGTTTCCAAGTTCCCCGGCCGCGGGAGCGGCAAAGCATGACGTATTGAACCATTCGCTCAGTAGTCCCGGTCCGCCGGGACTACAGGTTTGGTTCGGGCGGTTCAGGCTGTTCCCGTTGTTCTCGAAGTTAACACCGGAGCCATTCGCGCTATCCACAACAAACACAGGGAACCCGGAAGTAACTTTCTCGATAACCGTTACTTCCCAATTTCCGATTACGGCATTCACAGGGGACGCCCACGAGTTGCCAAATTGCTTCCCTTTTCCGAAAGGCAATTCATAGATCATGCTCGCCGTAAAGTCATTATTGAGGTTGGTTTGCGACAAAGCCCAATCCAATTGTTGCCAATTGGGCAAGGGGAAGTAAGTTGCCCCCAAATTGGTGCCCAAGCCATCGGAGAACCCATTGTCATATGACCGCGAGTAAGTGTATCCAACCAGCGCGTAAACGCCATAACGGGCGCTCTTCGTCTCCGCTTTGATCTGGAGCGAATTGTAGTGCGCCCTTCCGAGGTCGCTTATATTCGAGATGGTCGAGTGAGGAAATGCAGTGTAAGGCACTCCGAAAGACGCGCCGCCGGGGCCGCAGCCCGCCGTATAGCCCGAAACCGATCCGCAGGCGGAGGGCGAACTGACGTTGAGGTTATTGCCGTCAATCAAAATATGCGAACTCCGAGATCCCGCATATCCGGCCGTCAATACGATATCCCCCGGTATCTGCTGTTCGAAGTCGAAGTTAAACTGTTGCACCTCGCCTTGCTTGAAGTTCGTGTTCTGCGACTGAATGGTCCCCGTAAAATCCGCTGGATTCGGCGGAGAAGTGAAAATTGGGAAACCGGCCGATGCACTCTGGGCGCTGGGCATTCGACCATACTTCGTCGCGCAAGCCGCCGTCGCAAATGTGCATGCGCCGCCGAAGCCAAAATAATCAGATTCGGCAAAGTAAGGAGGATTCTCCCAAAGCCCCTGCGCGCCTTGGCTCCAGGTTGAGTCATGGAAAATCGCGTAGCCTCCGCGAACCACGCTCCTCGCGGTGCCAAACACCTTCCAGGCTACACCGATGCGCGGTTCCAGCGCAGTCCAGTCCATCTGGATTCCGGCGGACGCACTCGCGCCCTGGCCCGCGATCAGGAACTGGCCCGTGGCCGGATCGAAGTCCGCCTGTCGATCGTGAGCTTCGGTTTCCGGCGTCACCATCGACCAGGCCAAGCCTAAATTCAGCGTGAGATTCTTCGATACCCGCCAATCGTCCTCGACATAGGGACGAGACATTTTCCAGCGACGCCCCGTGGTTACGCCATCGAACGTCTGGTCGTGAATGGCTAAGCTCGGCAGACCAAGCAGGAAATCCGCCTGGGCATCGCCGGCCCAGAACCCGGTATAGATCCAATAGCCGTCGCCGAAACCTTCAGTTGAAACATTCATCTGATTAGCGCGGAAACCAAAGCCAACCTTGATGTCATGCTTGCCGCGGATCATATCCAGCGAATCCGAAAAGGAGTACACGTTCGTTCCACCTTGAAAAGGAGAGAAGCCCCGGTCGCCGAGCGCCCAATAACCACCATCGAACTGGGTAGAAGTCAACCCGCAACTGACTCCTCCTAAATTCGCGCCGGGAATTCCGAGCGCTTCCGAAAGGCAGCTGCCCGTACCCTGCGACGAGATGTAGTCAAAAATTCGGTTATAGCCCGCGGTGATTTGGTTGATTGTGTTCGGAGAGAAAACGTGGGTTTCGGAAACAGCAACATTGCGACCGTGGTTGAGAATCCCCTGGTTACTCGCGAACGGGCTGGCCTCGGCAAAACCGGGCGAGCCGCCGGGAACATAGGACGTGGCCTGATCGTAGCTGAATCGCGCGAATGCCGTATCGTTGGCGGAGAAGTTTTCATCCAGCCGCCCGTCAAACTTTCCTTCATTGAGCTTGCGGACCGGCTCGCTGACATAGTTGTAACCCAAGGCCGGGTTATTCGCATTCGGCAGAGGATACAAATTAATCATCTTCTGCGTGATGGGGTTGATCAGTCCTTGCGGAATTTTATTGCAGTTTATGCCCGGCGCCTGGCTGCCATCTGAATTGACAGGCATGGGGTTACCAGAGGCATTGCATTGGAAGTCGGTATTCGCCGCGCCGCTGACGTCGGGGTTAGTGATGTAACCAACGGGGTTCGGGTTCCCAAATGCATTATCGGTGAAATCCCCGTTTCGCATTGCCACCGAAGGCACCAAACCGGTAAACGGAATGCCATGCCGCTGAAACTTATTCTCAATGTCCGCAAAGAAAAACGTCTTATCTTTCTTGAGGGCGCCGCCCACGGAGCCACCGAACTGGTTCAGGTTGAACTGCTCGGTGTTGGTCGCAAAAAAACTGCGCGCGTCCAGGTCCGTGTTACGCAGGAACTCGAAAAGAGTACCGTGAATTTGGTCCGATCCCGACTTAGTCGTCACCAGCACCGTTGGACCAGCCCGCGTGCCCCATTCCGCGGAATAGTTATACGTCAATACCTTGAATTCCTGGATCGCGTCAATCGAAGGCAGAATCGCAATGCCCCCAGCCGTTAACTCGTTGTTGTCGTTGCCGTCCAGAAGCCAATCCGTGCTGTTTGCGCGAGAACCGCCCACCGATAACGAAAAGGAGCCGCGCGCCGAAACCTCACTGCTCGGGCCGCCGTTAAAGAAGCTCTGAGTATTAGTTTCCTGTATCACGCCCGGAGTCAGCGTAGCCAGTTGCACGAAGTCCCGGCCGTTCAATGGCAGGTCCGCGACCTGCTGTGACGTAATCACCTGGCCGAGGGTCGCATCTTCCGTCTGCACCGCGACCTCCGTGGCCGCTACCTCCACATTGGCCGTCACCGATGCCGGGGAAATCTTGAAATCGAACTCGCGATGCTCATCCACCTGAAGCTTCACATCTTTGGCCTCGGTGGTTTGAAAGCCCTTCAACTCCACGCGAATCGTATAGACTCCCACCGGCAGCACCGGAACCACATACTGTCCGCTCTGGTCTGTGAGAGATTCACGCGCGAGCCCCATGGCCGACTCGGAAATCGTTACCCTCGCTCCGGCGACTACGGACCCCGAGACATCTGCGACAATCCCCGAAATGCTCCCGGTCGCCTGACCCTTCAGAAAGGGACATATGAGGAAAAATGCCGGCAAAACGGCTGCGGACAGCCATGCTCTTCGTATAAACATCAATGCCTCTTCTACCGCCACCCACCATGAATGTCGAACGAGGACTTTCCCTGCAAGCAAAACCGAGTTTTGGAGGTCGGTAATCTAGTATCCGCAGCCCGTCATCCAACTGTCAAGCATGGTTGGAAGATTCTACCGGGTCACGCGCGCTTCGATGTGTCCGGACGGCGCGTCGGTCGGCACGAAAACCTCGTTCGGATTGTCCAGACCGAACTTGCTCAGGTCCACCAGCAGGCAGTGCCGGTTGGGCATTGTCAGTTTCAGTTCGGTTACTTCCGGGGTGGAATCCAGCACTGCCTGCGCCATCGCGAAAAGAGTCTGCTGCACGGAGAGGCTGTTATGTCCGGCGAAGCAATCCAGCAATTCTGAGCGGATTTTCGCAAATGTTTCATTGAACGAAACGTCGCTGCCATAAGTCCAGCCAGCTTCCAAAACAGTACCGAAGAGGCGATCGGCCGCCGGCGCCAGAGTGGTGAATTCATCCCGAAGAAATCCCTCGAATGCGGACTTGCCGGTTTTCAGGATTTGCAGATCCTTGATGCCGGATGTAATGCAACACGACAACCGCGTTGCGACCACCTCCGTGATTCTTTTTTCCAAAGAGCCGAGCAGAAACGCGGCATTGTGTTCTCCAATTCGCGCCCAGGGTGTCTGGACGATTTCGACCCGCACCTTTGACAAATGCCCTACGCGTGCCAAGAAATGTTGGGCCAAGGTTTGCCCGAATTTCTCGATGCTGTCCCATTCAGAGCTCCTCGCGAGCGCATACACCGTGTTCTTCATCGTGTCCGTCGGCAGCACATCACTGTTATTTCCCGTGATGTAGGTTTCCGCGAAATCACCTTCAAAGAAAATCTTGACGTCCAGTTGGCGGAGCTGGTGCCGCGCGTTCGAGCGATCCACGTGGACTAAGCGAATTCCGGTCTTGCCATAGGCGTTGAATTGAAGTTGGGCCATGTTAGCTTCCCCGATAGGTGGTGAATCCAAAAGGGCTGAGTAAAAGAGGGATGTGGTAGTGCGAGGTTACCTCGCTCACCCGGAATGTGATGGCAACTTCGGGATAGAGGCCATTCGGAAAATATTCCGCAACTTCGAAGACTAGCTCGTACGGCCCGGGCAACAGCACAGCGTCCGCGGGTAGCAACGCCGCACAGCGCCCTCCCTCATCCGTAACTGCCGAGCCGATCTGGGTGCCATCGCGCCAGAGTTGAACCGCAATACCGGCCGCGGGTCTTCCGGCTGCGGTATCGAGAACGTGCGTGGAAATTCCGCTCATGCTTCGAGTAATCTCCGCAAACGAATTTGCATGATCTTAGCTTGTTCCCCGGCGGCAATGCGAATCTCGTCGTACGGCCCATTCCCCAGTCGCTTTTCGATGGCCGCGCGCATCTCGTCAGCCGACTTACCTGTGGCGCAAACGATGAAGATCCAGCCGAACTTCTCAAGATACTCGTGATTCAGAGCTTCGATGGCGTCGGTTGTCGATGCACTCGCATGGTTCATTCCGGCCTGCTCCTGACTTGACCACGCTGAAATAGTCTGGCGGGCGCCTATCTGGGGATGTTTGGAAAAGGCCTCCAGCCAATCGGATTCTTCCACGTTCCACCATATCTCCCGGGCAGCCAGGAAGAGCTCATCCTCCGTCTCAAACGGACGGCGCGCGAGCAGCCCGTCAACCCATCTTGCCGAACCGCAACACTCCAGAAGTACTTTCCTGTCGAGTTCGCAAAGCCTCATCATGGCCCGCCCAGAAACTCAGCCAATAAATTCGCGGCCACGCGCGACCGGTATTCGGCAGTGGAGCGCACGTCCGAAATTGGCGAAATCTCGGCGCTGAGCGCCGCGCACGCCGCATCGATGCTAACTTTGTTGATCCGCTGCCCGCGAAGCGCACCTTCGGCCGCCACGCAACGCAGCGGAATCGGCGCGATGCTACCCATCGCGATACGCGCGTCATCGACCACTTCTCCCACAAGCTTCACGCTGACCGCGAGACATACTTTCGAAATGGATTGCGCCCGGCGCGTGCCGACCTTGCGGCTGTAGTCTCGCCAACCGTTTTCCCGAACCGGAAGATGAACGCGGACCAACAGTTCATCCAGTCGCATACGCATCGCTTTGTATCCCGTGTGAAAATCCCGGTAAGGAATCCTTCGCGAACCTTCGCGCGATGCCAATTCCAATTCAGCGTTGTAGGTGAGTAGGGCCGGTGCCGAATCGGCGGCGGGCGACGCGTTCGCGATATTGCCTCCCAGAGTTCCGCGATTTTGGTTGGAGACGCCGCCAGTCCAGCTTGCCGCGGCACACAGCAGGGGGAACTGAGCGCGCAGGGCAGCGTCCCGCCGTATCTGAGAGTAGGTAACGGCGGCCCCAATCGAGACATAATCCTCAGCGGCGCTGATCGTCCTTAACTCCGGCATCCTGCGGATACTGACGTAACGCCGGTGGGAAAGCTTACCGGCATTGAACAGCACCATCAAATCCGTTCCTCCGGCAATGGGCCGCCACTTCCCGTCGCGACCCAGTAGATCAAGGACGAACGGAAGATCGGTCGCGGTCACCAGCTCGAAATCGGGAGTAAATGATCTCATTTCCCGCTCTGGCCCACATGATACACAGCTTCCAGGATCTTCTGGTACCCGGTGCAGCGGCANNGGGGTGCAGATGCCGCATTGCGCTCCGCCGAACGCAGCGAAGGCTTCCTGAACGGCGTTCATCTGACCGTTCTGGGCAAGACCCTCGATCGTGCGGATGGATGCTCCGGCCACCTGCATGACAGGCACCAGACAACTATTCACTAACTCGCCATCCACAATCACCGAGCATGCGCCGCATTCGCCTTCGCCGCAGCCCTCCTTGGTACCTGTAAGTTGCAGATCTTCACGTAAAACGTGCAAGAGAGGCTTCATCGTGTAAGTCGTCACCTCGCGCGCCTCGCCGTTCAGGGTGAGAGACATTTTGCACGTACTCATCCGACATGCCCTAACGCGGAGAGCACCTCTTCCGGCAGCAACGGCAAATGAAAAAAATCGATGCCAAGCGCGTTCTCAACAGCATTCAGCACTGCTGGGGCTGGGCCATCCATGGGCAACTCACCAATCCCTTTCGCGCCCATCGCCCCGTGTTCATAGGGCACTTCTTCAAACAGCACTTTCATTCGCGGAACATCCATAGAGGTAGGAATGACGTAATTAGTCATCTGATTGTTCACCATGCCGCCATCCTTCCATTGCACATTCTCGTAGAGCGCCCATCCAAGACCCTGAATCACGCCACCTTCAATCTGTCCGGAAGCGAGCACCGGATTCAGCACCCGTCCAATTTCCTGCAGCGCCGTGAAGTCGTCCACCTGTACTTCACCGGTAGCGGTATCCACGGTAACTTCCGCCACGTAGGTAGCCCAGGAATAGGCGCCGTAAGCGTCGCCGCGATAGTTCGCATCATCCCAGTGCACGCCGGGCGGTTCCTGGTAATGCGCTTCCGCCGACACGGCTCCATCCGACGCATAGTGCTGCCGCACGCATTCGCCGAACTCAGCCGGAGAATAATCGCATGGCAAAGGCAACGCCTTCTTTAACTCCGCCGCGGCCTTTTCGACGAGCTTGCCCACGATCATGGACGTTCGAGACGCCACCGTGGGTCCGCTATTCGGGACAAGCGCCGTATCCGGCCGCGCCATTTCCACCTGGCTATACTCGGTCCCCAGTGACTCCGCTGCAATCTGCGTCAAGACGGTATTGGTTCCCTGCCCCATCTCCGTCATCGACGCAAGAATCCTTACCTTGCCTTCCGCCGTTGTCTCGAGGCGCACCACCGATTGGAGATAACGCTCGCCGGACCCTGTAAAACCAGCTCCGTGCATAAATGTCGCGAAACCAATTCCCCGCTTGCGCGCGCTAGTCCGGTTCTCCCTCGCGAAGCGCTCCACCTTCTCATCGAATCCAGCGGCGTCGAGGGCGCGCCGCTGCAATCCCTCCAGATCGAGCGGCTGTTGCATCGTCTGTCCCGTAGAACTGGTATCCCCAGTATGCAGCAGGTTGCGGCGTCGAAGCTCCTCCGGGCTCAACCCCGCGGCTCGCGCCACACGATCCATCTGCCGCTCCAGCGCGAACAGACTTTGCGGCGCTCCGAAACCGCGAAAGGCTCCGTGCGGGGGAGTATTGGTCGTGAGGGCGGAACTGCGGACCCGTATGTTATCGCAGCGGTATGGCCCCGCGGCATGAATCGTTCCGCGCGAAAGCACCACCGCCGACAGTGTGGTGTAAGCGCCGCCATCGATAGTAAACTCGATATCCATGGCGAGCAGCCGTCCCTCCGAGTCCACGGCTGTGCGATGTCGCGTGCGCGAGGGGTGCCGCTTTGTGGTAGCGGCCATGTCCTCTTCGCGGTCGTAGACCAGCTTCACGGGACGTCCCGCTTTCCACGCCAGCAGCGCGGCGTGTCCTGCAATCATGGACGGATATTCTTCCTTCCCGCCGAAAGCGCCGCCGGTTTCCTGCTGGATAATGCGGATCTTCCCGGCAGGCAATCCGAACAATGTCATCAAAGCTTTTTGTAAGTAGAAAGGACATTGCAGCGATCCGCGCACGGTAACTCCGGCTTCCGCATCATAAGTCGCCACCATTCCATTGGTTTCAATGTAGACATGTTCCTGCGCACCGGTTGAGTATTCGCCATCCACGATGAAGGCCGCCTGGGCCCACACGCTATCCACGTCGCCCTTCGTAATCTGGTAGCTCTTCATCACCTCGGTCGCATCTTCAAGTTGGAAGATCGCCGGCAGCGGATCGTACTCAATCCGAACCAACCCGCGCGCTTTTCTGAGAAGGTCTTTATCGCCGTGCGCCAGCAGCAGCACCGGCTCGTGCAGATGATTCACAAATTCCTCGGCCAGATAGGGCTGATCGTCGTTGATCAGCGAAACGATGTTCTTGCCGGGAATATCGCGCGCCGTGACGATAACGAATTCATCCCAGGGAACGCCTGGTTCGAAGGCGATTTCGCGAATCCGCCCACGCGCTACCGTCGAGCGAATGGTCAAACCGTGGATCATGCCGGGCAGGCGGACATCGTCCACGTACTCCGCCAACCCCGTGACTTTGGCGAAAACCTCTTTTCGCTGGACGGACGATCCGACGACGCGAAGTGCCATGGTTCAGTCTACAAAACGCGGACCGGACGACGTTGTACGCTAATCCTTAGCCCTCATCATGCCAGAAAACGAAGAACACATCTACGGCTTCGCGACGCGCTCTCTCCACGCAGGTCAGAAGCCCGACCCCACCACCGGCGCGCGCGCCGTGCCCATCTACCAGACCACTTCCTACGTCTTCGAGAACACCGAACACGCCGCGGCGCTCTTCGCACTCCAGCAATTCGGCAACGTCTACACGCGCATCATGAATCCGACGCAGGCGGTGCTCGAGGAGCGTGTCGCGTCGCTCGAAGGCGGTGTCGCGGCGCTCGCCGTTGCAAGCGGTCAGGCGGCGCAGTTTCTCACCATCACCAGCCTTGCCGGCGTCGGCGATGAGATCGTCGCCGCAAGCACCCTCTACGGCGGCACATACACGCAGTTTGACGCCAGTTTCCGGCGTCTGGGCATCAACACCGTCTTCGTCGAGCCGGACGATCCGGAGAACTTCCGCCGGGCGATCACGCCGCGCACACGCCTTATCTATGGTGAAACAATCGCCAACCCGCGTATGAATGTTCTCGACATCCAGGCCGTGGCCGACATCGCCCATGAACACAACATCCCGCTTGTGATTGACAACACCTTCGCGTCTCCCTGGCTCTGCCGGCCCATCGAGCACGGCGCTGACATCGTTCTCCACTCGCTCACCAAGTTTCTCGGCGGCCACGGCACGTCGATCGGCGGCATCATCGTTGACAGCGGCAAGTTTCCATGGGATAAGGGCAACTTCCCGATGATCACCGAGCCCAGCCCCGGCTATCACGGCATGCGCTTCCATGAGACCTTTGGCGCCATCGCATTTATTGTCCGCGCGCGCGTGGAAGGCTTGCGCGACATGGGACCGGCCATCAGCCCGTTCAACGCCTTCCTGATCCTGCAAGGTGTTGAAACATTAAAGCCGCGTATGGAACAGCATTGCTCGAACGCCCGGAAAACAGCTGACTTCCTGGAGAAACACGGCCGCGTGAAATGGGTCAATTACCCAGGGCTCGCATCGAGCCCTTATCGAGCCCTCACCCAGAAATATCTGCCCGAGGGAGCCGGCGCGATCCTTACTTTTGGAATCGATGGCGGACTGGAAGCCGGCAAGAAGTTCATCAATTCGGTGAAGATGCTCTCGCACCTGGCGAATGTGGGCGACGCGAAGAGCCTGGTGATTCATCCTGCTTCGACCACCCATCAGCAACTCACCGAAGCCGATCAAAAGGCCGCGGGGATTACTCCGGACTTGGTTCGCCTGTCGGTTGGAATCGAAGATATCGAGGACATTCTGTGGGATCTCGATCAAGCATTGTCTTCTTAGCTCCGTTATTGCTTGCGGCCGCTCCGCCTGGAGTATTTGAAGGCCAGCAGGACGTGGGAACGGTGCTCCACGCCGGTTCGGCGGAATATGACCCGGGCGCCAGGACTTATACCGTCACAGGGAGCGGCGAGAACATGTGGTCCGGCGCGGACGCCTTCCATTTCGTGTGGAAGCGCATGTCGGGCGACGTGAGCTTTTCCGCCGGCATTTCGATCCTCGGCGAAGGCGGCGACCCTCATCGTAAGGCAGTGTTGATGATCCGGCAAAGCCTGGATCCGGATTCCGCGTACGCTGACGTCGCGGTCCACGGCAACGGGCTCACCTCGCTCCAGGTACGCGCGGAAAAGGGCGACGCGACGCACGAGATTGAATCGAATGAATCCGCGCCGAGGAGCGTGAGCATCGTGAAGCGGGGTGACATCTTCCGCATCCTTGTAGATGGCCATGTGGCCGGCGGCTCCATGCGCGCTAGCATCACAGGCACTTACTATGTCGGTATCGGAGTCTGCGCTCACAATAAAGAGGAACTCCAGAAGGCTACGTTTTCAAATGTCGAGATTGGGACGCCTCAACTAAGCGCCCCAAAGCTCTACAGCACCATCGAAACGATCACCGTGGCGTCCACGGATCGCCGCGTCGTGTATGTAACTTCAGGTGTCGCAACCACGCCCACTTGGACAGCGGACGGCAAGTCAATTGAATTTGCCGAGCATGGGAGTCGCGAGAGAATTCCCATCGAAGGGGGAATGCCTTTCCCTAGCGCCGAGTACATAGTATCTGACCCGCCTGGGTATCCGATTGTCTCGCCGGACGGAACGCAACTCGCTTTCGTCTCATCCGAGTTTGGGGACGTCGTGTTGCGAGTCCTGTCATTAGCCGACAATAAAGTCCGCGTCCTTGCCAGGTTGCCCGAGAGCAGAGGAATGATCACTCCGCCTTCTTGGTCACCGGACAATCGCCAGCTTGTTTTTGTGAGCTATCAATATATCCAGTGACTTAGTCGAACACAACGGTTTTGTTGCCGTAACAGAGCACACGCCGTTCTAGATGCCACTTAACCGCGCGCGACAATACCACGCGCTCTAAGTCNNCCTGTTCGATGATCGGCCCGTCATCCAGCGCTTCAGTCACATAGTGACTGGTCGCGCCAATCAACTTGACGCCCCGCTGAAAGGCCGCATGATAAGGCCGCGCTCCCGCAAACGCGGGCAAGAACGAATGGTGAACATTGATGATCCGATTGGGATACTCCCGCACGAACTCAGGCGACAACACCTGCATATAACGAGCCAGCACAATCAGCTCGATTCCGCTATCCCGCAGCAGAATTAACTGCTTCTCCTCCACTTCCCTCTTCAACGCCGGAGTCACTTCGAAATATTGAAACTCGACCCCATAGAACTTCGCCAGCGCCTCGCCATCCAGGTGATTTCCCAGAATCAGCGCGACTTGATGCTGGTGCAGGATATCGATCAAGCAATGCAGCGTCTTCGAAACAAAGACGGCCACTTTTGGACGCGCGGAAAGCAACTGCACGGACCAGCGCATATGCAGCGACGCAGCCATCACCGCGAATTCACCGCGGAATGCTTCTAAGTCGAAGCCCGCCATGTCCCACTCGACACGCATGAAGAACAACCCCGCTTCGGGATCCTGGTGCTGGTCCGCATGAAGAATATTTGCGCCGAATTGGTACAGCAGGCATGACACGCACGCCACCAAACCTTTGCGGTCCGGACAATCGATTAATAGAACCGCGCTATCCTTCACTCGTACTGAACCACTGTGTGGATCAACCTTACTCGATCCAGTAACTCTCCCAACCGATCCAGCCGCAGCGCGTTGGCCCCATCGGACAAAGCCCGCTCGGGCGCATCATGCACCTCCACAAACAACCCCTGAATCCCCGTCGCAACCGCGGCCGAAGCCAGAGGAGCGATGAATTGCGGCTGTCCACCCGATGAACCGCCGGCGCCCGAAGGTAACTGCACGCTGTGCGTCGCATCAAACACCACCGGCCAACCGAGTTCACTCATGATGCACAATCCGCGCATATCCACCACTAAGTTGTTGTAACCGAAACTTGACCCGCGCTCGGTCAGAATCACCTTGTCGTTACCGGTCGACGCCACCTTGTCCGCCGCGTGCCGCATATCGAGCGGCGCCACAAACTGCCCCTTCTTGATATTGACAATCTTGCCCGTGCGACCCGCCGCAATCAGTAAGTCGGTCTGGCGGCAAAGGAACGCGGGAATCTGCAGGATATCCACAGCCCGCGCCGCCGCCTCGGCCTGCGCAGGCTCATGAATGTCGGTCAGCATCGCATATCCAGCCGCTCGCACACCCTCCAGAATCCGCAGTCCCTCCACAATCCCCGGCCCGCGAAATCCCTGCAGGCTCGTCCGGTTCGCCTTATCAAACGAAGCCTTGAAAACAAATGCACCCGCGATCTTGCCAATCGCCGCCGCCATCTTATGTACGTGCTCTTCGCTTTCGATCACGCAAGGCCCGGCGATCAATGCCAGTTCCTCGCCCGGACCAAATCGAACCGGGCCGGCCCCGGTCCCAACCTCAATCACCACGCGAGTACTCGGCGACTTCGAACAAACGCGACTCATTAATCCGCCGTCGCTTCTGCTCGAATGCCGCTCCAATGAACGACTTAAATAACGGGTGCGGCTCCAGCGGCTTCGACTTGAATTCCGGATGAAACTGGCAGCCCAGAAACCACGGATGATCTTCAATCTCGCAGATTTCCACGTAAGTTCCGTCCGGAGTCTCGCCCGTGATCCGCAAGCCGGCCGCCGTCAGCACAGCTTCATACTCGCGATTGAACTCATAACGATGCCGGTGCCGCTCGCTAATCTCAGTCGTTCCGTAAGCCTGGTAAGCGAAGCTGCCTTCTTTCAAAATACAAGGCCACGCGCCCAGCCGCATGGTCCCGCCCAGTTCATCCACGCCCTTCAGTTCGCGCAGCTTGAAGATCACGCGATCCGGCGTATTCGGATTGAACTCCGTCGAATTCGCTCGATCGAGCCCCGCCACGTGACGCGCCAGTTCAATCACCATCGTCTGCATTCCCAGGCAGATACCGAAATACGGAGTCTTATTCTCCCGCGCGAATTGAATGGCGCGCACCATCCCTTCAATGCCGCGCTCCCCGAAGCCGCCAGGGACCAGAATGCCGTCGTACTCCCGCATCCGCGCGCGCCATTCCTTCGCCTCGCGCACTCCACTCTCCAGCGCCTGCGCCTCAATCCACTCAATGTTCACCTTCACGCGGTGCGCAATTCCGCCATGCAGCAGGGCTTCCTTCAGGCTCTTGTAAGAATCTTCATACTCCACATATTTGCCCACGATCCCGATAGTCACTTCATCCATCGGATTCGACATATGCTCCAGCATCCGGCTCCACTTGGATAAGTCGCGATCTTTCGCTTCCATGTGAAACTGCTTCAGGATGATCTCATCCACTTTTTCGAGCGCGAACACCAGCGGCACTTCGTACACCGACTTCACATCGCGCGCGGTGATCACGGCGTTCACATCCACATCGCAGAACAGCGCGATCTTCTCCTTCATCTCCTCGGGAAGAAAACGCTCGGCGCGGCACAGCAGAATATCGGGCTGGATACCGATGGCGCGCAACTCCTTCACGCTATGCTGCGTTGGCTTGGTTTTCAGTTCCTGCGCGGCGGCGATCCATGGCACCAAAGTGACGTGGATAAATAAAGAATTCTCGCGGCCCATCTCGTGCCGCAACTGGCGAATCGCTTCCATGAACGGCAAGGATTCAATGTCGCCGACCGTGCCACCGATCTCGACAATCACGACGTCCACGCCGTCCGATACCTTCCGCACGGCCGCCTTGATTTCGTTGGTCACATGCGGGATCACCTGCACTGTCTTGCCGAGGTAATCGCCCCGGCGTTCGCGAAGAATAATCTGCTCGTAGATGCGGCCGGAAGTCAGGTTGTTGCTCTGGGTGAGGCGCGCGTGGGTGAAGCGTTCGTAGTGTCCCAGGTCGAGGTCCGTCTCGGCCCCATCGTCGGTGACGAACACTTCCCCATGCTGGAACGGACTCATGGTGCCAGGGTCCACATTCAGGTAAGGGTCGAACTTCTGTAGGGACACTTTCAGACCGCGGCTCTCCAGCAGGCAGCCGATCGACGCCGCTGCGATCCCTTTCCCCAAAGAAGAAACGACGCCGCCGGTAACGAAGATGCACTTAGCCATTTGTTGTATTAGTCGTTCTTAGGATTGTCTCGGGTAATCTTTCGAATAAGTATCTGGCACGCGCCAGATCCTCTGGCGTATCCACTCCGAAGCTTTCGTATTCGGTTTCCACCACGCGGATCTTGAAGCCATTTTCAAGAGCGCGCAACTGCTCCAGCCTTTCCGCCTGCTCGAGGGGACCGACCGGCAAATCCGGGTACCGCAGCAGGAACTCCCGCCGGTAAACATAGAGCCCGGTGTGTTTATAGAAGACCGGCTCGTCGCCGCCCGTGCGCACATACGGCACGGCCGCGCGAGAGAAATAGAGGGCGTTCTGAAAACGGTCAGTCACGACTTTGACCACGTTCGGATCGCCGATCTCGCGCGGGTCCTCAATGCGCTTGCTCAGCGTGGTCATCTGGATGGCCGGTTCGTCGATCACGGGCAGGATCGCCGCATCAATGGCGGCCGGGTCAATCAACGGCTCGTCTCCCTGGACGTTGACGACAATTCCAGCGGGATCGGCCGAAGCCACCTCCGCCACCCGGTCGGTGCCGGATGGATGGTCGAAACGCGTCATGCGGACGGCCGCCCCAAACCTTCGCGCTTCCGCCGCAATCCGTTCATCATCCGTAGCCACCACCACAAGGTCAATGTAGCGCG
Source organism: Bryobacterales bacterium (assembly GCA_003136675.1). GTDB lineage: Bacteria > Acidobacteriota > Terriglobia > Bryobacterales > Bryobacteraceae > Bog-113. The sequence goes on from PLFE01000151.1 coordinate 96,150, forward strand.
ACATGCAAACACGCGTATACACGTGCTCGATGATGGATTTGCCGACAAGGGTGGCGAGGGCTTTTCCAGGAAATCGGGAGGAAGCGTACCGAGCGGGGATCACCCCCAGGATTCTTCGGCGCACACGCTATATTACTACACTCGTTGCGTATGTTAGACTGACCGCAGAAGAACGAGGGAAGCGTTGCATGCGCGTTTTTCCATTTGCGGCTTGCGGGGCGCTCTCCGCAATACTGGCTCTGAGCCTCTTTTCCGCTGAACCGGCGGACACCACTACCCCCAAGGTTAGTATCGATCCGCGCGCCAAACCGGGCGATAAAGAAGCGCCGGCGCCTAAGGCGAACATTCGAGTTGAAACCACGGTGGTGCAGATCCCCGTGACTGTAACCGACCAGCTCAACCGTTTCGTGACCGGCCTGGAGAAGGAGAATTTCCGCATTTTTGAAGACAAGGCAGAACAGACCGTAGCCTATTTTTCGAGTGAAGACGCTCCGCTTTCGGTGGGCATTGTGTTCGATACCAGCGGCAGCATGGGGCAGAAGCTGGAGAAATCCCGGCAGGCAGTTTCGCAGTTTTTCAAGAGCGCCAATCCGGAGGACGAGTTCTTCCTGGTGGAGTTCAACGATCGCCCGGAACTGGTGAATCCCTTCACCACCAGCCTGGAAGAGATCCAGAACAAGCTCACTTTCACCCAGTCCAAGGGCCGCACGGCTCTGCTGGATGCGGTTTACCTGGCGCTGCACACCATGAAGAAGGCGCGCAATCCGCGCAAGGCGTTGCTGATCATATCCGATGGGGGCGATAACAGCAGCCGCTACACGGAGAGCGAAATCAAGAATTTAGTCCGCGAGGCGGACGTTCAAATCTACGCCATCGGCATCTTTGAGCCCATGAGTTCTCGGGGACGGTCGGCCGAAGAACTCTCTGGTCCGGGCCTGCTGAGCGAGATCGCGGAGCAGACCGGAGGCCGGCACTTTCCGGTGGAGAACCTGAACGATCTGCCCGATGTTGCGGCCAAAATCGGCATCGAACTCCGCAACCAGTACTTGCTTGGATATACCCCGACGAACTCGGGTCGCGACGGAAAATACAGGCGCGTGCAGGTGAAGCTTGTGCAGCCCCGCGGGCTGCCGCCACTTCGTGCAAGCTGGAGACTCGGGTATTATGCACCTACGCAGTAGCGCGGCCCTGCTTGTCGCGCTCACCTTAACCATCAACATGGGCCCGCGCGGCAACGCGCAGGAAGAAGCTACTTTCACCACGAACACGCGGCTGGTGATTCTGCCCGCGATTGTGCAGGATAAGTCCGGACACCTCATCACCAACCTGACGCAGGGCCAGTTCCAGGTGTTTGAGGACGGAGCGCCCCAGCCCATCAAGCTGTTCAAGCGCGAAGACGTGCCGGTTTCGCTGGGGATCATTATCGATTCCAGCGGGAGCATGCGGCCCAAGCGCGAGGGCGTGGAATCGGCCGCGCTGACGTTAGTGCGCGATTCCAATAAGGCCGATGAGGTGTTCATCGTCAATTTCAATGACGAGGCCTACCTGGATGCGGATTTCAGCAGCAACATCGAAGACATGAAGAAAGGTCTCTCGCATATCGATTCGCGCGGCGGCACGGCCATGCGGGACGCGATCCGCATGTCCATCGACCACATGAAGGAGAAGGCCAAGCGCGACAAGCGCGTGCTGCTGGTGGTGACCGACGGCGACGATAACGCGAGCATGGTGAGTCTGGAGAATCTGGTTCGCGAAGCGCAGAGCAGCGATGTCCTGATTTATGCGATTGGGTTACTTACCGAAGAAGAGAAGCGCGAGGCCAAACATGCCAAACGCTCTTTGCTGGCGCTGACGGAGGCCACGGGTGGCATGGCGTTTTTTCCGAAGGACGTCACCGAAGTGGAGAGCATCGCGCATGAAGTGGCGCGCGACATCAGGAATCAATACACCATCGGTTACACGCCTCCCACCAAGAATATGGATGGCGCATACCATGCGGTGAAGGTGATCGCGAACGCACCGAACCACCCCATCGTGCGCACCCGAACGGGTTACTACGCGACGCGCGACAGCATGAATAACACCCGCGCCGGAAGCTCAACGGACTGATGTTCGGGTTGGTGTGGGAAATGACGCGCGGATACCGCTTGCGTCCCTGGAAGAGCCCTTATCTGTTGTGGCGAATCGAGACTTACTCGGGCATCGAGGCCAAGGCGATCGACTTCCCGAGGTTTTGTTCGTTCTGCTGGGGGTCGCGGCGGGAGTTGATCCGGTATCTGCGATGGGCGCAGCGGATGCGCGAGGGCTAGGTCAAAGCCAGGTCACACCCTGCGGACGAGCCAAATCACAAACACAATCACAATGATGGTTCCGAGCAATCCCATTCCGAGCATTTCGTTTCTCCTTTAAATCCACTACCGCCAAGTGCAGGTTGATGGCCATTGAAGGATGCTATCGGGGTGTTGTGGCACCACGGAAGGGCGTTCTCATTTATTTAGGTGAGCCGCGCGGACAGAAGCTCTCAACAATTGTTGTGACAGTTGAAAAAACTGTAACAAGCAGTGCTGCAGTTTTTTCTCGCGCAGGCCTAAGCTGACGGCATGGTGCTGCGTTCGGCTCTCTTCCTGATTCCGCTCGCGGTTGCATCCGGAGGCGTGGGGCAGCATGTCTGGGAATTGGATCTGAACGCCGGGGTCAAGGAAGCAGTTCCCGCCAGCCATTTCGTCGAAGCCGTGGCGTTCTCGGAGGACGACAATTGGATCGCGGTGTTGCTTTCACACGGAGCTCGGCTCCTTTCGGGAGATTCGTACCTCCTGATCATCGATGTTCAGCATCCGGAGCAGAACATCAGACTCGCCGATGTGCCCGGTTCTTGTTGGTCGGGCCTCACCTGGAACTCGGAGGACGATGCGGTATTGGCGTGTGGCAGGGTCATTCAGATCCGTGATAGAACTTCCTGCGCCGTCGCAGGGAAGAGTAAAACTTTCTGGCTGGACGGTAGGCACGTGGTCAGCGAGGATGGGAAGATCTTCGATCGGGCGTGCACTGAAACAGGTAACTTTCCGCTCGCCGGAGGCTGGCGCATCGGCGCCGCTGCCGCCCTCACTGGCTGGGTTCTCTTAGAACGGCTCGTCTGGAGCACCGCTGCAAAAGACGTGACTTTCTGGAACAATACGGAAATCACCCTCGTGGATCGCTCTTCTGGTCAGCCCGTCAGCGGGTGGGANNATGATACTGAAAGGCGATCTTTCGAAGATCACTCAATCGGCTACGTCTTCGCCGCGGGCTCTCGTGGAGAAATGGGGCTACGGTCACATGTTTCTGGACGACTTATTTCCACCCGTTCTGAAGAAACAGATGATAATCGATTTGCTATCCGGCCGAATTATCCTATCCTGGAAACCGAGAGAGCAAACTCCGAGCGCACTCCATCACTACACTCTCTCCTCGACGGGAAGGTATCTCGCGGAGAGCGGCGATGGCCGTTTGGAACTCGATCGGCTTCCGCCATAGCTCGTTATTGCGGTCCGAAGGCAATGCCGAACGATTGGTTGCCGAGAGGGATCGCGCCAGTCACCAAGCCGCTCGCGACGTTGATAATGGATGCCGAAGTTTCATACAGATCGGTGACCCAGAGTTCGGCGCCGTCCGGCGTTACGGCGACCGATCCCGGCTGCTGCCCCACCGCGATCTCTTTGAGGAGAGTGTTCGTTGCCAAATTGACTTCAAAAACCGTCCCTGAAATGCCATCCGTGGCAAACAGTTCCGCGCCATTTGGAGCGATGGCAATGCCGCCCGTCACGGGCTGTTCCGGACTAAAGTCTGATAATTTCAGCTCGTTCGTAATCTCATTGGTTGCCGTGGAAATCGTATAAAGGGTGTCCGTTTCACCGCCGAGCACATACAACGTGGTCCCATCCGGCGAAACCGTAAGCGCCATCGGATAATGGATGCGCGTCGAGTTCACCACCTGATTCGAGCTGGTATCGATCGCCAGTATGTAGCACGCGGCGACGCCAAAATCCGGCTGCAAATTGTTCACCGAAACATACAAGCGCGTTCCGTCCGGTGTAATTGCAATCGAAGAAGGATAACCGTATAGCGCGCCCGGCAGACTGATTGTCTCAACCTTGAAGGTTGATGTTGCGATCACGCTCACCGAGTCCGATGAGGAATTCGCCACATACACTTTAGAGTTATCCGGCGAAACAACCAATGCCAGCGGCTCGCTGCCCACCGGGACACTCTTGATCAGCTTCTTGGAAGCGGTGTCGATGGCCGATAGCGTCTGTGAACTGTAGTTCGTCAGGTAGACCCGCGTTCCATCCGCACTGACAGCAACGCCACCGAATATGTCGGAGTTGAAGCTGTTAAATACTTCCATGGATCCCACACCCGTGGCCGTCAAAGGTTTCTCGGTGGCGGCATCAATAGCCGTCAAGGCCGATCCGCCGGAATTGGGAATAATCAAAAGGGTGCCATCTGGACTGATGGCCGGTGTGCCTGCGCCGCCGGCGCTGGTAGTCACAGCAACCAACTGCTGCTCCGCAACTTTGTACTCATCAACCTGGCCGCCCGAGACGGTCAAATATGCGGTTGTGGAGTTCGGTGAGAAGACGACATTGCCGGGAAACGAATTCGGCGGCAGCGCAAACCCAGTCAATGCAAATGTGCTTGTGGAAACCACCTCAATTCGAGAGGCGCCTCCGGTCGCCTTATACTCGCCCAGCCAAGCCTGCGTTCCGTCGGGCGTGATCGTGACCAAATAGGGGAAATAACCGGGCGCTAAAGGAATTGTCTGGGTCACCGCGCCCGTGTTCGCGTTCACAATGGTGAGGTTCCCCGTGCTTTCGCTGGTTTCCAGTATCGTGGTGTAGAGGAACTTGCCGTCCGGTGTGACCGCAACACCCGACGCGGGAACGGGCAGCGTCGATAAAGCGAAAGAGGCCGTGTCTATTACCGCCAGTCCGGCCGAGCCGTCACTTGAGTAAACCTCGCGTCCGTCGGGACTGATCGCGAAGCCATAGATGTCGGTGTACTGAAGAACCACGGTGGCGATCAAGGTGTTGGTCGTCGTGTCGATTGCCACGAACTCGCTCGGGTCGATGGATTCGCCGTAGAGCCGCGTCCCATCAGGGCTGATCAGCAGAGACTCCACCAACCCGGCAACAGGTATGGTCGCAGTCAGATCCCCCGTCGATACCTGGATGACCGAAATCGACTTCGATTCCGCGTCTGATACATAGAGCTTTGTTCCGTCTGGAGCGAATACAGCGGAAGTCGCGTCTAATCCGACGGTCCACTGCGCGATCTGCGCGTGGGTTGCGGTGCGGAAGACGCTGATTGTGGAAGGATGGTTGCAGCAGTTTGATATGTATGCAACGGAACCAAATGCGGGGCTTGCGAGCAACACAAGCGCAAGGAAGTTTGCCAGCATTTTATACCTCCTGTGGCAAGCAAATGCTATCACACCCGCCGGGGGATTCGCCCCCTTAGACGACACCCATCAGATTCGCTGCGCGGAGTCTTGGGGCGTCGTCGAGGCGTTGGACCTTGTGAGCGTATGCGGTGGGGATCAGCTAACGCGCATCGCGATCGCGGATTTGCAGGGACGCGCCGGCTTGTCAGAAGGCAACGGCGCGATCTCGGTCTATTTCGGCCTGGAACCGTGTCTTGGGTACCGGCTCTTCGATTACATCCACCTTGCGGCCGAGAATGCCGGACAGCCGGACCTCAAGGTCGCTCAGCCGACCGAAATACTTGAATCCGGGCGCCGAGAAGTCCTCTGCGAACGGCGACCAGCGGGCAACGGGCCCGTTGATGAACCTGAAGGTCGGCGGGTCTCCTAAAGAGCCACTAGACGATGCGGCCGCTCGAATCGATCCGCATTTTCATGCCGCGCCATTCCACGTCGCGGCCTATCGTTCCAGCCACCCACACTGCCAGGCCGAATGCATCACGGGCCGGCATCCACCACCAGCGCTTCAACGCTTCGCGATCTTTGAGAACTGCGCCGGCGATGAATGCTCCCGCAATCCAACGCACCAGGTAAGCCGTTGCCGCGACAAGGCTGTATCCGGCCATCGCCGCCAGAGCAGACCATAGGAGAGTTACCGTTATGGCGTAGCCGAAGTAACCGGCGGCGCGCGAAATGCGGATCGTTCTCGACCAGCGTAGCTGGTGCTTCCAGACGTCCGTCCAACTTCCCGACCCAAGCGATGTTTCGACCACCGGACCGCCCAGGACTACCGTGAGTCCCAATGCCGTGATCTGTTTGCCGAGTTGATAGTCATCCGCCAGGAAGTCGCGGATCGAGTGGAATCCACCGATGCGCTTGAGGTCGCTCGCTCGCAGGGCCAGCGTTGAGCCCATGGCAAATTCGTTGAAGCCGATTTGCCGGGCGACCAGAACGCTGGGCGCGAACTCGGTGGCGATGCCCAGTGCTTCCGCGCGGGCGGCCAGGGATCCGCCGGAGCCGCGATAGAGGCACGTCACTAAGCCGACTTTCTCATTGGCCAGCGGAGCTACCACCTGCTGCAGGTAGTTCGATGCAACCAGAATGTCGCTGTCATTGATCAGCAGCACGGGGAATCGCGCGTGCTCAGCCAGCTTCTCGAGAACGCCGACCTTGGCATTGGGGGCATCGGTTTGGACGTCGATCAGGCGAATGGAAAGGTGCGGGTATTCGGAAGCCAGCCGCTCGATGTCCGCCCGTGCCGGGTCAGCGGGATTGGTGGTTCCGAAAAGGATTTCGAACTCCGGGTAGTCCTGCCGAGCGTGCGAGCGGATAGCTTCCAGGAAGCGATCGTCGCGGCCGCGCACCGGCTTGAGGATTGAGACGGCAGGCGAAAGCGCGCGACCCACCGCGGACTTGCGTAGGGCGGCGAAAAAGGCGAGCGCGTGATAGGCCGCGGAGGCGACGGCCAGCGCCGCAAAGATAATCACGCGAGAAGCGCGACCCCGCAGGCGACCAGCCCCGCGCCGGCCCAGCGCTTCCAATCCACCGCCTCTTTCAACACCAGGCGCGCCAGGATGGTTTCAAAGACCAGGCTGGACGCGGTGGCGGGCACCGCAAAGCTGAGATCCGCAACGGAGAGCAGAGCCATGAAACTGAAGAACGAAGCGGCCAGCGCCAGGACCGAACAAATGATCCAGCGGTTACTCGCCAGCGCCGACAAAAGGTCCCGCAGCGCGCCGAAGTGGAATTCGTGAACTTCGCCATGCTGCCGCATACCGAGCGCCTGGAACAGATAGCCCACCGTGGTTGCCGCGACAATGATCCCAACCAGCAGCCATTTTACGGACATGCCGACGACGCCCTGGTTTCAGTAAGGGGTTTTGTGCGGCTGACTAACAGGACCCCGAACATAATCAGCCCGATGCCACCCCATCGTTGCCACGTTACCTGTTCGTTGAGGAAGACGCGCCCCGCGAGCGCGGCGAGCACATAGCCGAGGCTCGTGATAGGCATCACGTAGCTCAGGTCCGCCCAGCTCAGCAGAGTCATCTGGGAGATCATCCAGACGATCAGCAGAGCAACCCCCGCCGCCACGAGCGGATGGAATAAGGCCTGGATATAAGCGACAGGCGGACGGCCCAGCATACTCCCCACCTGGCGCATGCCCATGCTGAGCAGCAGGTTTCCTACTACGTTTGTGACGATGACCAGCGCTGTGAAGACTCGCGTTTTTTGCGCGACCATAACCTAGTCGCCCGCATTAGCGGAGACTGCGGCCGCGGCGCGGTGATCGCTGACGAACCGCCGGCGCTTGGCTCGCAGCGCCATGTACTCTTTGGCTTCCTTCGTCAAGCGCCTGCGATCGTGCGTATTGAAGATGGCCTTGCGTACTACGCGCCAGATGGCATGCGGACGGAAGTAGTATTCACCATAGAAACGCTCCACCCACTCGACTAACTCGGCTTCATCGAGCCCCGGATAGATCACCTTGGGTAACTGGTGACCAACTTCGTCGGTCATATTCCCGATGGAAAGTAAGTCGTTCTTCACCGCGTAATCATAGAACTCGGTGCCGGGATACGGATGGGCAATCGACACCTGAATGGTCTCGTTGTCCAGCTTCTTGGCGAAGTCGATGGTTTTGCGAATGCTCTCTCGCGATTCGCCGGGAAGGCCCACGATGAAGTCGCCGTGGACGACGAGTCCCAGCTTCTTGCAATTCGCGGTAAAGCGCTCGGCCATGTCGATGGTTGCGCCCTTTTTGATGTTCTTCAGGATTTGCGGGTCGCCCGATTCATAACCCACGATCAGCAGGCGGCATCCTGCATCCTTCATGGCTTTCAGCGTGTCGTAATCGGTGGTGACGCGCGAGGTGCAAGACCAGGTGAAGTTCAGCGGCTTCAGCTTCCTGCAGACTTCGATGGTCCGTTCCTTCCGATAGTTGAAGGTATCGTCGTCAAAAAAGATCTCCTTCAAGTTCGGGAACGTATCCAGCGCATAACGGACTTCCGCCGCGATATCGTCCGCCGACCGCAGGCGCCAGCGATGGCCGGAATGCGTTTGGGGCCACAAGCAAAAGGTACACATAGCCGGGCAGCCACGCGAAGTATAGAAGGAGATAAACGGATTCAGCAGAAACGGGACGTTATAGCGCGTGATATCGAGGTCGCGCTTATAAACCTTGCTCACCCAAGGCAACTCGTCGAGGTTCTCGATGGCCGGGCCTTCGGGGTTGTTGACGACCTTGCCATCTTTCCAGAAGCTAACGCCCGGTAGTTCTTCGAGAGGTTTGCCGTTGGCATAATCGACAATCTGGTGGTCGAATTCACGCCGAACCACGAAATCGATTGCCTTAGATCGCTTCAGAGTTTTTTCGGGCTCGACCGTGACGGGAGGACCGACGAAGCAGACCTTCAGCTTCGGATTCGAATCCTTCATCATCTCCGCCATCTTCACGTCGATTTCGAAACCTGGAGTGGAAGTGAACAGGACAAGCAGTTCGAAATCCTTGCCCATTTCCACGGTTTGCTCGATCGAGATTTTATGCGGCGGCGCATCCACCACCTTGCTGTCCGGTAACATGCCGGCCGGATAGCAGAGCCACACGGGATACCAATAGGATTCGATCTCGCGGGATGCCGGCCAACGGGAACTCGCTCCGCCATCGAAACCCTCGAACGAGGGCGGGTTCAGAAATAGAGTTCGCATAGAGGAATTACTATTGTACGGCATCAGGCCCGGGTGCGTGCAACTGCCTGATTCCATTCGGCGATGAGCTGCTTGCGGTGGTCTTCTGAGATGGCTGGCTCCCAGCGGCGGTCGGCCTGCCAAAAGCTTTCCAGTTCCTGCTGTCCGGAAAAGAAACCCGTCGCTACGCCGGCGAGGTAAGCCGCGCCGAGAGCCGTTGTTTCGGAATCGGTGGGGCGGACGATGGGACGGCCCAGCAGATCCGCCTGAAACTGCATGAGGAAATTGTTCATCGACGCGCCTCCATCGACGCGCAGTTCTTTCAGTGGCTCGCCCGAATCGGACTCCATGGCGGAGACGAGGTCCCGGGTCTGGAAGGCGATGCTTTCGAGGGCGGCGCGCACGATGTGCGCTTTGCCAGCGCCCCGGGTAAGGCCGCAGACCAGGCCGCGGGCGTTCGAATCCCAATGCGGCGCGCCCAGGCCGACAAAGGCCGGTACGACGTAGACCCCGCCGTTATCGGGAAGAGATTCCGCCATTTGTTCGGATTCGCCTGCGGTAGCGATGAGGCCGAGTTGGTCGCGCAACCATTGCACGGCTGCGCCGGCCACGAAAACGCTGCCCTCAACCGCGAAAGCCTTTCCGCCCATGGAGGCCGCTCGGGTGGCGAGGAGGCGATTCCTGGAATGGGGTGGTTTGGCGCCGGAATGCAGCAGCGCGAAACAGCCGGTACCGTAGGTGTTCTTGCTCAATCCGGGACGGAAGCATGCCTGACCGGCCAGAGCCGCTTGCTGATCGCCGGCGATTCCGGAGATGGGGATTGCCGCGCCCAGGATGGCTGCGTCGGTTTCCCCAACGATGCCGCTGGAGGGGACGATTTTGGGCAGCATGGCTCGGGGTATCTCGAAGATGCGCAGCAGGTGGTCGTCCCAGTCGCCTGATTCCAGGTCCATGAGCATGGTTCGTGAGGCGTTTGTCACATCGGTGACATGGCACCGGCCGCCGGTCAGGTTCCAGATGAGCCAGGTGTCGATGTTGCCAAAAAGTAGTTCCCCGTTTGCGGCCCGTTGTGCAGAATTGTGCACGTTGTGCAGAAGCCAGCGAATTTTGCTGGCGGAGAAATAGGCGTCGATCACGAGGCCGCTGCGCTCTTCGATGAGTTTGGCGTCGCTCGATTGTGCAAGGGTTGTGCAATATTGTGCAGTCCTGCGGCACTGCCAAACGATAGCGGGCGCGATCGGTTTGCCGGTGACTTTGTCCCAAACGACCACAGTTTCGCGCTGGTTGGTGATGCCGAGGGCGGCGATCTCATTGGGGGTTGTGCAAACTTGTGCAATCGCTTCGCGGGCCGCTTCGATTTGCAGCCTCCAGATTTCCTCCGCGTCCTGTTCCACCCAGCCCGGCTGCGGGTACTGGCAGTTGAAAGCGCGGGTGGACATGGCGATGCGGCGGCCTTGCCGGTCATAGACGGCGGCGCGCGCGCTCGTCGTCCCTTCATCGAGGGAAAGCACAAATGGCATGCGGCAATTATAATGATTCATATGCTCTTTCATCGCGACCGCCCCAAAAAGCTGACTTTCGAGGATTATCTGCAACGGGCGCGGGACGCCGGGTTCGAGACGAGCTCGCTTTCGTTGAGCGGCGGCAAGTACAGGGTGTCGCGTAACGGCATTGCCGCCGTCATTGCGGATGGCGCCGAGCGGCCGAAGGTGACCGAGAAGGCCGGCGTCCTGATGGGCGACGAGATTGCGTCGCTGGTGGACGGCGGGTTTCAGAAGTTTCTGCAAACCGGCAGTGGAGCGAGGCAGCCCGCGCTGGCTCCGCATTTGAAAGCGATCCACGAGTTTCAGGAGGACCTTCGCGCGGCGTTGGGGCTGGTCAGCCTTTATAACGAATCGCTTGGATCCGTTTCGAATTTATATCTTTACGACCGCGTGGAAGATCGGGATTCCGATCGCCCTAAGAAACCTTGGGAGTTGCATGTTCGTTGAGAGCTTTTTGAAAAACAAGGACTCTTGGAAAAGGTTGATTCTGTTTTAGTTATGAGTCGGGTCTGAGCCTCGACTGGGGTATTTTGCGTGCCAGCGTTCACCGTGGTTCGAGCTCTGCCATCGAGCATGCCCTGCCCTTTTTAAGAGATACCATCCGCGGATCGCCCGCGAAGGCGCTTTTGAGTTAAGTCGTTGGATTGGTTGGGCCGATTCCTGAATTTCGTAAGTCACGGGCGCGGGTTGGATAATTCCGATCTACTCAGGCGCCCACGATGGAGTTCATCAGGAAACGGCGCCGCCGGGTCGCCTCCCCTACTCGACGGTGAACGTTGTGCTTGCGCTGCCGCCGCCGTTGCTTCGAACCGTAGCATTGATGGTGTAGACGCCCGGGCTCGTCCCAGCGGGGATGGTGTACGAGATCCCGCTGCCGCCACTGAACGTGCCCTTAATATTTGCCTCGGGCTTACCGAGGGGCGTCGTATTCGAAAGCGTCACTGAAAGGGTTGCAAAAGGACTAAAGCCATAGCCTTCCACGGAAATCGTGCCGCCGGGAGCTACGGATGACGGAGATACGGTCAACTCGGAGGTGACTGTAAGAGTGGCGATTCCGAGTCGCTTGCTGGTTTCACCCGCGGCGAAGATGGTATGGTATCCGGTCGAGGCTTGCCCGAGCGTCAGGGTCGCGCCGAACGACCCCGAGCCGCTGGCTGCGACGGTTTCCACTCTCCCGGCGGTGATGCTATCCACACTCAGTACGACAGTCTCGCTGGGGGCGAAGCCGCTTCCGCTAATGGAGATCGGTGTTGTAGGCGTGGGGCCTGAAGGAGTGGCTCTCATATCCGCGCTGGCGGTCACCAGTTGAGCGATGTCAGCCAAGCCGGGAAAGAGATTGTTCGAGATCCATATTGCGTTCCCTGGGCCGACCGCGATTCCGCGAAGTGATGCCGCCGCCAGCGGCGCAGGAGTGGTACCTACAATTTCGCCAGAGGTGTTCATCTGGACGACTGCAGCCTCGTTTTGCTCATCGACTGCGTTGAACCATAGAGCGTTGTTGCGGGCCGTGATCCACTGCGGCCCGTAATCGGCCTCTGTGGAAAATTCTGTGATGACCCCCGGAGTCGTGCTGCGCCCAACACCCGCCCCCTCTGTGAACCAGAGATTGCCGTCGGCGCCCGCAGTGATGCCGTTCGTCCCGTAGGTGCTGGGGCCGGGTAGATGCTCACCAAGCCCGAGGCGGTGATGCGCCCGATGCTGCCGACGAAGTAACCCCCAGCGCCGGCTACGTTGTAGGCAAACCAGAGCGCGCGGTCAGCGCCAACGGTGATGCCGAAGGTCTGGTTCGGCGCGCCCGGGAGCGGGTATTGCGTGATCAATCCACTGGTGGTGATGCGCCCGATCCCGTTGCCGTTGATTTCTGTGAACCAAAGGGCTCCGTCCGGACCAGCGACGATCCCGTCCGACACGAACCTCGCCGAAGGGAGCGGGTAGAGCGTCATCGAAAGCCCAGGGGTGATTTTCCCGATGCTGTCCACCCCGGTGCCCGAAGCGCCAGCAAAACTGACCGTAAACCAGAGATTACCGTCCGGTCCGGACGTGATTGCGCTGGACTCGTCGTTTAGCGGCAACGCGGCTGTAGTCAAAACGCCGGACGTGGTTAGCCGACCGATCACTCCAAACAATTGGTCGCTTGCCGCGGCGAGCTTCGCCCTTTGTATCACGACGCCTCGGGGGGCAAGAGCCCCCTCGTTCTAACAACAATCCGCCTTGGCTTACGCCGCCAGCCGCGTATAAAATTTTATACATGAACGCCGCATGGACGATGAAAAACAGGTCCGCTGGGTAGGGTCTGCCTACGTCGATCTTTTGACATTCCCAAGAGACGCCCGCAAAGAGGCGGGCTTCCAGGTGGGGAAGGTCCGGTGCGGGCCGGGCTTGATCCAGACGACTGGAAACCGTTCGACGATGTGGGTGCGGGTACAAGAGAGATTCGCATCCGCGAAGCGAGCGGCATCTACCGTTTGCTGTACGTCGCCAAGTTCGAAGAAGCCATCTACGTACTCCAATGCTTCACAAAGAAGACTCGGGTAACCAGCGAGCGGGAGCGAGCTATCGCGGCGACGCGCTATCGCGCAGTGGCTGGTACGAGGAAGGAAAAGAAGTGACGATCGACACCGAAATCCGCCATGTAACGAAGCCGGGAGCGAACCTCTTCCTGGAACTGGGTTTTACTCCGCAGGAGGCCAAACGCCTGCAGGCTGCGTCTCGCAAGCAGATCAATGACACGCGGCTACTGAAGCAGCAACTGATGGAAGAGCTGTCCGCCTGGATTGCAAAACATCACTTGAAACAGGCCGAGGCCGCCGAGATTTTGATGGTCTCGCGCCCGCGAGTGTCCGATGTGGTGAACAAGAAAACGGCAAAGTTCACCATCGATACGCTCGTGGAAATGCTCAGCCGTGCCGGCAAGCCGGTCAAGCTGGCGATCAGTTGAAGCTCGTATGGCTAAGGTCCCTTCACCTGCTCCAGCGTCATGGAAAAGATCGCGCCCTGGTTATTCGCGCCCGCTCCCGCCGTATTCACCAGCGTGAAATATGTCGAATTCGGACCCCACGCGCTATCTCCTCCGCCAAAGGGAAAATAGCTGCCGTCCGGATAGCTCTGCGGACACGAAGCGCCGCAAACCTGAATGTTGTCGGCCGAGTTCGGTACATTCACGTTGGTGAGACGCTCGGCTGTTCCGGAGGTAGTGAGCGTTCCAGCCGGATTCGTCTCCGCTGAAAACGAATAAGTCAGGCCCAGGCTCCAGGCATCAAGAGGCGCAACGGGGGGTGTCTGGGCCGATCCAGGATAGCCCAGCGTTGTGTCGCACCCCCAGGTGGCGCCTGTGCTCGGCGCGCCGTTGTATTCCGTCAGGTTTTGGTGGGAAGAGTAGAAAACCAGGTTCGTAAAAGTGGCGTTGGGATGGAAATGCTCATTCCAATCCCCGCACGGCTCGTCGTCCAGCAGGCCGCCATTCGTACCCCAAGTGAGCAGCGCGGTCGGCGTCCCGAGGGAATAGTTCTGGTTCTCCGCCGTCGGGAATGCCCAACAGTAAGCCTCCCAGTTCCAGGGATTTTGGCCGTCAAAATTTGAATCGAAGCAAAACAGGGGGTAATGCGGGTTCTTGGGCGGCGTATAGAAGAAACCGCTGGCCTCGATCGCGGGACACGGTTGAGCGCTCGAAACGGGCTCAGGCGAGTATTGACCCTTGGCCCCTTTCGCGTTGGCTCCCGCGTTCAGTAGCTTGTAGTTCCCTGGGCTGGACCAGCTATAGACGCCTGGCGAGAAACAGCCAAGGTAGTTGTTGTTATTGCAAGGGCCCAGCGCGGTTCCCGTTCCGCAGACCGCATACCTCAGGGCCAGACCCCAGTATCCGCTCGACGGACCCGATGCGCCTTGCCCGAAGGTGGTGTATAAGACGCCGTAAGGGTAGGGCTGTTGCGATCCCGGATTGGGGGGCGGGATGTTCGTCCGGTTGGTGCAGACTCCGAGGGCAATCGGGTTGCTTCCCGTGGTCAGGGTGATTGGGCAGGTCCAGGCGTCGTTCCCGCAGCCCTGTCCCGGCACGCTGGAACGCGGCGTACACAGGTAGGGCTCGTTGCCCACCATGCTGGGGTTGGCGACGCTCAGTGAGAGCTGCGAGCCGTCTGGCGAGAAGGCTGGCGCGCCGACATTGGATTCGCCTTTCAGTCCTGGAAACAAAGCAGCGTGATTCCCCGATGTAAGAGCGTAAATCTGAAGCTGCTGGGGATTGGCTGCGTTCGGCGAGCATGCCGGGGGCGCCACGGTCGCGAGCACGCAACCCCACAGTTCGTAATATCTGGTTGCGGGGTCAACTGAATCCCACAGCAAATACGTGGTGTTCGACTTCGTAAAAAGCGCCAGCCTCCCGCCGCCGGTGGGAGCGGGTGGAGCGTAAGTGCTGAAGGTGGAGGGGATGACGTTGTTCAGCGCACCTTCCCGTTCTATTTCGAGGGCGCTCCCAACCTGCCCGAGCAAGGCCAACGCAATAGCCACTCTCCAGGTTTGCGGCAGGTTCATTGGTTGATTTTAGCTTTTTACGCACCGGCTCGAAATAGATCTACTTCTGCTCCACTCTCAGCAACCTCTCGTGGTGGAGTTCCGCAATCCGGGCCAGCGCACGAATTTGCCCGACCGCCGAATCCCTCTAATGCCCTGACGGCAGTCAGGGGTTTGCGGTTCGCGTTTCGCGCTTCACGGCCGGCTTCTTACGCACCTGCTCGAAATACTTCTGCACATAAGATTGCAGTTCGACGGGGACCTCGTCCCTGGCGATGTCGCCCGATGTGGCAGCGTGTTTCGCGTCGCTGCGGGCGTAAGCGGTCTTTAACTGCTGGGGACCGGATTGAGATTCGATGGTCATCTCGCCGGTGATGCTGGCCGAGCGCTTGCCGATGATCTCACTCAGCTTGCCCATGGCGGCGAGTTGCTCGGCATCTTTCAACTCTTTGCTGCCATCGGAATGGCCCATGCCGCTGCCCGGCTTGGCCGCCGCATTCTGATCGGTTTTCCCTTTGCCGTCGCCGGACTTGCCTTGCTCGGAATCGGCCGCGGCTTCGTCGTCCTCGCCCGCCTGCGGCTGCCCGTCGGCGGACTTTTGGCCGTTCTGGTTGCCCTTCTGGCCGCTCTGCTGGTTGCCGCTCGGCTGCTTTCCGCTGGCTTGCTGGGAATTCTGCTGACCACCCGGAGGCGATTGATTTCCTTGCGGCTTCAGCTTGGACATCAGCCCGGCCATGGCGTCGCGGAGTTTGCTGAGCATGCCGGAGCCTTCGGGTGAGCCTTGTCCCTTGGAACCGGATTGAGCGGATTGCGGCGCGCCCTCGCGGCTTGATGGGGGCTGGTCGGGGCGTTGATCGGCGCCGGGTTTCTGATCGCCGGCGCGCTGCGGGTCGTTTGAGCCGGCTTCGTCCTGGTTCCCGTCGGCTGCCTTACCGTTTGCCACATTGGCGGGCGGAGCGTTGGGATTTGCCGGGTTGGCGGCGTCCACCGCGGTTCCGGGAGGGTTGGGGAGGTTCTGTTCGGAGGGGTCGTCCGGAGTTGAGGTGCCGAGGCGGCTCAGGACGTCGGCATCGGTGTTCGGGTTCTCTTTGGCCTTCGCGGCTTTGTCCTGGCGCGCGGCCATGGAAAGCGGGTCCTGTTGGATGGTGAGGAGCGGCGGCGCCAGGTCCAGCCGGCGCTCGATTCCGAAGCGCACGATGAACAGGACCAAAGCGAGCGAAACAAAGCCAGCCGCGGGGTAGAGCCAGCGGGGCCGTCGGAACGGTAGAGCGTCTTCCACGACCACAGTGCGCGCGGCGGCCTCGGCCTGGGCGCGCTGCGCTTTGGCGGTTCCGACGTCCGATTCTCGGAAGTGAACCGCGGTGGAAAGGGCGTCGGCCAGGCGGCACCTGAGGTCGAGCGTACGGGCGGCGCGCAAGGGGGTGGGGCGCGCGCGGAATGCGCGGAACGAAGCCAGCCCGAGCGCGAGCAACGCGGCGGCCACAGGAATCCAAAGGGCCAGCAAACCCGTTCCGGTGATCAAGACGAGGGCGCAAACGAGGGCAAATACAGCGGCGGCGCAGCAGGCTGCGTCGGTCAGCGACTGTAAGAAAACGCGGTGCCGGGCGCGCGCTAGTAGCTGGTCGATCCCCATTCGTCTCGCGTCTCTCCACTATCATTGTAAAAGAACCCGATGGAACGCACCGTGAAAGTCCTGATCGTCGACGATGAAAGCAGCCAGCGCACCGGACTTGCGGGGATGGTGAAGGCGTGGGGCATGTCCGCCGAAACCGCGTCGGACGGGAGCGAAGCGATCGATAAAGTGCCCGTGTTCCAGCCGGATGTGATCGTGACGGACCTCAGCATGCCGCACATGGACGGCTACGAACTGCTGAAGGCGCTTCGCGAACATGGCGACATGCCGCCCACGATTGTGCTCACCGCGTTCGGGAACATCGAGACGGCGCTGCGAACGGTGCACGAAATGGGGGCCTACTGGTTTCTGGAGAAACCTGTTCAGCCGAATGTTCTGCACGCGCTGCTGCGGAGAGCAGCGGCGCATGCGGGGCTCCGCACCGAAAAGAAGGTTCTCGAAAGGCAGTTGCAGTACAAGGGCAGCCTGGGAGAGATGGTGGGGCATTCGCCGCGCCTGCAGGAGATTTTCGCTCTGCTGCAGCAGGCCGCGCCCAGTAAAGCGTGCGTGTTGATTTCCGGGGAAAGCGGGACGGGAAAGGAGCTGGTCGCGCGCACGGTCCATGCATTGAGCCCGCGTCACAACGGACCTTTTGTGGCGATCAACTGCGCCGCACTCCCGGAAACCCTGATCGAGAGCGAGCTGTTTGGACACGAGAAGGGCGCATTCACGGGCGCGACGGAGCGGCGTGCCGGCTGTTTTGAAATCGCTCAAAACGGGACGCTGTTGCTCGACGAGATCGGTGAGATGCCCTTGGGAACCCAAGCGAAGCTGCTGCGGATTCTGGAGGATTCCAAGGTGCGCCGCCTGGGCGGAAAGGCCGAATTTGAAGTGGATGTGCGCATTGTGGCCGCCACCAACAAAGTTCCCGATGAAGCTGTGAAGGGCGGCTTCCTGCGCGAGGATCTGTTCTACCGGCTAAACGTGTTCCATATCCATATGCCTCCGCTGCGCGAGAGGAAAGAGGATATCGCCGCCATCACCGAGGCGCTGATCAACGACCTGAACCGCAAGCACCAGACGCGGGTGACCGGGATTTCGGCGGAGGTGGCCGAGACCTTTGAGATTCACGACTGGCCGGGCAACATCCGGGAGTTGCGAAACGTTCTGGAGCGCGCAGTGATTTTGACGGCCCAAGGCGAGATTCAAATGAAGAATCTTCCCGTGCATATACAGAAGCTGAAACCGGCGGATTTTGCGGCGGCCGCGGTGGTTGGCGGAGTTGTGGCGGGCGAGCCGGAAGCCGCGGTTCTGGAGGTGACGGCGCCGGTTCTGGATGCCGCGGCGGAACCGAGTCCGATTCTTCACGCGGGTGCCGGCCCGGATTCGCTCCGGCTGGCCATTGGCACGACTGTAGAGGAAGCCGAAAAGGTTTTGATATTACGGACGCTGGAACATACGAAGAATAATAAGACGCGCGCGGCGGAGATTTTAGGGATCAGCCTGAAGACGCTTCATAACAAGCTGAAGGAATATGGGACGCGGGACACGTAGGGCCGAATACATAGGGCTGAACGAGCGGGGCGAAAGAAGAAACGAGGCAGGTTGTAGGCCTGCCCCACTGTTACTCGTACATGCGGTGATAGATCGCGTAGAGGGCGAGCTCCAGGCGGTCCTGCACTCCAACTTTCTCGAAGATGTTGTGCATATGATTCTTCACCGTCTGTTCACTGATAAACAGCTTGTCGGCGATTTCCCTGTTGCGGAAACCCTGGGCGACCAATGCGGTGATTTCGCGTTCGCGGCGGCTTAACGCGACGGGTTTATCCGTTTGCGGCAAGTTACGCGGCGCGGGGATCGGGCGGCCGGCCAACTGGCGAACAACATCCGCGGTGGTAGCGCGGTCCAGCCACAATTCGCCGGCATTCACCTTGCGAATGCTCTTCAGCAAGAGCTCGGTAGGGCTCTTCTTCGGAACGATTCCAGCGACTCCATAGCGCACGGACTGCGAAAGCAGATCGGCGTCTTCGGTCGCGGTCAAAAGAATAACGCGGCAAGGTAAGTGAGATTCCTGCAGATCGCGCAAGATCGAGAGCGCCGAACCGGCGCCTTCGGGTTCGAAGAGAATAATCTCCGGACGAAACCTCTCCGCCAAGGCGAGCACGGATTGGTAATCCGAAGCCTCGGCTACTACTTTTAAATCTGGTTGAGCAGAAAGCAGTGCTCGTAGGCCGTCTCGAAACACGGACGGCTCATCAGCAAGAAGGATTCGGATACCGGGAACATCCGAAAGGATGGCAGGCGCCAGTGCCTCTCGAGGGTTCAGGCCCAAACCGGGATTGAGATTGGCCATCGTCTCCACAGCGCCTCTATCGGAAGCTCTGTACTAAAAGTTTAGGATATAACTCGAAAATCTGAATTGAGATTACCATTACTCTGTGTGCATTTCCTGGAACTTCTCTATGAGAATTTCTACAAAAGTCCTACCGGGGTTACCCCTGTGGTCCTAAATGTGCCCCTGAAGTTCTATGCCCGGTTCTATTACCCTAGGAGTGCTTAGTACTACCACCCAAAATCATGTTACTAGGGTTCCAGGCGCAGAAGTTGATACTACTTATTCATTCCTTGAAAAATAAGGGTTTTCCCTTATGCGGGTTAGTTGAACTCAAGCTCGTCCAGGATTAGGTACATGATCGTTCTCTAATTAACAAGGTCCAGCGCACGGAAAGAATCCGTCGGCGCCGGAATCCGGACTACAAGCCGAGTGCCATTTCCCTTGCCCGGCTGGCTGATCAACGCGCCCGAGCCGCCCGGCACGCTTTGTGCTATAAAGTTTAGCTGTGCATGTGGCTCCAACTCCGTTGATGGCTGGGCTTCTACGAACAGCAGGTCGGATCGCGGTGCTGGTTGGGGCAGTGGGTTCGCTCGGCTTCATGCTGTATGCGGCTCGCCACCAAAATTCCCGAATCCTGCTGCTGCTTTTCGCCGCGTGGGTGCTGTCCCCATTCGTGGCTGTGGTGTTGGCCAACGCAGTTTCGCAACGTTGGTCGGTTCTTACCCGAGCGACGCTGAATGTCACGATGCTGGTTATCACGCTGGGATCTTTGGCCATCTACGGAGACGTGGCCCTCGGGCACACGAAAGCGAAGATCGGGGCCGTGTTCCTCATGGTTCCTTTGGCCTGGTGGCTTCTGATTGCAGTTTTTGTCCCGATAGCCGCTTTCGTGTCTCGCGGGAAGACGCGCTGAGGCATGGGCCGCGAACATTCAAACTGATTTCGTTCCTGTTTCGGCCCTTAACCGGCCAAGTCCTGACGTATATCCGGGCTTTGATCTTCACTTTTTTGCTCACTGACGCCCTCACTTGTGTCTTGGAGGGTAGCAGCTGGCCCGAACGTGCTCATCTACAGCGTGATATTAGCGCCGTGGATTCCATACTTTACCTTGATGGGATCGGGAATGGCATTTGAGGGCTGGCACACACGCGGCGCGTACTGTTTCGTGACAATGGTTTGGGCTTACCCGGTCTGCACGGGGTCGGGAACTGGACGGAAGAGGTTAGCCGCCGATCAACGCCGATG
>PLFE01000178.1 GCA_003136675.1 Bryobacterales bacterium
GTGGCGTCGCCCGCCGCGTCGTAACTCGCTCCGGTTCCCAGCCATTGGTTGTTAGTGAACTGAGTTACCGCCGTTGGCGTTCCGTTGGGGTTCGGAATGTAACTACCGGTCTGCACGGCGCGGTTGCCCCATTGGTCGTAAAGATAGTTCTGGGTCCACTCGGAAGTCCCTCCGGTTTCAGTGGCGGAGAGAATGCGGTCGTAGGCATCGTAAGTGTAATTCTGAGTGAGGTTGAGCGCGGGGATGGTGACGCCGAGCGGCGGATTGGGGGCGGCGATGGTTTGGATTTGCTGGGCGGTGAGGTTGCCGTTGTTCTCGCCGGTGGCTCCGTAAGTGAAGCTGAACTGAACCGGGAAAGTGGAGCCGAGTTGAGCGTTGCGCGCGCTGACTTGAAGACGGCTGTTGAGGGTTGTGTTTTCCACCAGGTTGACGTTGTTGGAGTTCTGGTGGCCGATGTTCATGTTTTCGATGACGCGGTTGGGCCAGTCATTGACACTACCTCACTACATGTCCTTTTCGGTCCACGTGTGGAACGTCCCGTAGATTATCGCGACCGGGTTTTCTCGCACCATAGCCGCGAGCTCCGAAATGCTCTCCTCCCTGTTGGCGGCACTTCCTCTGTCGCTCAAAGGTCCCGGGTTCTCGATTGCAACGAGGAACAGCTTGAGGGAGTCCATTAGCTCCGCCGCCTTATTCCTAAACTCGGCCTCGTCGGAGGCCCAAGTCAAAACATTTACGTAGTCTCCGGTGGCTTCTCTGAGCAGTTCGGAGCTGGGCAAGGTTCTTACCCCGACCAGACCTATCCAGATTTGCTTCTGCCTTTCGGTACTCATCGAGGCTCGTTCGCGCAGATTTATTGCGGCTCCGCCGCCGTCGGCGCTAGCCACGAAAAGCCACTCTCGTCACGGATGGCGCACTTGAACGCCCCCTGTTCCGTCAAGATGACAACCCCGTCTCTGACGATCTTGGCATCCCACACAGGGTTCGACAACATTATCGGAAAGGTCAAAGGCCCCGTGCGCGAGTCCTCCAGGGCGAAGTGCACCCCCGACGAGGATTCAGACTCCTCGACAGTGAGAAGGACCCCTTTCTGGAAGTCCATCGCGCTAACGCTCGCGCTCGGGTCGCACAAGGCTCTTTCGACCGTCACTTTTGACGCCTCAGCATCCAAGCACAGCAATGCGCCATCTGACCCCAATAACCACTTCCTCGGACCGACACGGGTACCCGATCGTATATTAGACTCGACAAAAATCTCGTCCAGAACTGACCCTCCCGGAAGGCGGATAAGACAAATCTGGGAGTACAATTCCACGCCCGCCACGGACTCGCGCTCCAACAGGAAAATTGCGAGCGCCTCGCCGCTGTCGCTAACGTCGAAGAACGACAGGGGCCCTCGGGCTGGGAACTGTGTCAACGTCTGCCAAGTTGCTCCTTGATCTGAACTAGTGCGGATCGCGAGGACCGCGCGGGCCTCGGCCGCGACCACCACGGTTCCGTCGCCCACCACGACCGCTTGACAATTGAGCGAACCCGGCAGCGTCGACGACCAGAACCAACTTCCCGGCTTATCGCAACGAAATACTTTAACCTCTTCCGAGTATTGAATGAAGAGAAGGAGGGCCAGTCCAACTTCGGCCAGGCCCTGCGCCACCGCGCTGCCAGTCATGTCCAAATTGCCGCTGGCGTCCGACCACGAATCGCCATCATCATCCGACCTGAAAATCTGCCCGATCCCCAAGGCCCACAACCCCATGTGAGTCGTATTTACAAGACACCGAGTGGGGAAATGCAGGATCTCACCTAAAACGAAATCCCTGCGGGCTTTATATGTGTATCCTTGCCTCACGATGATCATGAAGGCGTGCTCTTCCCGTGAGTTATGTAGAACTGGCCATCCGGCGATTGGTTCAGCTGGTTGCCCTTTTGGTCAAGCCACTTTCCGTCGTCTCCCAAAGTAAAGACATCCTTGTCGTCGCCAACGGTCACGCTCGCACCGGGGCCCTCGTTGTCGCCATATTTTGCCAAATTTGTCACGACCCTCTCTCCGGCTAGGTCGAGGTGGTACCCAGTTTCTAATTCGGACTGCTGGGACCGAAGCTGCTGAAGGGCCTGCAAGCCGATGTCCGCCAGTTGCAAAATTGCAATGGATGCCGCGGTTCCACCTACGGGAGCATCGTCCGTGACTTTTGCCCCGGAGAATGCCCCTTTTTCAGCCGCCATTTCGAATTTGCCGGTGTCCTCAAGGATCCGTTGGGCCTTTTTCAGGAGCCACTTAGGGGCCGCGTCGTCATGTGCGGGCACTAGCTTTCCGCCCTTGAGGTCATACTTTATGTCCTTGCCCGACTTTTCGAAATGGACATTGACGTGGTCGGCCCCTCTGGTGTCGATCCTCATCGTCCACCCTGCTCCCATGTCCTTTATATTGGACGAGTTCTTCGCGTGTCCGACCTTATCGATTACCGACAATGGGTTGTTCGTCGCGTAAGAATAGATATTGAGCGTTTGCGGCTCCCAAAAATCAGCGTACGGAACAGGAACGGGGATCGTGCTCCTATCAGGACTCGTAAACCTTCCCTCCGCCGACGAGAAATATCTCGCCCCAAAGAAATCCAGGCCGGTTTCCGAATCGCGCTCCTTCGACGTAAACTTGTGCAACACATCATCCGGCGTCGTCGGATACACATAATTCGATGGCTCGTAATCCGCTCCGCGGCCGCCAACTCCCGCCACAATCTCTTCACCGAACGGCAGGAAATCATAGCGTCGCACTACTTGGCCTTGGTTGTTCATCGAGAGACGTGTGCTGCCGAGATGATCCTCGATCAGATATTCCGTGCCAGTTACCGGAGCGTCGGTCGGGAAGCTGGTTCCAGTGACCGGAACAGTCGTTTCCACGATCGCTTTATCCGCCGCATCGTAAAGATAGATCGTCGAAAATGTGCTGGCCGTTTTTTCCACGCGCCGGCCCTGGCCATCGTAAATGTACGTGATGGTTCCATTCGCGTTCGCCGTATTCACTCTATTTTCCGCATCGTAGGTGAACGTTTCGTTAGTGCTTCCCGGAACTCCNNCACTCGGAAGTCCCTCCGGTTTCTGTGGCGGATAGGATTGCGGTCGTAGGCGTACGTGCTCGCCACGTTTGTCATCCCCGGAGCTACAGTTCGCATTTCCGGCCGAGTTAGCTTCCGTACGGCGCCCTCACCGGCACATCGTCGGGGTAAAGCATGACGGTAAGCGCGTCCGGCCCGTCGCCGAAGTCTCTCCTAAGATGAAGGTGGAACTGCTCCTCGTAAGGGCCCTCTGCGAGCTTTATCAGAAGCTTCGCCAGTGTGAGCATCGCTGGCCGGTTCATGTAGAGGATTGGCTTTCCGTCTTCGACAAGAGTTACTAGCCGCTCGTTTTCTTCTAACGAGATTTCATAGCTCAGGGAACCTGGGCTTGCCTCTTCGTATTCGTATGTGAAGGTCTTTTTCATTGTGTGATGTGCGTGTTTTCCACTTGCTTCGGTGTGGTGCCCGTTCGTGGCGTGACTTTCTCGACGTTGACGTGAGGAACGGGCTCCCCGCCGCCGGGTAGGGGGTGGGATTCGCTTCGCAGATTGAGCTTCACGCCTGGTTCGTCTGGATGAGTGATTGTGACGTTTGCATCTTGGCCTGCGGTCTTCGCGTTCTGGGTAACCTTGAAGCCGCCCTGTTCGATAGTGTTGGCTATCTGGTCGGCTTTAGAAGTTGCTTGTCCAGCTTCGCTAACCCGGCTGATGTCGGCGGCGGCTTCCGCGCCGTCTCCGGCCTCTCCAGCGCCAGGGACAAGAGTCATTGCAACTGTACCGATAACGGTGCCTATCGCAAGTCCGTCCCCCTGCGATACCGAGACGGCGGTCGATTTAATTCCGCTGCCGATTGCCTCTGCGGTCGCGATTGGATGTGCAAGCGCGTGGCCTATTCCCGCTACCGTATTTATGGGATGTCCGATTGCTTGAACGAGCGGTCTGTAGGTGCTGTTCGCGAGGCCGTTCCCGAGGTCGCTCCACCACCCATGTCCGTCAGGATCGGTGATGCTCAGCGGGTTGTTGCGAACGTAGCCGTAGAGGTTCAGGGTCTGGGGATCGCCCAAATCCGAGTATGGGTCAGCC
>PLFE01000078.1 GCA_003136675.1 Bryobacterales bacterium
TTCAAGTAGCGATTTATTCAAGTGGCGCGTGATTCAAATAGGTAAGGAACAACAGTGGTCCCCATTACCAATATTTCGACGCAGATGCCGGTCCCGGCGGCGATCCCGATGCCGGGCGAGGGGAGTTCGACGGGGTTTCAGGATCTTCTGGCGGGCGCGATACAGAATGTGGAGCTCGACGGGGCGAACTCGCAGAAGGCGGCGCAGCAGTTTCTCTCCGGAGACTCGGACGACATCCATAAGGCGGCCATCGCCGCGCAGCGCGCCGACTTGTCTTCGAGCCTGTTTCTCGCGGTGAGGAACAAAGTAATCTCCGCGTATCAGGAAATTATGAAGATGCAGATGTAGCGGAAGATGGATCAGCTCCGGAAACTTCTGGCCGCGCTGAATCTGCGGCAACGAATCACCATTGTGGTGGCCGCGCTCGCCGTGGTGGCGGCCGTGATGGGGCTTTCGTCGTGGCACCGGGAGAGCGACTTCAAAGCTCTCTACACGTCGCTTGCGCCGGAGGATGCGGCGGCCATCATTCAAAAGCTGAAGGAAGCGGGCACCGAATACCGCGTTTCGGAGAACGGGACCGCGGTGCTGGCGCCTTCCGCGCGAGTTGCGGAACTGCGCCTGGACCTGGCCGCCGCGGGTTTACCCAGAACGGGGCGGATCGGCTACGAACTGTTCGACAAGACCAATCTGGGCGCCACCGAATTCACCGAGCACCTCAATTTCCACCGTGCGCTGGAAGGCGAGCTGGAGCGGTCGATCCAGGCGCTCTCGGCCATTGAACAGGCGCGCGTGCATATTACGTTTCCGAAGGAATCCGTCTTTCTCGATTCGCGCCAACCGGCAAAAGCGAGCGTGCTGCTGAAGATCCGCCCCGGTTCGCATTTGTCACCTCAAAATATCGCGGCCGTGACGAACCTGGTGGCCAGCGCGGTAGAGGGGCTGGGGCCCGAAGCGGTCTCTGTTCTGGATATGAACGGGAACCTGCTGAACCGGCCGCGCGCGCCGCAAAGCGACGACCAGCCTTCCGAAGCAACCATCGAATACCGCAAGAACCTGGAGAGCGACCTGCTGGCCAAGGTGAACGCCACCCTGGAGCCGCTGCTGGGTCCGGACAAATTCAAGGCCGGCATCTCGCTCGATTGCGACTTTACTTCCGGAGAACAGAGCGACGAATCGGTGGACCCCACGAAGTCTGTGATGGTGACTTCGCAGAAGAGCGAGGAGCAGACGGGCTCCGCACTGGCGTCCGGGCAGCCGGGAACGGCGTCCACGCTGCCGCGCCCGACGTCGCGGCCCGGATCGGGTGGATCGAGCGGCGTGTCGCGACGCACCGAGAATATTACGTTTCAGACGAGCCGGGTGATCCGTCATGTGAAGCTGCCGCAGGGGGTGATCAAGCGGATGTCGATTTCGGTCCTGGTGGATCAGACGGCGCACATGGAGGGTAAAGGCTCCAAAGCGAAGCGCGTGCTGACGCCTCCCTCGGCGGAAACGATGAAGGCGATCCGCGATCTGGTTTCCGCGGTGACGGGGTTTTCGGCGGACCGCGGGGACCAGTTCGTGCTGGAATCGCTGCCGTTTGAGAGTACACAGAACTTTCAGCCCGAGCCACCCGCCATCCAGGTGCAGCCTGACGCACGCGTGCCCAAGTTCCTGCAGCCGTTCGTGAAGGATTTCAATACGCTGCTGTTTTATGGCGCAGTGGCGGTGGCCGGTCTGGGTTTCCTGGCGGTGGTGCTATTCCTGCTGATGAAGATGGGCAAGGGTCCTTCCGCGGAATCGAACAAGGCGATCGCCGCGGGAGCCGAAGGCCCGAAGGCGCACACCGCGGAGGAGGTGGAAGCCAGAATCGAGGCCGCGCTCTCCGGTCAACAGGAAAAACAGCGGGCCTTGCAACTGGAGCAGGAGGACGCGATGCTGAACAGCCTGGCGATCCCCATCGCCACCACGAAGAAGGCTGAGGTGCTGATCAAGCACCTGCGCGAAAACATTGCAAAGGATGTGGAGGCCACCACGAACGTTTTCCGGTCGTGGATGTCGGACGCCGACAAGAACGCCTAGCGCTACATGATCAACAACGTAAACACCGCCGTCCCGCCGATGACCGGAATTCGGAAAGCCGCCATCCTGATGATCATTCTGGGAGAGCATTCGAGCGCGGAGATGATCAAGCAGTTGAGTGAGGATGAAGTGCAACTGGTGAGCCGCGAGATTGCGCGCGTGTCTTCGATCACATCCGAGCAGGCGGATGTGGTGCTGGAAGAATTTCACCAGATGGTGATGGCGCGCGAGTTCATCGTGAAGGGGGGCATCGACTACGCGAAGAAGATGCTGGTGAACGCCCTGGGCCCGGAATCCGCCAAGAAAGTTCTGGACCGCGTGGTGAAGGCACTGGGCCATGACGTGGCTAATTTCGACGCGCTGCACAAAGCCGACCCGCAGCAACTGGCCAAGTTTGTGCATAGCGAGCACCCGCAAACCATCGCGCTGGTACTTTCCCACCTATCGGCTTCGCAGGCGGCGGCGCTGTTGATCTCGCTGCCTTTGGAGATGCGTTCGGATGTGGCGCTGCGCATGGCGCATCTGGAGCAGATTTCTCCGGAAGTGATCAACAAGATCGCGGGGATTATCGGATCGAAGCTTTCGGCTCTGGGAGAATTCAGCCGGGAATCGTATGGGGGCGTGCGGGCGGTGTCGGAGATGTTCAACCGGTTGGATTCGGGGAACAGCAAGGAGATTCTGGATACGATCGAGCACACCGACCCGGCGCTGGTGGAAACCATACGGCATCTCATGTTTGTGTTCGACGATCTGCTGCTGCTTGGCCCGGCGGGTATCAAGGAAGTGACTTCGCGCGTGGACCGCAAGGTGCTGACGGTGGCGCTGAAGGGAACCAGCGAACAACTGCGCACGCACTTTCTTTCGACCCTTTCCGCCCGCGGCGCCGAGATGATGAAGGAAGACATGGAAGTGATGGGGCCGGTGAAGATCAAGGATGTGGAATCGGCGCAGCAACAAATTATCGCGCTGGTGAGGCAACTGGAAGCGGACGGCGTGATCAGTATGAAGGGCACCGTGGGCGAACAATATGTTGTCTAAGATCCTTCATACGGGGGATGCGCGAGCCGCGGAACGCTACGTTTTCCGGCCGGTTGCGAATACCAACCCGGTGACGCGGCGGGGTGCGGCGAACCCCGCGCAGGGGCGCCGCGCGGACGATGCGCGCGAGACCCAGGACGCGGGTCCGCTGCACGAGCGCATCGCCGAGCTGGAACGGCAGCTCGCCCAGCAAGCCGCAACGATACGAAAGGACGCGCTTCGCGAAGGGGAAGCGCAGGGGCGCGCGCGAGCAGAAGCGGAGTTGAAACCAATCGCGGAAAAGATGGGGCAGACGATGCGCCAGATTCTGGATACAAAGCCGGTTCTGCGCAAACAGGTGGAAGAGGAAGCGGTACAACTTTCGCTGGCTATTGCGCGGCGGATACTGCGGCGAGAACTTTCGATCGACCCTTCGGCGCTGCACGGGCTGGTGCAGGCGGCATTCGACCGGGTGGCGCGGCAGGAGACGACGCGGGTAGTGGCGCATCCGGACCAGGCGGGGCAGGTTCGCGCGGCGCTGGCGGCCGCAACGACGCGGAATATCGAGGTTGTTGCGGACGGCTCTCGGGAATCCGGAACACTCATTTTTGAAACCACGCGGGGGAGCGTCGACGCCTCGCTCGATTCGCAGCTTAGGGAGATAGAACTTGGCCTTGCCGACCGCCTCAAGTGGCACTGACGTCCTTTCGCTTGGACCATTGCGCAGTTTCGTTGAAACGATGGAGCCGGTGATCTCCTGCGGCCACGTGACGGAACTGGTGGGACTGGTGGTGGAATCGCGCGGACCCTCCGCCGCGATTGGAGATTTCTGCGAATTGCTCACCTCGACGGGCCGGCGTGTGCGGGCGCAAGTGATCGGATTCCGGGACGGACGGGTGCTTTCGATGCCTCTCGAAGAGATCGACGGCCTGAGCCTGGGAGACCTGGTGGTGGCGCGTCCGGGAGCGGCGACGGTGCCGGTGGGCCCGGGTCTTCTGGGGCGCGTGATCGACGGTTTCGGGAACCCCATCGACGGCGGTCCCATCGCCGCGGAAGACTTCTACGCGCTGTACCAGGCGCCGCAAAACCCGCTGGACCGGGAACATATTGAAGAGCCGCTGATTACCGGCATTCGCGCGATCGACGGGCTGCTGACGTGCGGCAAGGGCCAGCGCATCGGAATTTTTGGCGGCAGCGGAGTGGGCAAGAGCACCTTGCTGGGCGCCATGGCGCGGCAGAGCAAGACGGACGTGAGCGTGATCTGCCTGGTGGGGGAGCGCAACCGCGAGGTACGCGGATTTATGGAGCATGAGCTGGGTCCGGAAGGCTCGAAGAAATCGGTGGTGGTGGTGGCGACATCGGACCGGCCTGCGCCGTTGCGGGTGCGCGCTTGTTTCGTGGCGCTGGCGGTGGCGGAATATTTCCGCGATCAAGGCAAGAGCGTGCTGCTGGTGATGGATTCGCTGACGCGGCTGGCGATGGCTCAGCGCGAGATCGGCCTGGCGGCGGGAGAGCCGCCGAGCCAGAAGGGCTACACTCCTTCCGTGTTCAACCTGTTGCCGAAGGTGTGCGAACGGGCGGGGAATTTCGAGCGCGGCTCCATTACGGGCTTCTTCACGGTGCTGGTGGAAGGGGACGATTTCAATGAGCCCATCTGCGACGCGGTTCGGGCCATTCTGGATGGGCACATTATCCTGTCGCGCGAGCTGGGCGCGTCCGGGCATTTTCCGGCGATTCAGGTTCTGGATTCAGTGAGCCGGCTGCAAGCGCGCGTGGCCAACTCGGAGCAGAAGGAGAACGCGCGGAGAATGCGCGAGGCGCTGGCGACGTACCGGCATTCCGAGGATCTGATCCAACTGGGCGCTTATGCGGCCGGAACGAATCCGCGGCTCGACGCAAGCATCCGCGCCCGCGACCAGATGATGGGCTTCCTTCGGCAGGGCGCGCAGGAGGCCTCTCCGATGAGCGCCACGCTGGAGCAACTGAAGAAAGTGGCGGCGTTGTTACCCGCGTGACACCCGCATGAGGCTGGCATGAAGAAGTTTAGTTTCCCGCTGGATCGCGTGCTCGTGTGGCGGCGGCTGGAGCTTGAGCGGGAGCAGGCGGCGCTGCAGCGTCTGCTCGCCGATCGCAATGCGCTGGCGGTGAAGGAGACCGCGATGCGGGCACAGCGGAGCGATGCGGAACGGCTGATCAGCGCCAATCGGTATGTGGACGCGGAGACGGTGGCGACCTTGCCGGACTGGCAGAGTTACATGAAGAAAGCGATTGCGGCGGCGGCGAGCGCAGTGGTGGTGGCGGAGCAGAAGGCGGCGGCGCAGCAGGCCCGCTTTTTCGAGGCCAAGCGCCGGGTGGGATTGCTGGAGCGGCTCAGGGAGAAGCGGCTGGACGGTTGGGAGGCGGAGCTGGGCCGGGAGGAAGAGGCCTTTGCGGCCGAGGCTTTTTTGGCGCGGAGTGTGGGGTTGCGGAGGAGAGTGAATGGGGTGGGCGACCTGGACTCGCGCGTTGGGGATGTGGTTAGGCGGGAGGCGGGGCTTTAGACTGGGAAGAGCACACGCGGGCGCGTAGCTCAGGTGGATAGAGCATTTGCCTTCTAAGCAAAGGGTCGCAGGTTCGAGTCCTGCCGCGCCTACCAGTTCAAGCCGTTCGGAATCAGTTGATTGCGGAGATTGACTGCGAGTTCAAACGTTTTGCAGGGCAGCCCATAGTGGGGCGCTGCGACGACTCACCAACGCTCTGCTCTCAGCCCGGCCCGGAAGGTTGTGACCACGGCTGTGCACTATACCAACCTAAGGGAAACTTCATCGCTTGTAAATCAGCCGATGGGTATGAATCGATGGCCGCCTTTAGCTTAATCTTCCATTCCGAGTCGGGCGCAATCTCCATAAGAAGAGTTTGGATGATGAGAGCAACAACATAAAATCGGCCGTTATCGATCTGGCCTGAGTTCCACGCCGAAGGAAGCATTGGCTTCACCGACAATTCTCTGTTCCAAAGTCTGCTGTGATGTGCGCACACGTTGCGGATGGCCGTGAGAGCGTGCAGCCAACCGACGAAAACAGACTGCGGTTGCGCGAACCGATCCGCGATCTTTTTTCGCAGGTTTTTTCGGAGAGCTGCGTACATACGGGACAACACTCCAAAACTCAAGATCTCCGTCGCCATCCAGATAGGAAGATAAGGTTCAAAGTGGTACTTGGCCCGGTAATGCCGGATGAACACCTCATTGGATCTCCGCTCTTCGCGCCGGATTATCTCCAGGACTCATGATGGTTGTATCTTGAATCAAAGTTGGAGCTGTCTGCGTGGCCGAAAGGTCCGAGATCGTGGGACACGTGATATGTGATGGCTGCTCCGGCTGCAACCTCGATTTGATCGAAAGCTTGCATCACGAGCAACCGGAGCCAGCAATCAAACTCATAAAGCTCAACAACTTCCTGCAGCGTCGTGCCGCCTCTCGCGATTCCGAACCGCCTTGAAATATTCCCGTTCTATTGGTAGGCGCGGCAGGACTCGTTAATAATTACGCCGGTTTGCGCCAAGTCCCGAGTTCTCAGGCACGGTTCGATCGTGCGTGTAGCCGGTGTTCCCTTGAGTAGCCGCACACCTCACAGTGGCCGGGGACTTCGGGCCAGACGGTATAATCATGGGGCGCAAGCGGTTGCTTTGGCATCGCGGCGTCTTGTTCGCGCTCCTCAAGCCTGACGTGTTGAAGGATGGTCACGACCCGAAAGTATCAGGGTTTTGAACCGGGCGGAATCACGGAAAACACTGAGAAGAATCAGCAATTTTCCTGATTGCTTTCTTTCAGTATTCGCGTCACCCGCAGCCACTTCGCGCCAAGACCGGCCTCACGCCAAAATTTCCCGCACCACATTCCCGGCCACATCCGTCAATCGGAAATCCCGCCCACTATACCGGTAAGTCAATTTCGTGTGATCCATCCCCAGCGCATGAAGCACCGTGGCGTGCAGATCATGAATATGAACGGGGTTCTCCACCGCCTTGAAGCCGAACTCGTCCGTATTGCCGTAAGTGATGCCGCCTTTGACGCCGCCGCCAGCCAGCAGCGTCGAGAAGCCGTGGCTGTTGTGATCGCGGCCATTCTGCACTTTGACCAAGCCGCTGATTTCCACCACGGGAGTGCGGCCGAACTCGCCGCCGATAATGACCAGCGTTTCCTTCAGCAGACCACTGGCCTTGAGGTCGCCCAGAAGGGCGGCGATGGGGCCATCCACATCATGGGCCAGGGTGCGATGAATGAGGATATCGTCGTGGTTGTCCCACGGCTGGCCGTTGCCGTAGTAGACCTGCACCATGCGCACGCCGCGTTCCACTAAGCGGCGAGCCATCAGGCAGCCGCGTCCGAAATCATGGTCGCCGTAACGGGCGCGGATGGCTTCGGGCTCTTTGCCGATGTCGAATACCTCGGGTGCTTCGCTCTGCATCCGGTACGCGATTTCAGCAGCCTGGATACTGCTTTCGAGTTGACCGTCCTCTCCCTCGTGCTTTTCTTCGATGAGGTTCAAACGGCGGAGCAGATCGAGCGCTCGCCGTTGCTCGGGAAGGGGTGTCGAGGGGTTCCGGATGTAGTTGATCAGCTTGTCGGGAGTCTTTTCGCTGTTCGGGATGTAGGTGCCCTGATAGATGGCCGGGAGGAAGGTGGAACTCCACAACTGCGTGCCCACGATGGGGTAGCCCGGGCATAAGACCACAAAGCCGGGAAGGTTCTGGTTTTCCGAGCCGAGGCCGTAGGTGAGCCAGGAACCCATCGACGGGCGGCCGGGAACACGATGGCCGCAGTTCATCAGAAAAAGCGAGGGCTCATGGTTGGGGATGTCCGTGTACATGGAGCGGATCACGCAAACATCGTCA
This sequence comes from Bryobacterales bacterium, assembly GCA_003136675.1. GTDB lineage: Bacteria > Acidobacteriota > Terriglobia > Bryobacterales > Bryobacteraceae > Bog-113. The sequence goes on from PLFE01000078.1 coordinate 7,954, forward strand.
ATGGCGTCGCCGAGTTTGGGGAAGATCTCGCTGATCTCGATGCCGCTTTTGCCGCAGCGGCGGAAGGCGAACGGAGACCCGAGAAGATTACCGGTCTTGCGCTCGGTTTTCAGGTTGCCGCTGGGGATGGGCTGGCCGCTGTACTTCTGCAGCATGGGCTTGGGGTCGAACGTATCCACCTGCGACGGGCCGCCGTTGAGGAACAGAAAGATGACGTGTTTGGCCGTGGGCGCGAAGTGCGGGGCTTTCGGGGCCATCGGCGCGGGCAGAGCCTTGGTGGCGTCCGTTGGCGATGCGTGGAGGACGCCGGCGAGCCCGGCCATGCCGAAACCGGTGCCCATGGTGCGCAGGATGTGCCGTCGGGATGGCTGCAGGATCATTGTCATTTCCTCAATTCAAATAAGTGAACTCATTGGAACTCAGCAGCACCTGGGTGTATTCGGGCCACGAGCCGGGGTTGCCGCGGAGGAATTCATGAGCCAGTTTCCGCTCTTCGGGGGTAGGTTCGCGCTGCAGTACGCGGCGATACGTTTCGGTGATGCGCTGGTCTTCATTCGATGCGCCGGCGGCGATGCGGGCGGTGAGGGCGCTCGATTGATCCATCACAAACGGACTGTTCATGAAGAAGAGCTTCTGTAACGGCACCGTCGTTTGCAGGCGCTGCTCACTGGTGCCGTTGGGGTTCGGAAAGTCGAAGAGCGCGAGCATGGGATCGAGTTGACGCCTGGAAACGTAGGCATAGACGGTGCGCCGGGAGTTGTCCTTTCCGAGGCGCACGGCTGGGCCGCCTTGCTGTAAGTCCAGCTTGCCGGAGACAGAGAGGAGTGAATCGCGGATTGACTCCGCGTCGAGGCGGCGCCGGTTGTAGCGCCACAGCAGGCGGTTGTCGGGGTCTTCGGCATAATCGCGGGCCGAGAGCTGATCGCTCAGCGCGTAGGTTTCGGAGAGCATGATTTCGCGATGCAGCTTCTTGAGCGACCAGCCTTCGGATACGAAGCGGCTGGCGAGAGAGTCGAGCAGTTCGGGATGGGAAGGCCGGTCGCCCTGCGAGCCGAAGTTGCTGGGCGTGCGCACAATGCCGTAGCCGAAGTGCTGCTGCCAGACGCGGTTCACGATCACGCGGGCGGTGAGCGGATTGGCGGGGCTGGCGATGGCTTCGGCAAGTTCCAGGCGCTCTTTGCCGCGATGGAAGCGCTGCGGCTCCCCGGGCGACAGGATGGCCAGAAAGTGCGGAGGAGCGGGGTCGCCGCGATTGTTCTGGTCACCGCGAATCCAGACATGTTGTTCCTCGGGCTTCTCTTTGTCGGCGATGATCTGGAGAACCGGATAGGCCGGCGGCAGACTCTTGCTGAGCGCGGCCGCTTCGGCGCGAAGTTGGTTGAGATGAGTGAGCCACACGCCGGAGAGGAAACGGTCGATACGGGCGTCCTCTTTTTTTGTATCTCCGTAATGGAGGACGCCGTTATCGCCGAGCAGGTCTTCCCAGAGGCCGAACTTCGCGCGGTCGAGTGAAACGAGATTCGCCTTGGAAAGATCGTCGCGGGAGGGATTGAGGCCGAGGCGGACGTGGTTTTCGTCATCGACGCGAGTTTTCTCGGCGATTACGGCGAGCACTTGGGCCTGGAATTCCGAAGCCGCCTTCGCGCGGTCATCGGGGGTTTTGGCGGCGTACCAGTCTTTCAGGAACGGGTGCTGCTTTTCGGGCTTGGCCAGATACTTTGTCCAGCGGGCGAGCGTTTGTTGATCGAGAGCGGGATCGGCCGGCCCTTTTTCCGAGGCCAGCAGAAAACGGGCGGTCTGGGAAGCGAGGATGAGGCTCAACTGCGCCGATTGAACGTCGGCGTACTCCTTGAGTTCCTGCTCTTTTTTCTTAATGAGCGCGTTGTGCGCTTCATACGCTTCAACGGTTTGCTTGGGAGCGAGGGGAACTTCGTGCAAATCCGTATTGCGGAAAATGCCCATGAGCGAGTAGAAATCGCGGGTCGGAATCGGGTCGTATTTGTGATCGTGGCACTGGGCGCAAGCGACGGTGAGGCCGAGGAAACCGCGGGCGGTGGCGTCGACGCGATCATCCTGCATTTCAGGGCTGAGCGCGTAGAAGCCGAGGCCTGCTTCGTATTTTTCGCGATCGGGAAGCTGGTCGCCGGCGATTTGGGCCTTCACGAAAACGTCGTAGGGCATGTCGTTCTGGATGGCCTGGATCACCCAATCGCGATAGCGGAACGAAGCGGGATACGGGTTGTCGCGCTCCGAATCGAGACGGTCGTCGGAGTAGCGGGCCACGTCGAGCCAGAGACGTCCCCAGCGCTCCCCGTAGCGCGGCGAGGCGAGCAGGCGATCGATCACTGTGGCGAAGGCGTCAGGCGATCGATCGCGTTCAAATGCATCGACTTGTTCGGCGGTGGGAGGCAGGCCCGTGAGATCGTAGCTGGCGCGACGAATCAGGGTGCGGCGATCGGCGCGGCGGACCGGTTGCAGTCCGCGGGCTTCGAGTTTTGCCGCGATGAAGCGGTCGATCCCGGTGCGGGACCAGCGGGCGTCGCTGATAACGGGCGGCGGCACGGCCTTCACGGGCTGGAAAGACCAGAACGCGCGCTGTTCCGCGCTGATTTTATACGGCGGCGCTTTCGGGGCGGCTTTCTCGTTCTGGGGCCAGACTGCGCCGGATTTGACCCAGGCCTCGACAGCGGCGATCTGGTCGGCGGGCAGTTTCCCGGCGGGAGGCATCCTGGGGTTGGCGTTGTAGCGCAGGGCTTTGACGAGGCGGCTCGCGTCGGGGTCTCCCGGGACGGCGATGGGTCCGGACTTGCCGCCTTTGAGGAAGTGCTCCCTCGTGTCGAGTTGCAGGCCGCCCATGCGCGCTTCGGTGTGGCAGGCGTAGCAGTTCTCTACGAAGATGGGGCGGATCTTTGCTTCAAAGAAAGCGGTGTCGGCCGGCTGAGCAGGCGAAGCCGTCGCGGTGGCAACCAGAAAGGCAATGCGGCCGACCGTTGAACGCATATGCGACTTATTCTAGCGAAGGCGGGTGGGTTCGGGATACCGAGACAGGATCGGCTTGCACTAAAATGGGGAGCTCATGCTCTTTTCAAACTTGATATTGCGCCTGGGCGTGTGCGGGCTGGTTTGCCTCGCTGCGTCCGCGCAAACCGGGCCGCCGCCGATTCCGCCGATTGACTCGGTGACGCCCATGGGAATTGTCACGCAAGATCCACTGGTCCAGGGCCGCGACGGCACGTATAGCGCGCTGATGAACGGGAAGTCGATCTGGATGTTCAACGATACCGCGCTGACACAGAATAATGCGTCGGGCACAAATTTCTTCAGCAACTCGATGGCGTGGACTACCAACCTGAACGCTGCGAATGGAATCGACCTGAGCGGAAATTACGTGGATTCGAGCGGAGCGCCTGCCGAGTTCATGCCGTTCCTGCCGTGGGAATCGGCGTACAACGCGGCGCATAATTCGAACAACTGCACCGCGGCTCCGTGTGGCGCCAATATCGCCATCTGGCCGGGGCCCATCGTACCCGATCCGGCCCGGAATCGCGCGCTGATTTTCTTTGGCGAGATCTGGCGATCGCCCACCTATAGCGGCTGGATCTCGATGGGCGAGGGAGTCGCCATCTGGCAGAACGGAACCATCACCCGTCCCGTGGTCACGCCGGGGACGCCATATCCGACGCTGCTGTTCCAGGGGAGCCAGGTGGGGTTCACGTCCGGATGGGTGGTCTCCGGACAGACGCTCTATATGTATGGCAACCAGAGCGGATTTCTCAGCGAGAACACGCAGGTGGCGAAGGTTTCTCTCGCCGATGTGACCACCTTGAGTGCGTGGACTTACTACGCGGGGAACGGGACGTGGAGTTCCAGCGCGTCGAACGCGGCCACTGTTTTCAACGGCGGCGCAGCGGGCTCTTCGATCTTCTATGACTCCTATCTGGGGATGTATGTGGCCATCTACAGCGGGGTCTTGAACAGTAACCTGTATTACTGCGTTTCTTACCAGCCGTACGGTCCCTGGTCGGCTGCGACGCAATTCTATACGGGTCTGGCCGCGTATGAGAACAATGCCGATTATGCGGCGTTGGCGCATCCCGAGTTTGCTTCAGGGAACGGACAAACCGAGTATGTGACTTATGTGCAGGATACGGGGTTTCTGGCGCAGCAGTTACAACTCTTACAGGTTGTATTCGGGGCTCCCGGCCAGTCCCACTAAGGGCGTTCCCACTAAGCAGGTTGAAGCTTGTTGAAATCTTTACTATCCCGTTTTCAGTCGCGCCCGCCGGCCCGCCCTCTCAGTTCCGCGCATCAGACGGAAGTGGAGCACTGGAAGGCGGTGGTGGAACGCGCGGAGTCCGGCCTTCGCCAGTTCTGGCTCAATCACCCGCGTGTCCACCACCACTACCGGCGGAAGGCGCTGGTGGAAGGGCTAGCCTGGCAGCCGTGGGTGACCAGGCGATTCGACGGCCCCGCCATCAATGCCCTGGAACTCGGCTGCGGCGATGGCCTGGGTCTGGAACGTCTGGTGAAGCAGGGCCTGATGCAAAACGGGTATGGTCTCGACCTGGAGGAATCGCGCTACCGGGCAAGCGACGACCGGGTTCACTTCATTGCAGCCGACGTCAATTCCATCGAGCTGGAAGAGAATCGCTACGACCTGATCTTCGCGCACCAGAGCTTCCACCACTTCGAAGCTTTGGAACATATCATGAAGACCGTGAACCGCGCGCTCACTCCGCGCGGCGTCTTCGTGCTGGATGAGTTCGTCGGTCCCGCACGATTTCAATGGACCTCCAACCAGATTGCCTGGACCGCGCACCTGCTGGCCCTGATGCCCCGAAACCTGCGCATCTACACCAATGGAATTGAGAAGAGGGAAGAGGGCCGCAGTTCGGTTGAAGAGGTGATCCGGGTGTGCCCCAGCGAGGCGATCCGGTCAAACGAAATCCCCGCGCAGTTCGCCCTGCATTTCGATCCCATCGCGCAATTGCAACTGGGCGGTACCATCCAGCACCTGCTTTATTCCGGCATTGTGCACAACTTTCCGGACAACGATGAAGCGACCGATCTGATGATCGATTCGGTGGATGCGGTGGAAAGCTCACTGATTGGTTACGGCATCCTGCCGAGCGATTTCATGTTGCTGGTGGGGCAGAAGCGAGCCGAACCGGACACGCCACGCCCTTAACCTTTTCGTTCCACTCGGAGTTAGCCCGATCGGCGAGACGGTAAGCCCCGGGGCGGGGTGTTTCGCCGGTGTCGAAGTTCATGTCGGGAAGCCGGAAATCCGGCTGGCCGGCGCTCTTCAGAAGGCTTCTGTACTGGTCAAGTGTTTTGTCGAAGCTCTTCATGAACAGATCTTCGGCGGGGGCGGTTGGCGTCTTGAACGACAGCGTCCGGAGCGGCCCAATGCGCGGGACAAGACGCAGCAGGAAAGCAACGAGACGGTCTCCAAAACCGGGTTTGCGGTAGTCCGCACCCCATTCCTTGCGATAGCCCGCGTCCGATATGTTGTAGATGAACTTGCGCCGCGCAAACCCGGCGGGAGCGTTTTTCACGATGGCGTCCTTTTTCATGGCCCAGGCAACGCGCGTGGCCTTGGGAATCAGTTCGCTCACGGTGTGCCGGTAGCTGCTGATCCCATGATCGACATCGTCGAAAACGTCGTCGAGACCCAGGCAGTAAGTGTCCTGGAACGCGCGGCTGAGTGCGGGCTTCGCAACGTTAAAGCCGATGAAATCGTGATAAGCCTGCGGCGCGTAGTAGCCTCGCGCCACCTGAAGAACGTCAAAGGAGAACTCGGTTTTCAGATGGGCGGAGGGGTTGTCCTCGTAAGTCACCACTGGCCCAAACTTGCGGGCGATACGCGGGTATAACATGGGCTCGGCACGATTGACCGCGATGGAATGGCCGTTAACATCCGCCGCGTAATGGGCCAGCGAGCCCAGGGCGAAAGCATACTCATTCACGTTGGAGGATTCGCGGATCAGGTTCAGGACGAACTGGCCCGAGTGCACGTAGTGGGTGAGATCGCTGAACAGGTGGCTGCCGTTCGGGTAGTAGCCCATGTCCTGGAGGATGGCGCCTCCGTAGGCATAGCCGTGCGCCGTCTTTAATTCATCCGGAGTCGATGCGGGAAAACGCGCGAGTAACAGCGGCTTGATGGACGCATCCCAAACCGAGTCGATGATGGCTTCGTGCGTCAGTACGGAATACGCGGACGCTTCGGGAATTGCCAGGAAAACAGAGACGAGAACCAGCGCGAAGCACCGCACACCCGCTAGTCTAACGAACCGGGATACCATATCCTGAAGGCTATGCGGGTCGTTCTTCCGGAAAACTCGCTGCCCGCGAAGCTGCTGCTCAACCCGGACGCGCCGTTGAGTGACGACGAGTACTACGAGTTCTGCGTAGCCAACGCGGATGTGCGGTTCGAGCGCAATACGCAGGGAGAGATTGTTATCGTGCCACCCGCTGGAAGCGAATCGTCCTATCAAAGCCTGGAGGTCGCCGGGCAATTGCGTGAGTGGGCCAGGCGTGACCTTCGAGGCAAGGCCTTTGACTCCAGCGCCGAGTTCATCCTGCCGACGAGAGCGGCGCTTTCACCTGACGCCGCCTGGGTTTCAAACGAGAAGCTGGATGGACTCTCCAAAGCAACTGCGGAAGTTCCCTCCCGTTTGTCCCGAGTTTGTGGTTGCTTTGATGTCGCCAAGCGACCGATTGAAAGCCGCCAATAAGAAAATGCGCGCCTGGATGGATGGCGGCGTGGAACTTGGCTGGCTCGTCGACCCGGATAACCGGAGTATATATGTTTACCGACGGGGCGACGCGGAACCCGAGAAGATCACGGGCGTTTTAGTGCTTCGCGGAGAAGGACCAGTGACAGGATCTGACCTGGATTTGACCGCTATCCGGGCCGGACTCTAGGGTTGGCGTCCGGCGCGTCGAACGTAAGATTCGTTTCCGTGGTGAACTTGCGGTATTTGCGGAACTCTTCGACATTCCTCCAGCGCGCCGAGTGATGGTCTGAAACGATGTTGGCTTTCGCGGGAAGTAAGTATTCCTTCCCTCCGATGTTGGCCAATTCGTAATCGAGCGTGGTCGTCAAAGACCGAATCGGGAAGCCGGATGGGATGTTGTAGGGAGTCATCACGACCCGCAGCACCATTTTCGTGTCCTCATCGACAAAAAACTCACCCCTGTATGCCGGTATGTATTCCCTGTTCGCGTCGGCGCTCATGCGATAACGGGAATGCTGCTTGTCGACATCGTACTTAAACAGGGACGTCACTCGCCCGCGCAACTTGGTGCGCCGCTCCCAAACCAGACGAGCCTCGCTGCCGGGCAGGAAAATATCCTTGACCAGGCTTCCGAAGTCCCCTTCGGACATCGACCCCCGGAGCTTATCTAGCCCGCAAAGGGTGCGTNNGTTTCCCAATGCGTTTCCCAAGGGGTTCCCCAAGCGGCGCCCCTCCTACAGCCTCAGGTGCGTGTATTGTTCCTTGCCTTCAAAGTACGTGACCTGGGCGGTGACCGTGTCCAGGAATCGCCAGTTCGACCCCTCCTGGGGATCATAGAAGCGCTGGATGACTTCCTCACAGAGGAAGTCAGGCAACTGCTTGTCGTAGTTCAGCACGTTCTGCCGAACCTGCTCGATGACCGCTTCGGGGGGCGATTGCGCCGCCAGGAGGAAGACGATCCAAGCCGCTCGCAGCATCTTGAACCTGACCCGAACCTAAACCAGATCGCTCAAGCGATCGAGCGGGCCAGTCGCATCGCCGGGCAATCCATGCTGTACGCCCATGCGGTCGAGCATGGAAACCAGCAAGTTGGCCATTGGGGTGTCCTTCTTATACTGGACGTGGCGGCCGGTCTTGAGCGATCCCGCGCCCCCGCCGGCAACCAGCACAGGCAGGTTGGCGTGATCGTGTTGATTCCCGTCGCTGAGCCCGCTTCCGTAGACGATCATGACGTTATCGAGCAGCGTGCCGTCACCCTCGTGAATGGAACTCAGCTTCTGCAGGAAGTACGCGTACTGCTGCATGTGGAAGCAGTTGATGCGGGTCACCTTTTCAATCAGCTCGGGGTCGTTGCGGTGATGGGTCAGCGGGTGATGCGCATCGGGAATCCCAATCTCGCGATAGGTGCGGGTGCTCCCCTCGCGGCCAATCATAAAGGTAGCTACGCGCGTCGAATCCGTCTGGAACGCGACAGCCATCAGATCGAACATCAGCTTCACGTGATCGGCAAACTCCACGGGGACGCCGTCGGGATGCTCCATCGACGGCGCGATTTGATTGCCTTCCTTTTCGGCCTGTTCGATGCGCCGTTCAATTTCACGAATGCCGTCGAGATATTCGTCCAGCTTGCGATTGTCCGTCGGCCCCAGCGAAACCTTCATGGTCTTCGCGTCATTCATCACGAAATCGAGAATGCTGCGGCGGTATGTGGCGCGGCGCGCCATGGTGGCGGGGTCTTCGCTGGACTCGCCGAAGAGCCGCTCGAAGACCGCGCGGGGATTCACTTCGGGCGGATTCGGCTGCGAAGGCGTACGCCACGAGATGCTGTTGGAGTAGGCGCAACTGTAACCCGAATCGCAGTTGCCCACCAGGCGGCCGTCTTCACACGCCAGCTCAATGGAACCGAAGCGTGTTTTGCCGCTCAGCCTGGCGGCGGCCATCTGGTCCACTGAAATGCCCGCGGCGATATCCGCCCCGGAGGTTTTGCGCGGATGAACACCGGTGAGGAAGGTGGCGGCCGCACGCGCGTGATCGCCCGCGCCATCGCCCAGCGGGAATCCGTTGTGATGGTTCAGGCCGGAAAGCAGGAGAAGCCTATCCTTATAAGGCGCCAGCGGCGCCAGAATGCGGCTCAACTCAAAATCGGCGCCGCTGGCGGGCGTCCACGCGTCCATGCTGATGCCGTTGGGAACATAGGTGAAGGCCATGCGCAGAGGCGCCTGCTTCAGTTGCGGGCCGCCGATGCGCGCCGTGGCTCCGAAGGCGGGTGTCATTGCATCCAGGAACGGCAGCGCAATGGACGCGCCCAATCCTCTAAGGATGGTGCGCCTGGGCAAGTGTTTGCGTAACATGGGTCTCTCCTTCGCCCCGCCGCATCTGGAACGGCAGGCTTTCCACAATGCCTGAAACCAACGTATCAAAGCGGTAATCGTTCGCCGTCAACTGCGCCACAAGCTGCTTCACGGCCGGCCGGTCGTACCGCTCAAGTCCCCGGCCCAACGCGTACGTCAACATTTTCTCACTCAGACACTGGGCAAAAGCGGCGGGATTCGAGCGCAGGATCTGTTTCATCTGGGCGGGCGTCGTAAACGACTTCCCGGTGGGCAGGGTACCCGAGGAATCAATCGGAAAGCTGCCATCTTTGGTGCGCCAGTGACCGATAGCGTCGTAATTCTCCAGTCCGAAACCGAGCGGGTCCATCTTGGAGTGGCATGAGGCGCACACGGGATTCGCGCGATGCTTTTCCAGTTGCTCGCGCAGGCTCACCTTGGTTCCCACCTCACCATCGGCCAAAGCCGGAACGTTCGGCGGCGGGGGCGGCGGCGGTGCATTCAAAAGATTTTCCAGCACCCACTTGCCGCGAATCACCGGAGAGGTTCGCGTGGGGTAAGAGGAAACGGTGAGAACGCTGGCCTGGGTGAGGATGCCGCTGCGCTGCACTCCGTCGAGTTCGACGCGCCGGAACTCAGTCCCCTCGACGCCGGGGATTCCGTAGAACGCGGCGAGTTCCTGGTTGAGAAAGGTGTATTTGCCGTCCAGGAAATCGAGAATACTGCGGTCGTCCCGCATCACTGACTCGAAGAACATGCGGGTTTCCGTTCGCATGTCGCCGCGCAGATCTTCAAACTGCGGGAACTTATCGGGATCGGGCTTGATGCTGTCGAGGTTGCGAAGTTCCAGCCACTGTCCGGCGAAGCTGTTGACGAACCGTTCGGACCGGCCATCCTTCAACATGCGCGTCATCTGCGCTTTCAGCACGGCGGGTTGGTGCAGCGTCCTCTCTTCCGCGGCGTGCAGCAAAATCTCATCGGGAATGGAGCTCCAAAGGAAGAACGAGAGGCGCGAAGCCAGTTCAAAATCGCTGACGGGATGGGTGAGGGAAGCATCGCGCGGATTCGCATCGCGCTCCACGCGGAACAGAAAATCCGGAGAGACCAGAATGGCTTCGAGCGCGAGGCGCATCCCTTCGTCAAAAGTGTCGCCGGAGGACCGCGCCAGTGTCACGAAGCCGGCCAGTTTCTCAATCTCGGCGTCTTTCACGGGCCGGCGCCAGGCACGGTAGGTCACTCGACGCAGCATCGTTTCGGCGCACTCTGTCGTCTGTTCGGAGCATGTAAAGATGCGCTTCCGGGCTTCGGTGGGCGGCGCGGGCAGCGGATGGTAAGGGCCCTGGAGTTCAAAATAATCCACCCTCGGCGTCGGTGGTGGGGGCTCCTCGCCTTTGTCGTCTCTCGCAGGCTGTGGTTTCGCGTGGATGAATCTCAGGTCCGGCGGTTTCGGCATCGGCTTCACGGCAACCGAGCGCTGCAATCGTGCGCCCAGACGGTGTTCGCCTGCCGTGAGGTGCGTCGGATACTCAATGAACCGGGGCTTCTCGTCGTCAACGCCGTTGAGTACCTCATCCTTCACCTTGACGTTATCCACGAACAGCGTGAGCAGCAGCGGCTCGCGTTTGCCGGTGACGCCGGCGCGTATGGTGTAGTCCGCTTCGTTCGGAACCTGATAGCGGATATACTCCCCTACCGGGGCGGGCCCATACTTCGGCACATGGTGGTTGGAAACCTTCTCCCGCGTCGGCTTGGGATGCGCGCCTGTTGGGATGGCCTTCCGGGCGATCTTCTCCGCGGCCGCGAGGTACTTTTCCATCAGCACCGGCGAGAGTGAAAGGACATCACCAATGTTGTCGAAGCCATAGCCGGAATCGTCGTTCGGAAAATCGTCCGCGGGTTGGAAGTCGATGGCCAGCAGATCGTGCACCGCATTGTTGTATTCGAAGCGATTCAGCCGGTGCGCCGTTAAGCGTCCCGGATCGGGCGGCGTATTGCGGTCGATGCGATCGAAAGTGCCGTCAATCCAACTGGAGACGGCCGCGGCATCTTGCGGGGCGGGGCGCGGCATGCCCTTGGGAGGCATCTCGCCGTTCCTGATGCGCTCTGAAACGCGTTCCCAAAGATCGCGGTTGCCCACCATGTCCTCCGTGGACTGATAGCCCGCGAGACTCAGGCCGCCCACCTTGGCCCGATCGTTGTGGCAAGCGAGACAGTTCTTCTTGAGAAACGGCTGAACGTTGGTCGAGAACTCCGGCGAGGAGCCGGCATCCGCGGAGGAGAGCCCTAGCGCGACCAGAATCGTGACGGGAACCACCAGAATGCGGTGCATGGAAGGCGAGCTGAGTAAGTCCTGATTCTATCAGTTTGTGTGGGTATCTCGGTATAGAATCGAGCAATGTTCGAGCGTTTCACTGAACCGGCGCGGCGCGTCGTATTCCTGGCCAGGGACGCGGCGATGAACGCGGGAAACCCCGAGATCGGGCTGGATCATCTGGTGTTCACGCTCACTCAGGTAGACCCCGCGCTTTGGAGAACCACTAGCTCGCAAGCTGGCGTGAATGTCGCGCTTCAGCTCAAATTCCTTCTCGCCAGGGACGCGGCCAACCACGGGCCGCTGCCTCCTTCGGCGAACATTCCTGTCTCTAAAGAGGCGAAGGAAGCCCTTCGTCTCGCGGAGGTTGAGGCGGCGGAGATGCACAGCGAAGTGATCGGAACAGATCACATCCTGTTGGGGGTTTTGAAGGCGGGCGGGGCGTTCAAGCAATACGGCGTCTCCTATGAGCTCGCGCTGGCCCGGATACTGGAGGAAATGGCCCGGCCGCGGGAGAACGAGTTCCAGGTCCACGAAACGTTTCAACGGTTCACCGAAAAGGCGAGACGGGTGGTTTTCTTCGCCAGGTATGAGGCGAGCGCGGCCCACGATCATTCCATCGAACCAGAGCATCTTCTGCTCGGGCTGTTGCGGGAAGACAAAGAGCTTTGGAGACTGCTCGCGGGGCCGGATTTCGATTCGACGCTGGCCATCGAGCTCAGAAGCGCAGTGCCGGTAAAAGATGCCCCCGAGATTCCAACCTCGGTTGATATGCCGCTGAGCGAAGGGGCGAAAAATACCCTCCGTTGCGCAGAGGCCGAAGCGAAAAAGTCGATTGACGCGGGTCACATCCTGTTGGGACTGCTCAAGACTGGCGGAGACCATCCTCTGTTCGAAATTCTGAAGCAAAGGGGCATTACCTATGAAACGGTCCGCGCCCGGCTCCCTGACGAAACCGCCGGAAGCGCCGGCGCGTAGAGTAGGATCAGGAGTAGCCATGAAGCTTCCTTACCTGCTTACCCTTGTCGTGCTGAGCGCTGGTCTGAACGCGCAGCAGAGTGAACCGGCGTCCACGCCCGAAGTCACTTTGCGCGGTGGAACCGAGGAGGTGCTGCTGGACTTCATTGTCCGGGACAAGCATCAGAAGCTGGTGGACGACCTGCGGCCCGAGGATGTGCAGATCTTCGAGGACGGCGTGCGGCAAACGCCTCGCAGTTTCGTTTTCCGGAGCGGCCGGACGCCCGTTGCCGCGCCGGTGGCGGCGGGGTCGAATGCCCTGGTCGCGAGCGCTTCCGATCCATTGCGGCAGATCAATCTGGTGACGCTGGTCTTTGAAGCGATGAGTCCGTTGAGCCGCCGGACCGCCGTGGCGCGGGCGCATGAGTTTCTGACGGCGGAAGCCGGACCGAATACATGGATGGCGATATATTCGCTGCGCTATCAGTTGAGCGTGCAGCAGGCCTACACAACCGATATGGCGCTGTTGAACAAAGCGGTGGAGCGCGCCGGAACGGGCGCTTATGAGCAGTTTGCCAAGGAGAGCCTGAGTATTATTCAGCGGATCAATAGCCTGCAGGCCAACGGTTGGCGTGCAGAACAATTCCGGCCACTCGACCCAGGCTCCGCAGAGGAGAGAGGCCCTCAGAACGATCAGGCTCTTGCCGGGAAGGAGATCCAGATGCAACAGCTCATACTAAAAACTCTGTTCCGGCAGGAAGGTGTGCGCTCGATTGACGCGCTGCGGCGGCTGGTCCGGGAGCAGTCTCGTCTGCCGGGGCGCAAAACAATTCTTTTCTTCTCCGAAGGGCTGGTCATTCCGCCGGACCAACCGGAGATGCTGGATTCCGTGATCGCCGAAGCCAATCGCGGCAACGTAACGTTCTACACCGTGGACGCGCGAGGCTTGGGGACCGTGTCGAATAACCGGCTGGCTGGAGCCACGGCTCAATCCATTCAAGCCGCTGAGCAGAGCATCTCCGGAATGGGCCCCGGGACCCAGCAAGAGCAAGCCTCCGGCCAAGCCGCGACTCCGTCAAGCCAGGCGCCAGAGGCCATCTACCAGACCGATCTGCAAGCCAACGCACGGCATCTGGCGGAAGGTACCGGCGGCTTCGCGATGGACAACAGCAACGATTTGCGCGGGCCCCTGGAGCGGGTGATGGAAGACATCCGTTCTCACTATGAAGTCACGTACGCGCCCACCTCGAAGAACTTCGACGGGCATTTCCGCAAGCTGGAGGTAAAACTCGACCGGCCTGGCTTGAAGGTGCAGAGCCGGGCGGGTTACTACGCGCTCCCGATGGTGGGAGGCGAGACGGTGGCGCCCTATGAAATGGCCGCATTGAATGCCATGAACATGGAGCCTGCGCCGCGTGCGTTCCCCTACGCGGCGGCGGCTTTGCGGTTTGGCGAGGATTGCCGGATCGTATTCGCCGTGCCCGGAAGCTCTTTGAAATTTACCAGCGACCCGGCCAGGGATACGTTCCAGATGCGCATCTCCGTGCTCGCCGTGCTGAAGGATGAGCAGGGTCAAATTGTGGCGAAAATAGGGAAAGATCTTCCCTTCAGCGCACCGCTCGAGAAGCAGGCTAACTTTGCGCAAGGGAAGGTGACGCTGACGCTGCCCGTGCATTTGCCGCCGGGGCGTTACCAACTGCAGACGGCGGTGATCGACCGCGAAGCGGATCGAGCCAGCGTGAAACGCTCTGTGCTGATCATTCCCCTGCACGCCCCGCTGCACCCCGTGGTGAGCGATCTCGTTTGGGTGCGGAGCGTAGAGGCGGGACAAACGCCCGAACCGGGCAACGCGCTCGATACTCCGCAAGGCCGGATCACTCCGGAACTGGAACCCACGCTCACCCAGAAAGACTCCGCGTCATTCTATTTCGTGGTGTTTGCCAAGGAGGAACCGGCGGCGGAGATGGCGGTCGCGCGGGATGGAAAGCTGCTGGCCACCCTGCCGATGGCGAAGCCGCAGCGCGACGAGAGTGGCGCGTACCGCTATTCCGGGACTCTGCCGCTCACTCAACTGGAACCGGGGCAATATGAACTCACGGTGATGGTGAGCCAGAATGGCACGCGCGCGGGTAGCCATGCCTTGTTCGAAGTGCGTTAGATCGCTATAACGTTTCGCGCCTGGCCGCCGATGCTTTAGGGGAGGGGCGGCCGAATGGAGATACTGCTGGTTGACAACATCCCTGGAGAACTTTCTCAGCCTGCAACGGGTGACGTGCTCCGCGTGCTGTGTGTTGAGGATAACGACGGCGACGCGAAGCTCAACATCTGGCAGTTGCGCGCCGGCGGGTTTGCAGTCAACGCGGACATCGTTGAATCTATTGAGGAATTCGAGGTGGCTCTCAGTGCGAAGCCATACGACGTCATCCTGGCGGATTTCGCGCTGCGTGGCGCAACGGGTCTGGATGCTCTGGCGGCGCTCCAGCGCGCGGGCAAAGACATCCCCTTCCTGTTCGTGACCGGATCCCTGGGCGACGATTTGGCCGTGGAGTGTATGAAAGAGGGCGCGGCGGACTACATTCTGAAAGACCACCCTGGGCGGCTCACGCGGGCGGTTCGAAAGGCGCTGGAAAAGAAAGCTGCCCGGGAGAAAATCCGTTTCGTCGACGAGGAGCGGCGTAAAGAGCTGGCGATTGCGGTGGAGCAAATTCGTACCCCGGTGCAGACCCTCATCGGGATGGCCGAACTGTTGGGGAAATCGCAATTGGATGCGGAGCAGCGCCAGTCGGTGAATGCTTTCCGAAGCGCGGGAGCGAGCATCCTGGCCATCGTGGACGGACTCCTGGATTCCACGCAATGACAGCCATCCTCAGCTTCCTCAAACCGGAGAAGCCGAGGACGCTCGACTGTGTCCGCTTCCTGCGGTTGCTGTTGCAGGGAATGAGCCTCCATGCGGCGGAGGGCCGAGCCGAGGAGGTGAGCCGTTTCCGCGCCGAAATCGACGGCGTGTCCGAACGTCTGACCGCGCGCTCCAGTTCGGAAGAGATTCTGGTCGAGATAGGCGCCGTGATCCAGATGCTGAAAGAGCAGAAGGCGCGGTCAGACGGTTTCATGAACGCGCACGTGCGGGAGCGGCAGGCCATGCTGGCCATGATGTCGAGCACCATCGCGTTTCTCGCCACATCGAGCGCGGTGGGCGTGGAGCAGCTTCAATGCATCGAGAAAAACCTGGAGACAACGGCCGACATCGACGACGTTCGATTGTTCCGCGTGAAGCTCTCCGAATGCCTCACCGTGGTAAGAAACGAGAGCGTGCGGGTTCGCGACGTTTCTCAGAATCAAATCCGGCAGTTGAAGGACGATTTGGACCGCGCGGCCAGGCAATCGCCGCTGCCGCGTTCGCTGGATCCGACCACGGGTCTTGGAAGCCGCTCCGAGGCGGAACAGATGATCGCGTCGAGCATTCTGGACGGGAAGGACGCGACCCTCGCTCTGTTTCTGGTGGACCGGATCGCGGCGATCAACTCACGTTTCGGACGGAAGGTGGGCGACGAAATCCTGCTGACGGTGGCGCAGCGGCTTGCTAAACAGTTGCCCGAAGCGAGCCCGCTGTTTCGCTGGAGCGGCCCGGCGTTCATCGCCGCCATCGATACGCGAGGCGCTTCGCAAGCGGTGGATCGGCAGATCAACCAGATTACTTCCGAGCGGCTTGAGAAGAACATCAACGCCAATGGGAGGACGGTGATGCTGCCGATCAGTTGCTCCGCGGTGGTACAGCGGATTAAACCCGGCGATTCCGCGGAAGCTGTCTTTCATACGCTGGACAGGTTTGTGGCTTCTCATGCGGGCGAGCCGCAATAGGGCGTCTTACGAGAGATGAAATTCCTGGCCGACCTCCTGTAGGCAAATCCGCTCCGAGCCGGCAGCGGCCATCAGCCGTTCGATGGGCTCGTCGAGAGGTTCGCTGCTCAACTCGAACGTCTGATGATGCACGGGCAGGATGAGCTCTGCCCCGGCGTCGTTGGCCATGCGGAGAGCTTGTTCCGGGTTACAGTGGGCGCGAATCCAGGGATCGTAAGCACCGATGGGCATGAGGGCCAGGTCGATTTTCCCCAGCGCGCGCAGTGGACGGAATGTATCTGTGAAAGCAGTGTCGCCGCCAAAGAGCACCCGGAAGCGCCCAGCTTCCAGAACATAGCCGTTATAACCACGCTGGGTATCATGCTGCATGCGCGCGCCCCAGTGGTTGACTTCAAATGCGCGCACGGTCACCGGACCCACCTGAGCGACGTCGCCCCAGCTGAGTTCCTTTACCGCGCGGTAGCGGGCGGCCCGCAACAGGTCCGTTGTGTTTGCGGCTGTAATCACAGTGGTTTGCTGGTCTTCGAGAGCGTGCAGACTGGGCACGTCGAAATGGTCCATATGCGCGTGCGACAGCAGAATCAGATCCGGCCTGGGGATTTCACGGAGCTTTCCCGCTGGCGCGACCAGCCGTTTGATTCCCAGCGTGAATGGCCCCAGATTCAGCCCCGCCCGGTTGCTGAAGACAGGGTCGGTGACGATGGTGAAGCCGTCGATGCGCAGCACCACGGTGCTGTGCCCAATCCAGGCCGCATGTAATCCTTTGTCCGGCCAGTACTGAAAACGGGGGTGATGCGGCGCCTCCAGGACCGGCCGTTTCAAATCGGCGGAGAACCGCTCCCAAAACATGGGGGCGAAACGGAGCGCGGTTCCAGCGAGGGAAGTGGACACACCCATTGGATGCTCGATTCCGGCTTTACGTCGCGGCGCGCAAATCGATGAGAGGACTTTCGGCAAAACACACTCATACCTACGAAGCGCTTAAGCAGCATTGGGGAAAAATGACGGCACGCGAGACGCAACTGAGCAGGAGGTATGGAATGGACGAGGAAACCCTTTCGTGGCGCCGCCGGTTTCTCAGGCTGGGCGAAGAAGAACGCGCGCTACTGGAAGAAATGATCCCGTGGGCCCGGTCGGTGGCGCCGGATCTGGCCAGGGAATTCTACGACTGGCAGTTTGACTTCCCGCCCACACGGGAATTCTTCGAGCGGTTCGCGCGGCTGCGCGGATTGCCGATGGGCGCGCTTCGCCAGCACCTCGAATCCGCCCAGGCGGCCTACTTCGTGCAGATCTTTGAAGGGGCCGCCACTGGCTGGGGCGTAGCCTATTTCGAGCAGCGCCTGCGGGTGGGAGCGCTGCATGACAAGGTCGATCTGCCGATGAAGTGGTATCTGGGCTCCTACTCCGAATATGAGCTGTTGACGGACAAGTTTCTGCGGCAATCGTTCGACGACCAGGCGAAGGTTTTGAAGGTCCGGAGCGCGGTTTCAAAAGTCTTCAACCTCGACGTGCAGGCGGTGGTGGAATCATTCCTGCTGAGCACCATGGAATCGCTTGGAATCAATGTGGAGATCATCAGGGCGGAAGGCGATAAGACGGAACATCTGGTCGAAATGAAGCAGATGTTCGCCGCACTGTCGGAACAACTGGAGCTTCTCGGGAAAGGCGACCTACGGCAAACCGATTTTGACGCTCTGATGGCGGATGCCAGCCTGGGCAAGTGGGCATTGGGATCGAGCATTCGAAATCTGCTGAGTTCTCTCCGGACTTTTATCGCCGAGATGACGCGGATGTCGACCGAGCACGGCAAAGGCGACATCGACGTGTCCATCCCGGCGGACCAATTCCAAGGGGATTACAGGGTGATGGCCGAAGGCGTCAACGAGATGGTGGCCGGGCATATCACGGTAAACCGGAAGGCGATGGCTTGCGTGGCCGAGTTCGGGAAGGGCAACTTCGAGGCGCACCTCGACAGGTTCCCCGGGAAGACGGCTTTTATCAACGTAACCATTGAACAGGTCCGATCGAACCTGCAGGCGCTGATCGCCGATACGGACATGCTGGC
The DNA here is from genome assembly GCA_003136675.1 of Bryobacterales bacterium. Lineage (GTDB taxonomy): Bacteria > Acidobacteriota > Terriglobia > Bryobacterales > Bryobacteraceae > Bog-113. The sequence continues at coordinate 26,215 of PLFE01000078.1, forward strand.
AACGGCGGCGGCGGAAGGCGCACTGGGAAGACGCGCGGACAGTTCCCGGCACCTCGGCGATTTCCGCAAAATCGTCGAAGGCATTAACGCCACTCTCGAAATTATTGTTGAGCCTCTGAAGATTGCGGCTCAAGACTCCATCACTCTGTCTTCTTCTTCCGAGCAACTGACGGCGGTGAGCCAGCAGATGGCGGGCAACGCGGAGGAAACGGCGGTGCAGGCCAACGTTGTATCGGAGACCAGCGAGCAGGTATCGAAGAATGTCTCGTCGGTGGCTTCGGCCGCCGAGCAAATGCAGCTGTCGATCCGGGAAATCTCGAAAAACGCCAATGAATCCGCGCGGGTCGCGAAAAGCGCCGTGAGCGCGGCGCACGCCACCAATGAGACAGTGAAAAAGCTGGGCGAGTCGAGCCACGAGATTGGCAAAGTGATCAAGGTGATCACCTCGATCGCCCAGCAGACCAACCTGCTGGCCTTGAACGCGACCATTGAAGCGGCGCGCGCTGGCGAAGCGGGTAAGGGCTTTGCGGTAGTGGCGAATGAGGTGAAAGAGTTGGCCAAGCAAACCGCGAAGGCCACCGGGGACATCGGCCAGAAGATCGAAGCGATTCAGGGCGACACCAAGGGGGCCATGACGGCCATCGAGGAGATTGGCACCATCATCAACCAGATCAACGATATCTCGAACAGCATTGCTTCGGCTGTGGAAGAGCAGACGGTGACCACCAACGAGATCAGCCGCAGCGTATCGGATGCGGCCAGTGGCGTGGGGGAGATCGCCCGGAATATCGGCGGCGTCGCCGTGGCGGCAAAGGACACGACCCAAGGGGCCAGCGACACCCAGAAAGCTTCGCAGGAGCTCAGCCGGATCGCTTCGCGGCTCGGTACGGTGGTTGCGAAGTTTACTTTCTGATGGGCGGGCACAAATGCATGAGACGAAGCGCCGCCGGGCGCACCAAAGAAACAGATAAAGAAGATTCCCACCCGACCGATATAACTCATGGACATGCTAGAGCAAGACGAGGAAGTGATACGGGAGTTCCTGGTCGAGAGTCATGAAAACCTCTCACGTTTAGATCAGGAAATTGTTGAGCTCGAAAAACACCCCAAGCACGCTGCGCTGCTAGCCAGTATCTTCCGCACCATTCATACCATCAAGGGAAGCTGCGGCTTTCTGTCGTTTACCATTCTCGAGAAGATCACGCACCAGGCCGAGAGTATTCTGAGCCAGTTGCGCGATGGCAAACGGGATCTGAACCCCCAGATCGTCTCTTTGATTCTTGAAACCGTGGACGCCACCCGGAAGATGCTGGCTTCTATCGAAGCGACGGGCCGCGAAGGGTCCGACAGTTTTGACGATTTGACCGAGCGCCTGCGGGGTGAGGCGCAAGGCACAGGTATTGCCGAGAAGCCGGTCGAGAAGCCGGCCGAGAAGCAGATCGAGAAGCAGGCCGATGCGCCGAGTATTCCGGTGGGTGAGCCAGTCCGCACGCCGGCGGGTACACCCACCCAGGCGGCTCCCCAGACAAACCAGCCGCCGGAACAGCCGGATGAGAGCGCGCCTGTCGCGCACCCGGAATCGTCGGCCGTCGCCGACGCCAATATCCGCGTCGGGGTGGGGCTGCTGGACAAACTGATGGATCTGGTGGGCGAACTGGTGCTGACGCGCAACCAGATTCTGCAGTTCAACGCGGAGCGCGAGGACGCCGCGCTGAATGCCACGTCGCAGCGGCTGAATCTGATCACGACCGAGCTGCAGGAAGGCGTGATGAAAACGCGCATGCAGCCCATCGGCGTGGTTTGGAATAAACTGCCGCGCGTGGTGCGCGACATGGCCGTGGCGCTCGGCAAGCAAATCCGTCTGGAGCTCGATGGAACCGGGACGGAACTCGACCGGACCATTATCGAAGCCATCAGCGACCCGCTGGTTCATCTGGTCCGCAACTCGTGCGGCCATGGAATCGAGCGGCCGGATGTTCGCATCCGCGCGGGCAAGGCGCCCCAGGGAACGCTCACTTTGCGCGCTTACCATGAAGGCGGCCAGGTCAATATCGAAATCGGCGACGACGGCGCGGGGATCGACGTGGGCCGCGTGAAGCGGAAAGCGATTGAGAAAGGCCTGATCCGCTCGGATTACGCGGATAAGATGAGCGACCGCGAGGCTTTGAATCTGGTGTTTCAGGCTGGCTTTTCCACGTCCGAAATCATCACCAATGTCTCGGGGCGGGGCGTGGGGATGGACGTGGTGAAGTCCCATATCGAAAAGATCGGCGGCGTGGTTGACATGTTCAGCCGTCCGGGCGAAGGCACCACGGTCAAACTCAAGATCCCCCTCACTCTGGCAATTATTCCCGGCCTCCTCATCTCGAGCGGCGGAGAGCTCTTCGTCATTCCGCAGGTGAGTTTGATCGAATTGATCCGGATCGAGAGAGATTCGCTGGACAAGCATATCGAGCACGTGCACCAGACTCCGGTCTACAGGCGGCGCGGGAGCTTGCTACCCATTGCCTACCTGAACCAGGTGCTGGGGCTAAAAACCGATGAGAACGCCGAGGCGGTGAACATTGTGGTGCTGCAGGCCGAGGATCGCCAGTTTGGGCTGGTGGTGGACGGCATCTACGACACCCAGGAGATTGTGGTGAAGCCGCTCGGCAAACAACTGAAGGGGCTTTCGGTGTACGCCGGGGCCACCATTATGGGCGATGGGCGCGTGGCCCTGATCCTCGACGTGCTCGGGGTGGGCCAGTCCTCCGGGGTATTAGTCGATTCGCGCGAGCAGGGGCGCAACATCGCAGAGAAGAAATTGCAAAACGAAGTGGAACGGCAGCGGCTGCTTTTGTTCCGCGCCGGATCTTTCGAACGCCTGGCCGTGCCGCTGACGCTGGTCGCGAGGCTGGAAGAGTTTCCAAAGTCGTCGATCGAGCGCGCGGGCGGTCGCGAGGTGGTTCAATACCGCGACCACATTCTCCCGCTGGTGAATCTCCAGGCGGTCCTGGAATCCGGCGAACCCCAACGGGAGCTGGATGATCCGGCTCAGGTGATCGTCTTCAACGATCTCGACCGGAGTGTTGGCCTGGTGGTCGAACAGATCCTCGATATCGTGGAGGAGGCCGTCACGGTGCGCCAGAAAACGAACCGGAACGGCCTGCTCGGCTCCGGGGTGGTGGGCAGCCAGGTGGCCGATTTTCTGGATCTGAACTACGTCATCCGCGGGGATTGGTTCGGCGGCAACTCCGGTTCCGCGAACGGCAAGAGAATCCTGGTGGCGGAAGCGTCGCCGTTCTCGCGCGGGCTGATCCGCAGCGGGCTGGAAATGGCCGGCTACCACGTGATCGAGGCGGCCAATTTGGCGGAGACGATCCACGGATTGGAGCAGCACCCGGTTGACATTGTGGCCGCCGCGCTGGGGCTTCCGCCTGATGGCTGTGCGGGGCTGCATGGCGCGATGCGCCGCCGGCCGGAATGGAACCACATCCCGATTCTGGCGCTGGCGGACTCGGCCGATCAGATGCAGACGCCGTCCGGGCCGGGCATCTTTGCGGATTGCCAGCCGAAGTTCGACCGGGAAGCCATGCTGGAATCGCTGCTGCGCCTGGCTTCGGCCCTGGCGCCGGCGGAGCTGCCGGCGCTGGTGGGCGAGGAGAAATAGATCATGGCTACCGAAACCACCTCCATCAGAACCGGCATGGCCCAGACCAGCGGACAATATTCAACTTTTTTTGTGGCGGACCTGTTCTTCGGCGTGGATGTGGTTCGCGTGCAGGAGGTACTGCGTTTCCAGCAGATGACGCGCGTCCCCAAGGCCCCGGAGGTGATCGAAGGGCTGATCAACCTGCGCGGGCAGATCGTCATGGCGATCGACATGCGGCGCCGTCTCGGGTTGCCGCCCCGGTCGGGAGATCAGGACCCGATGAACATCGTGGTGCGCACTGAGGACGGCGCGGTGAGTCTGTTGGTGGACGAGATTGGAGACGTTCTGGATGTGGACGCCGCCACCTGGGAACGGCCCCCCGAGAACCTCGACCGCGCCACCCGCGAGATCATCTGCGGCGTGTACAAGATGAAAGACCAACTGCTACTGGTGCTGGATGCGGAACGCACGGTTGACCTGGTAGCCGGTAATGCCGCGTAAAGCGGTTCCCGTGAAGCAAAGAGTTCTAAGGAGAAGAGAATGTCAAAACCACTCAGTACAGGCCGGAGAGTTACTCCCGCCGCCGCAGCCGTTCTGGATCCCCCGGCGGACGGCCACAACGCCGATCCGCTGCAGGACGAGATCCTTCGGGTGGGGTCCGCCCTGCAGCAGGGCCGCCTCGGGGAGCGTTTGTCGGCGGATCTTTTCGAGGGCAGCGACCATAAGATCGCGGCTGGCGTGAACAGCATGCTGGACGCCGTCATCCAGCCTCTTACAGTATCCGCCGAATACATGGAGCGCATCGGTAAGGGCGACATTCCGCCGAAGATCACCGCCAGTTACCACGGCGATTTCAACGACATCAAACACAGCCTCAACCGGTGCATCGAGTCTCTCGGTGGTCTGATCGGCGAGATGAAGCACATGTCGGACGAACACAACAAGGGCGATATTGATTGTTCGATCGCCGCCGACAAGTTTGAAGGCGCTTACCGTGTGATGGCGGAGGGTGTGAACGAAATGGTGGCGGCCCACATCGGGGCGAAGAAGAAGGCCATGGCGTGCGTGGCTGAATTCGCGAAGGGTAACTTCGATGCGCCGCTGGAGAGATTTCCGGGCAAGAAGGCGTTCATCAACGAGACGATCGAGCATTTGCGGGGTACTCTGCGGAGTTTCATCACCGAGATGAAGCGGATGGCGGATGAGCACAACCGTGGCGATATCGACGTGATGATCCCGGCCGAAAAGTTTGAGGGAGGGTTCCGGGTGATGGCGCAGGGGGTGGACGATATGGTTGCCGGGCATATCTCCGTCAAAAAGAAAGCAATGGCGTGCGTGGCTGAATTCGCGAAGGGCGACTTTGAGGCGCCGCTCGAGAAATTTCCGGGTAAGAAAGCCTTCATCAACGACACCATTGAGCGGCTGCGGACGAGTTTGCAAAGCTTCATCAGCGAGATGAAGCGGATGTCGGATGAGCACACCCGCGGCGATATCGACGTGACGATCCCGGCCGACAAGTTTGAAGGCGACTTCCGGGTGATGGCGCAAGGCGTTAACCAGATGGTCTTCGATCACATCTCGATCAAAAAGAAGGCCGTGAACTGCATGATCGAGTTTGCAAGTGGAAACTTTAGGGCGGTTCTCGAAAAGTTCCCGGGCAAGAAGGCATTCGTTAACGACGCGATTGAATCGATCCGGTCCAGCCTGACCGCCCTCATTACGGACATCTCTCAGAACGCAGCCGCTTTATCGTCTTCCTCGGAGGAGCTGACTTCGGTAAGCCAGCAGATGGCGGGTAACGCGGAGGAAACCGCGGTGCAGGCCAACGTAGTATCGGCAGCTAGCGAGCAGGTGTCGAAGAATGTCTCTTCGGTGGCTTCGGCCGCCGAGCAAATGCAGTTTTCCATTCGTGAGATCTCGAAAAACGCGAACGAATCGGCGCGTGTCGCGAAAAGCGCTGTGAGCGCGGCGGGGACCACCAATGAGACCGTGAAGAAACTGGGCGAATCCAGCCAGGAGATCGGTAACGTCATCAAGGTGATTACCTCAATTGCGCAGCAGACCAACCTGCTGGCCCTGAACGCGACCATTGAAGCGGCGCGTGCCGGGGAAGCGGGCAAAGGTTTCGCGGTGGTGGCGAACGAGGTGAAGGAACTGGCCAAGCAAACGGCCAAGGCCACCGGGGATATCGGCCAGAAGATCGAAGCGATCCAGGGCGACACCAAGGGGGCCATGAAGGCGATCGAGGAGATCAGCACCATCATCAACCAGATCAACGATATCTCGAACAGCATTGCTTCGGCCGTGGAAGAGCAGACCGTGACCACCAACGAGATCGGCCGCAGCGTTTCGGAGGCGGCCAAGGGCGTGGGCGAAATTGCCAGGAACATCGGCGGCGTCGCCGTGGCGGCAAAGGACACAACGAAGGGAGCGAACGACACCCAAAGCGCATCGCAGGAACTGAGCCGGATGGCTTCGCGGCTTCAATCGGTGGTTTCCAAATTCACGGTCTGAATCGCGGCAACGGAATGAAGAAGGCATTGGTTGTGGACGATTCGAGGGCCGTGCGGATGATTCTCTCCAAGACTCTGAAGGGGCTGGGTTACGACGTTCGCGAGGCGGCCAACGGAATCGAAGCGCTGGAGATCATCGCGCTTGAGAAGACTGAGGTAACCCTGGTTCTATCGGACTGGAATATGCCCGAGATGAATGGGTTGGAACTGCTCAAGCAATTGCGCCGCGATCCGGAGCTGGCTTCGCTGGTGGTGATCATGGTAACCACGGAGACCGAACTGGACCAGATGGCGGTCGCTCTCGAAGCGGGGGCCAACGAGTACGTGATGAAGCCGTTCACCAAAGAGATTCTGGTGGAGAAACTCCAGCTTGCCGGAGTCCACCCTTAGGTGGACACGCAATGAGAGGGATACGGAATGGCTCCGCTGAATAAGCGCATTCTCCAGCCGGGGGAGAGGATTCGCGTGCTGGTGGTGGACGACTCCGTGGTGATCCGCAACCTGGTGTCGCAGGCCTTGAAGGAAGATCCCGCGATGGAGGTGGTGGGGGTGGCTGGAAACGGCATCATCGCCCTCCAGAGAATTCCTCAATTAAATCCGGACGTTCTCACGCTGGATATCGAGATGCCCGAGATGGACGGACTCGAAACCGTGCGGCGGGTGCGCCAGCAATATCCGCAGTTGCGGGTAATTATGTTCAGCACGCTAACCGAGCGCGGCGCGGCGGTAACGCTGGAGGCGCTGCGGCTGGGGGCGGACGACTACGTGAGCAAGGTGGCGAATGCCGGCTCGCTCGACCGGTCCATGGCGCGCTTGCGGGAAGAGTTAATCCCCAAGATCAAGCAGTTTTTCCAAACGCCCGCGCAAAGCCGCGCGGTCGCTTCCCAGGCGGCGAGTTCGCCCGCGGGTTTGCCCACGGCGGCATCGGCGAGTTGGTTCAAGGGGAAGGCGTGGCCGAAAGTGGTGGCGATCGGCGTCTCGACCGGTGGACCAAATGCGCTGGGCGCGATTCTGCCGGGGTTGCCGGCGGCCTTTTCCCTCCCGGTGCTGATTGTGCAGCATATGCCGCCCCTGTTCACCCGGTTTCTGGCGGAGCGGCTCGATTCCACCTGCGCGCTGAAAGTTCATGAGGCCACGCAAGGGGAGGCCGTGGAGAAGGGGAAAATTCTGATCGCGCCGGGGGATTTTCACATGAAGTTGACGGTGAGCGGCGGCGAAACGCGCGTCTGCCTCGATCAGTCGCCTCCTGAAAATTCCTGCCGCCCCGCGGTGGACGCGCTGTTCACGTCAGTGGCGGAGGTGTACGGGGGCGCGGTGATTGCCGTGATTCTCACCGGCATGGGGCATGACGGATTGCGCGGCGCCCGCATCCTGAAGGCCAAGGGCGCCAGTGTTCTCGCGCAGGATGAAGCTTCGTGCGTGGTCTGGGGCATGCCCGGCGCGGTGGTGGAAGCCAGCCTTGCGGATCGCGTGTTGCCGCTCGATCAAGTCGTGCCGGAGATCCTGCGGGTCGTAGGGCAAGGTTAGAGGAGGGGCATGCCGAGCCAGACTTCAAGCGTCGAAATTCACTCGAACAACTACAAGTTCCTGCAGGATCACGTCTACTCCCATACGGGAATCGTGCTGGAGCATGACAAGCATTATCTGTTCGAGAGCCGGCTCACTCCCATCGTCAAGCAACTTGGCCTGGATTCGATTAACGATCTGTGCGCGCTTCTGCTGGCCACCTCCAGGCCGGAGATCAGCCGCAAGGTTGTCGAGGCCATGACCACCAATGAAACCTATTTCTTTCGCGATCCGGCGCATTACGATGCCATCCGCTCGGTCTTGTTGCCACAGCTCAGACACGACCGCGGCTCGACGAGAAAGCTGCGCTTCTGGTCCGCCGCGGCGTCCACCGGCCAGGAAGCGTACAGCCTGGCCATGCTGCTTCTGGAGGAAGGGTTCGGAGACTGGAACGTGCAGATACTGGGCACGGATTTCTCGTCGCAGGTGGTCGAACGCGCCAAGTCCGGGAAGTACCAGCAGATTGAAGTGAACCGCGGCTTGCCCACCACGCTGCTGGTCAAATACTTCCGCCGCGCCGGAGTGGACTGGCAGTTGACCGACTCGGTTCGCCGCATGGTGAATTTCGAAACGGTGGATCTTCGCAAGAGCATGGGAGCTCTGGGTCCCTTCGACCTGGTCTTCTGCCGCAACGTGATGATTTATTTTGACGCCGCCACCAAGAAGGGCATTCTGAAGCAGCTTCACGGGACTCTCTTTAAAGGCGGCTGGCTGCTGTTGGGCGGGGCGGAAACGGCCTTCGGCGTTGAAGAATGGTTTGACAAACAAAATCTAGGCGCGGCAGCCGTGCAAGTCGCGCGCTGAAGGAGCGCGCTGAAGGAGCGCGGTGAAGGAGAGGGGTGCAGGAAATAAGATGCCAACCGAATCGGAAATTCAAACGCAGAGTATTCAAATTCAGCCGGGGGACCTCGCGCAGATCGCGGCATCCGTATTCGAAACCATGCTCAATCTGGAAGCCCTTGAGCATGACGCTCCCTGGTTTCCGGCCGACGACCGCGTGACGGCGCTGGTTCACCTCTCGGGCGATTGGAACGGCGCGGTTCTCATGGAGTGCGACCGGGCTCAGGCTTGCCGTTTCGCCGCCCGCTTTCTCTCCATGGACACTCCTGAGACGTTCAACGATGACGTGCGTGACGTTCTCGGCGAACTGGCCAACATGATTGGCGGCAACCTGAAGAGCATGCTGACGCGCGGCATCCGTTTATCCATGCCATCGGTGGTGGATGGCAGCTCCTACAACGTGCGCGTCTGCGGCGGGGAGCTGACCGAGCGGCTGTCATTCCAATGCGAAGAAGGAACATTCTGGGTGACGGTGGTCACGATGCAGCCGGAAGAGGATCCGGTTACTTGACGGCCATGGTCACCGCGGGGGCCGCGAAGCTGCCAACCGTCACGATGATGGGCGCCATAGTGGGTACCGTGCCGCTCCCCGTCAAGGTCGTGGTCAGGCCAGCCGGAACCTGGAAATTGATCTGCAACACTCCCGCCACTTCCGCTGGCGCAGCGCCAGCATAGGTTACGGTCGCAGGCAGGCCGCCCACCGTCACGGTCACCGGCAGTTCCGGCGCGGGGTAAGGCGAATTCGTCGTGAGCAGGCCATCCACGCCAGCCGGATTGGTTTGCCCCGCGCCCGTCGCATACAGGACGCAATAGGACCCAGCCGCCGCGGGATTCGCCGCCGAGTTCAGCGTAAAGTCCTGGTTCAGCATGGCCGCCTGGCCTTGCCCCGTACTGCCGGCGGTAAACACGGCCGGCGTGGCCGCAACCACCGGCAGACTGACGGGCGCGGACTGGATGCCTTGATATTCCACCTGCACGAGAGTGGACGCCTGGCCCGCCGTCTCATACGGAACAACTGCCGCTAACTGACCGGCCACTGCGTAGACCATGGGCGACGGATAGCCGTTGAACAAAACCCTGACGCCGCCGGTTTCCGTGGCCAGTTTGCCCGTGGAATCGAACTGGCCGCTCGCCAGCGCCGCCGGCCCCGCGTTGGTCACGAAAAAGGCCACAATCTCCCCCGGAGACACGCCTCCACCCGCATAGCTGGCGGCATTCACGACGCCCGCCGCGCTCATCCCGGGCGTTGCCGGCAGCAGCCCCAGGCTTTGAAGCGCCGCCAGATTGCCTGCCCGTACCTGATTCACCAGGTCGTACTTCGGCTGGTCGGTGACATCCACCAGGCCCCACGCGTAATCCTCGCCGTACTCCAGCGCCGTGCCGATGTTCGATCCCGACGTGAACCCTCTGCCGCTCACGGGCTCATCCTCGTACTCGAACCACGACACCCCCACGCAGTACATGCATGCGCTTGTATCTCGCAGCCATTGGGCGTAGAGCGCGCCCGAAGCGGCTTCGGTTTCCGTCGCAACCCAGGCGGATCCAAAGCCGCGCTGGCCATCGTAGTCCGGAGGAAAAGCGTACTCGCCAACCATGACGGGCTTATTGGTCGACGCCATCAGCGCGTCCATCGCCGGTGTATTGAACTGGAGCGCATAGTAATCAAAACCGATCACATCGGTATTGGCGGCGATGAGGGCCCAATCCGTCGAATTCACCCAGTCGGATGGCGGGTTCACCCAATTGCCCAGATAGAGATGATTGGGATCGATGGCTTTGACGGTCTGGTAAAGCGTCTGGTAGTAGTTTTGCTCGTAGAACTCCCGCAGCGGTTCGATATCCTGCGCCGGCAGCGTGGGCGATGAGCCATAGACCTCGGCGACGGTCAAAGCATCGATGTTCCATGCGGCCGCCAGTGCGGCCACGTTTCCACCGTAGAGCGCCGTCACCGCCTGATTCACCAGAGCCTGCTTGGCCGGAACCGTGGGACTCAGCGTCAGGATCGCCTGGATCTCCGCCGGCTGGATATCTTCGGCTACCTCGTTCCCCACGGACCACCCGACGACGTACGGGTTTGTGACATTGCCGCCGATCTGGCTCGAGAACGAAGCCTTCAATTGCGCGACCACGTTGGGGTCGAAGGTATCGGGATGTCCCCCCGGCACGACGCTGGCGACCCCCGTCCGGTAGAGCACCGGCGTGGATGGCATCGTGGTTGAAATGGGCGACCACTTCCCTGCGCCTTGAAAGCCCCAGCTTGCCAGACGCTGCTGGATCAAGCCATTCCAAGTTGTCATGTAGTTCGCGCCGTACTTGGCGACAAGATTCGACACATCGAAAAACAAATAAGTCGTATCTTGATCGTTGCCCCAATAGCCTTGTGAATACGCAGCCGCCGTAGGGCCGCTGGTAAGCGGAAGTTCCGCGAACTCGCTCTCGCGCCCTGTGATCGGCGTGGCCTGCCCGCTGGGAGTGACGGTGGTCAGCGAAATGTAGAACGCCGGGTTGCCGAGCGGCGAAATCAGCCACCATCGGTTGTTGCGGAACGTGGCGTGGTAATAACCGGTGGCGGCATCCTGCCATCCGGCCGAGGTGGAACCGCCGTACACGTCGAGACCGGCGAATGGCGGGTTCTCCACGAACCAGCTTTGCTCCGTCGCGATTGCGGTTTCGAGTTCCTTCCCGGAAGTCACTTTCGAGGGCCACGAGCCGAAGTTCGATTGCCCATAGGAATCGACGTAAGGGTCGTATTGCAGCGGATTCGAAACCGGCGGGGAGAGTTCAAACGTCGCCGTAATCGTGATGGCGTCGTTTGCGTTTTCGGCGAATACCGCGCCCCAAAGGGACGGACCACCCAGCAAAATGTTCTGGATCGGCGGAGCAACATAGGTTCCAGTGGCGGGAAACGAAAGACTTTGCACGCCGTTTACGATCTGCAGCCCGGTTTGCGTCACCGCGTAGGTGGCCTGTCCATTGCCCCATGAAGGGAGTTCCGACGCGAGCAATGCCTCCTGCTCCGGCTGGAGCGCGCCTGTGGCCGAGGCCACCAGTTGGCCGTCGAGGACTATCTGCATGCCGCCCGCACCGATGACGGCCTGCGCCGTGTAAGTGTGGCCGAACTGCCAGGCGGGCGAGGCCACGGCGTAGTTGAAAGACGATCCATCGCCCACGCCCAGCACCAGGTTCAAGGAATCGGTCTGGCAAACATCCGGGCCGATGTTCGAAGACTGCAAGACCAGTGTGAAGCCGGCATTAATGGTGTAGTCGGAATGGTCGGCCAGGTAGAAATCGCACAGATTCTGACCCTTGGAGGCTGCGCCGGAAAGAAGCAGTAGTGCGCCGGCGGCCCAAACCCCGGCTTGTGCCCTAAACATCCGTCCCCAACCCGACGATAGACGGCACATGGAGGATTCAGTTCTCATTTCGAATCGCCACGCCGGGCGGTATCAACTCAATCTCGCGCGTTCGGACATGCCGCGCGAAGGCGCGTTTCCCCCGATGAACTCCGTCGCGCGCAAATATGTGGCGCGGCTGCCGGAGAACATGCACGTACTGATTGTGGATGACGATCCCTATTTCCGCAGCCTTCTGAAAGTAATGCTACAACAGGCCGGGTTGCCCGATGGCGAGTTTCTGGAGGCGGAAGACTCGGGTGAGGCAGTCCGAATTTGTCAGAGGGAACCCGTGGAGCTGGTTTTTTGCGATCTGAACCTGCCCGTGCTGCGAAGCAAGAACGGACTTGAGATTATTCGGGAACTCCGCATGTTGAGCGCGGACGTTCCCATGTATATGGTGACAGCCGATGCCTCCGAGGCGTTGATTGAAAGGGTACGTGCGGTGGGCGCCACCGGCCACATTCTGAAACCCATCAACCTGCGAATTCTCAAACGAATTCTGGTGGCGGGTTTTCTGCAGAACCTGGAACCGATAATCTGGCAGCCGGCCAGCCCGTGAGCCCCCTTACCGCAACTGCGCGGCCGCGCCTTTGGCCAGCATGCGAACCGTTTCCCATGCGCTGCCGGGAACGCGCTTCAGGTCTTCCAGCACCTCACGCATCGCCGATAGAAAGCCATCCAGGCTTTCCTCTCCAATGTTGATGGGCGGCAGAAACTTGATGAGCTCCGTGTGGTATCCGGCCACCTGAGCCAGAATTCTATGCTCATGCAGCAGCGGCAGAATGACAGTTTGGCTGAACACTCCTTCGTTCAGAAGATGCAGCGCATCCCAGGCGGCTTTCAACTTGAGCGAGCCCTCGGGGCGGCGGAAATCGATTCCGAACATCAGGCCTTTGCCGCGCACTTCGTAAACGAACGGGCATGTCCTTCCCAGGTCCGCCAGGCGCGAAATGGTCCTGGCCCCCAGGCGCGCCGCGTTGGCGGGCAAGTCGTCTTCCTCCATCACCTGAAGAGTCGCTAAGGCGGCGGCCATCGCCAGATCGTTCTGTCCGAATGTATTCGAGTGGATCACGCAATGTTCCATGCTGTCGAAGACGGAATCCATGACGCGCGGCCTCGCGATCACCGCTCCCACGGGCACGTAGCCGCCGGAAAGAGCCTTGGCCACGCAAACCATATCGGGTTCCACCCCAGCCCAGTGCTGATACGCGAACCACTTCCCGGTGCGTCCCAGGCCGCATTGCACTTCATCGGCTACCAGCAAAGCTCCGGCCTTACGGCAAAGCCGCCCGGCTTCCGCCAGATAGCCATCCGCCACCACGGAACACGTCTTTCCCTGCACCGGTTCCACCACAAATGCCGCGGTATCTTTCGACTGCAGAGCTTTCTCAAGAGCCGCCAGATCGTTGAACGGAACCATTGAGGTGTCGGGCATCAGGCTGCCGAAGCGATCGCGAAAGAAATCCGACCCGTTCAGCGACAGGGCACCCATGGTGAGGCCGTGAAACGCGTGATCGCAGTAAAGAATCCGGGGCTTCCTGGTGTGACAGCGGGCGAACTTGATGGCCGCTTCAATGCTCTCCGTTCCGGAGTTGCAAAAGAAGACGCGCGATAGATCGCCGCCCGCGTCCCCGGAAGCGTGGCTCACCAGTTTCTCGGCCACCAGCCCCGCCAGCAGCGAGCAATCCATTCGAACTAGGTTGGGCATGTCGCGCGACAGCACCTGTTCGAGGATCGACCGGACTCTCGGGTGGTTCCGGCCCAGCGCAAATACTCCCCACCCGGTGAGCAGATCCAGATAGCGGCGCCCCTCGGCATCGAACAGCCACTCGCCTTCTCCGCGAACGTAGCCCTTGTCGAATCCAATGGTCCGGATGGTCTTGACGAACGCGGGGTTGATATAGCGCTCGTGCAAGTCGTATTGGCGGCTCTGCTGCCCGTCGAGCCAGTCGAGGAAACCCGTCGTATGAAGAGGCTGATTCATGACGAAAATGTAACGATGTATCACACCGTCGAAGGGTTACTCGGCGGGCGTCCGAAATGTAGGATTGATTACTGTGACAAACTGTCCGTGATGAAAAGATTCTTATTGGCCGCCATTCTACTGGCGTCGGCTGGGCACATGGCGGTGGCGCAGCCGGCGGCTCCAATCCGCGTCATGCTGCTCGATGGAGAAAGCGGCGGCCCTTACCATGCGTGGCAGTTGACCACGCCGGTCCTGAAGAAGGAATTGGACGAGACGGGCTTGTTTCTGGTAACCGTGGTGACAGCGCCGAAAACCGGGCAGAATTTCAGCAACTTCCATCCGCGCTTCAGCGACTATCAGGTAGTAGTGTCGAACTATGACGCGCCGGATTGGCCGGCGGAGTTGCAAACGCAATTCGAGCAGTATATGAACAATGGTGGAGGGCTGGTGATTGTACACGCTGCCGACAACGCGTTTGCGGATTGGCCGGCATTCAACCGGATGATCGGAATCGGGGGCTGGCGCAAACGCGATCAGAAGGCCGGCCCACACTGGTATTTTGAGAACGGCAAGCTGGCGTCGGACACCTTGCCCGGACCGGCGGGGATGCACGGCGCGCGGCTTCCTTTCGCGGTGACTACGCGCGAAACGAATCATCCGATCATGAAAGGGTTGCCACCGGTTTGGATGCACTACGCGGATGAACTCTATGGCGCTTTGCGCGGCCCCGGCGGGATGACCGTGCTGGCGACGGCGCATTCCGAGCCAACCAATGAAGGTACCGGGCATGACGAGCCCATGCTGATGGTGCTGAACTACGGCAAGGGACGCATCTTCCACACCACGATGGGACACGACGTGGCGGCTCTGAGTTGCGTCGGCTTCCTGACCACGTTTCAGCGCGGAACGGAGTGGGCCGCCACGGGCGCGGTGACGCAAAAAGTGCCCGCGCTGTTTCCGGACGCGAACACGGTAAGCTTCCGCGCCGATATTTGGACAATGGGGATCGTGAAGAAATGAGAAATCTGTTGATTGTGACGGGGGCCCTCACGGGCGCTTTACTGATGGCGTCTTTGGCCTTCGCGCAAGCTCCTGCCGGACAGAGCGGCGGCAATTCCCTGTTCCAGCAAAATTGCGCCTTCTGTCATGGCCGGGATGCGGGCGGTGGGGAAACGGGGCCGGATCTGACCCGGTCCAAGGTGGTGGCCGAAGACGTGAATGGCGACAAAATCGGACCGATCGTGCGTAATGGAATTGCGGATAAGGGCATGCCGAAGTTTGCTCTGCCGGAAAATGACATTGCTGCACTGGTGGCCTTTATCCACGAGGCCAAGACAAAAGCCGAGGCCCAAAAAGGTGGCCGCCGCGGCGTGGACGCCAGCGATCTGCTCACCGGCAACGCCGAAGCCGGCAAACAATACTTCAACGGCGGAGGGGGATGCGCCGCCTGTCACTCGCCCACCGGAGACCTGGCTGGAATCTCGAAGCGGCTCCACGGGCTGTCTCTCGAAGAGCGCCTGTTATATCCTCGGAATCCGCCCGCCACCGTGACGGTCACGCTTCCGACTGGTGAGTCGATACAGGGCAAATTACTCCACCGGGATGAGTTCACGGTGGCTCTTCGCGATGCATCCGGACGGTATCGTTCCTGGTTTACGGACAAGGTGAAATACAAAGTGGATGCGCCCGCGGAAGCGCACGTCGATCTGCTGGCGAAGTACAGCGATGCGGACATTCACAATCTGATGGCCTATCTGGGGACCCTATGAACACTGCGATGAACACCGCCATGAAAATCGCCTCCATCTTATTCCTGAGCTGTTTACCCGGCGTCGTCCTGGCCCAGGGAGTCATTCCCGAGACGCTGCTCCATCCGCCCAGCGACACGTGGCCCGGATACCACGGAGACTATTCCGGCGAGCGCCATAGCGCGCTGACTCAAATCAACGTTCAAAATGTACCGGAACTGGGGCTTGCCTGGGCTTTTCAAACGGGCCAGAGCAACACCATCAAATCTTCTCCCCTCGTGGTGGATGGCGTTATTTATTTCACTCTTCCGGATAATGTCTATGCCGTGGATGCGCGCTCCGGCCGCCAGGTCTGGCACTATACCTATCCGCCCAACAAAGGTTTCCACATCGGCTCCCGCGGCGTCTCGATGTACAAGGATTGGCTATTCTTCCTCACGCCCGACGCCCACCTGATCAGCCTGAACGCCGGCGACGGGAAAGTCCGCTGGAACGTGGTCGTGGCCGATTCCGTAAAAGGCTATTGGACCACCATGTCGCCGATGGTGATCCGCAACCACGTAATTATCGGGGTGTCCGGCGATTTCGATAACCTCACGGGCTATCTCCGCTCGATCGACCCGGAAACTGGCAAGACCCAATGGCAGTGGAACAGCACGCCTCCAGTCGGCACTCCCGACGCCACCACGGGCGGCATGACCTGGATGACGGGCACCTATGATCCGAACTTGAATCTTCTCTACTGGGGCACCGGGAACCCGACGCCCGTGCTCACCGGCGGTTCGCGGCCCGGCGACGACCTGTACACGTGCAGCATTGTGGCGCTGAATCCGGACGATGGGAAGCTCACCTGGGCATTCCAGCCCTCGCCCCACGATACGCACGATTGGGATGCCGTTGAGACTCCGGTTCTGGTGGACGCCGATTTTCATGGCCAGCCACGCAAGATGTTGATGCAGACGTCACGCAACGGCTACTTCTTCGTTCTCGACCGCACGAGCGGAAAGAGCCTGTTGACGGCGCCGTACGGGCCGGTGAACTGGGCCCTCGGGGTTGACAAGGAAGGCCGCCCGATTCCGAATCCGGATAAAGAGCCTGCGCGCGACGGCCGCTTGATTGCGCCCGACGAGGGCGGCCTCACCAACTACCGCTCGCCCAGCTTCGATCCCCATACTGGACTATTTGTGGTGGACGCTCATCCCAGTTACGGCATCTACTTCGCCAAACCCGCCGACGGCACATTTGGATGGGCCGGGGCGGATTATGGAGTGTGGGGAAAGGGCGTTCTCGACGCCATCGACTACCAGACCGGCAAAATCCGCTGGACGCACGAACTGGGTCCGGGAGGTTCCGGCGCGGGGGTTCTCACCACCGATTCCGGCCTCACGTTCACGGCCGACTCGTCCGGCAACTTTCTCGCCCTGAGAACCAGCGATGGGGAAACTTTATGGCATTCCGGCACTGGCTCCGGAATGGAAAGCTCTCCCATCACGTATGAACTGGACGGACGGCAATACGTGCTCACCGGCAGTGGGGGCGTTTTATTTGCTTGGGCGCTTCCAGACGTTTTGGTGAAGTCCAAGTAACGAACGCAGATACTAAAGCGCCTGCGGGAACAGGCCTCCGTGAGCCTACTTCCCGGCCGCCGGTACCCGCCGCCGCTCGACATTTGCCACTGGCCGCCCCGCCCGGATGCCGGCGCCGGAAACGCCCGTACATACACCTCGTCTTCTCCCGACAAATTCGGCGCGTAAGCGATCCAGTGTCCATCGGGTGAGAACATGGGATAGAAAAAATCGGCGGCCTGACTCTTAAGAAACGGTTCGCCTTTTCCCGCCGTCAACTTCCCATCGCGTGTAATCGAAGACGGAACCTGGAAGTTCTTGCTCTGGGTCAACGGCTGCGGCTGCCCGGTTCCGTCGGCTCGGGCGGAATACATTCCTTTCCCTACCGCGCTGAAAATCAGGTAGCGGATCGGAGCACTGATGAAGTCTGTCCGCATAATCGACGATGGTCGAACTGTTGGATTGAGGGCCGCCTACAGGAGGCAGGGTGATTTTGGCACTCAAGGAGACTGGGAGAGCCTCATCTCTTCATCCACGCGAGAAGTCGACATCATGGGTCGAACGACGCATGGATGGACTCGCTCACGCGAAGTCGCCGACCTAATCGAGCGCAAGATTATACGTGATGGAGTCGTCTTCAGGTGGCTCATCATGGCCACAGATAACAAGTACCTGCAATTGCTCACCGAGGAAGATATCAACATCGGCGCGATGCTGAAAGAGAAGTTGACACATGTCGCGAACTTTCTGCAATCAATTCAATCCCGATTACCGAAGGATAAGCGCGAACTTCTCCAAATCAGGGTCTTCTCTCACGTGCCCCTCTACTGCGGTACTGTCCGCGTTGATGATCAGATATATGTGACGCCGTATCTGTTCAGTCGCTCATCAGATAGTAGTCCGCTGCTAGTGCTCGAAGGGCGGGAGTCCGCCTGGGTAAAAACTTATGTTACCGAGTTTGAGCTGGAATCTACCTGCGACTCCTCGCCGGGAGCGGTCTGAATGACGGCGCGCGCTTCGGGCGAGGCGGTTCCGCGCAGTTTGCGGACAT
>PLFE01000203.1:0-215 GCA_003136675.1 Bryobacterales bacterium
TTCTTGGTGATAGAGTTAAGCGTATAAGTCAGGATACGCTGGAAGGCCGACCGACCCTCCTTAACGGCAGCGACAATTCCCCCGAGGCCGGGGGCCGTCAGAACAATTCCGGCGGCTGACTTCGCGACGTCCGTCGCGGTAGATACGGCGACGCCCATTTGGGCCTGGCGTAGCGCGGGGGCATCGTTCGCACCATCCCCGCACATCCCGACCGT
>PLFE01000203.1:237-6037 GCA_003136675.1 Bryobacterales bacterium
CCCGTCAAGGCCGACAGCATGAGCAACAATGGCCGCGGTGGCTGGCGCATCGCCAGTCACCATAACCGTGCGCACCCCCAGGGCCTTTAACTCGGTGATGAGGGCTGTAGAGTCGGACCGGGGAGGATCGCTGAGTGAAACGAGCCCCACAAGCTGCATTGTTTGCGACGGCTGCCCCGCGGCAACAGCTAGGACTCGGAAGCCTTTTTTCTCCAGTTCAGCGACGGCGGCTAATCCCGCCGGGGACGGTGGCATAAGAGCGCCAATCGTGCCATAGGCCCCTTTTACTATTCGCAAACTCTGACCATTTCCATCGGTTGCACTTGCCTCCGACATCTTCTTAGCCGGGTCAAACGGTATGAATTTGAGCAGCTTGGGCGAATTCTGCTCGCCCTTGTTCTTGGCGGCAGCACGAATGGCGGCGTCCACAGGATCCTGGCCGCCATCTGCGCTTGCCAGAGCGGCCAACGCCAAGACGTGCGCTTCATTGAAGCCGGACATCGGCCGAACACCATTCACCGACAATTCGTTGCGGGTCAAAGTCCCCGTCTTATCCGAACAGAGCACGTCCATGGTCGCCGCTTCATCCACAGCGGAAAGACGAGTCGATAGCACTCCCGTCTTCGCGAGAGATCTGGCTCCAAGCGCGGTGGCCAGCGTGAACGTTGCCGGCAAAGCAACCGGGATGGCTGCGAGCACCGCGGTGAGCAAAAGCGAGATGGTTTCGTCCCAAGCCACGCCGTGAAGCTTGGCGTAGGCCACCAGGCCGACGATGATGACGCCGTTGAAAAGCGCGAGGTTACGCACGACACGGAGAACGGCCTGCTGTTGAGAGCTCACCACGTGCGCGGTGCGCACCAGCTCCGCTGTGTGCCCGAATTTGGTGCGCGCTCCAGTCTGAATCACCTTCGCGGTGGCTTCGCCGCGCCGCACGAGCGCACCCGCGTAGGTCTGCGCGCCGGCGCCAGCTTCCGTCGGTACGGATTCGCCGGTCAGCATGGACTGGTCGAGGAGAACGGATCCGTCCACGATCTTAACGTCGGCGGCGACCACTGCACCCAGCGACAGCTTGACAAGATCGCCGGGCACCAAGTCCGCGGATGGCACGATCTTCCACGTGCCATCCCGCTTGACCGACGCATTCAAGGCGAGACGTGCCTTCAATGCCGCCAGCGTTGCTTGAGCTTTTCCTTCCTGGAAGAAACCCAACGCCGCATTGAATACCAGGAGCCCAGCTATAATCGCCGCCTCCGTAAACTTCTGCAGCACCAGCTCGAGCACGATCGCAGCTTCAAGCATCCACGGAACGGGAGCCCACAACTTGGCGATCGCCTGCCGCAGAGGGTGTAGCGCAGCATCAGGCATCGCATTCGGGCCGACCTTCGCCAGCAGGCTTTCCGCTTCCTTGCTCGTCAGTCCGTCGGAGGATGAGCCGGCCGGAGTGATTTCGGATGGATTGCTCTGAGGCAGATCCGGCGTGCCGGATGCTGCAACGTCGGTCGCAGGCGTCGACATATATTCAGATTATCGAGATTGAGGCGCCTCGCAATGCCCGGGTGAAAATATCCGAGCCGAAGCATTAGCTACGATTGCTCGGAAGCGAAAAACCCCTGACGTTATAAAAACAACCCCAGACATTTCGTTGTCGAAACAAAGTGCGGCTTCCAACATTCGCTCGGGCGAAAAACACACGCCACCTCCCGGCTCCGCGATCGACTGTCGTCACTCCGACGAGCGGGGCGTCGTGTCAGGAACGCGCTTCAAGGCATCGTCAATCGATTTTCTCAGCAGTGCGACTTCGGCCGCGAGTTGATGAATGGATGTCTGGTTAGGAATCTCTGACTTCGGATCCGCCGCATCTTGTCCAATAAAAAAGGCGGCAAAGACCGCGGTCAGATAGCCAAATATTGCAACCGCAAAGATGGAAATCCCCAGGCAGAGCACATGTCCGCCAAATGTCACCGGTCGATATCCCGATCCAATGTTGGTGATCTGCATCGCGGTCCACCAAAGAGCTTTGGGGTAGCTGTGAATGCCCTGTGGATCCGGTGCTGTATTTTCAAAATGAAGCATGCCGGCCGCGCCCGCCAAAATCACGACCGCCGTAAAGGTGAGCGCGTAGCCTGTGCCCCTACGTCCCATGGTCCGTCGGAGCGAGCGCAGCCCTTGATCGGCCGAGGCAAACATCCAAATTACTTGCATGCCAAAGGTTGCGGTCAGCGCGCGGGCCAAAGGATACGATTGAAGGTGAGGAACAAGTCGAAGAACGGGAACGAGAATCGCCAACACAAAAAGCCAGTTCCGCTTCAGAAAGACCAGCCGCTTGGGAACGACGGCCAATCTCAGTCCAAAATAAACCACAAACAACGCCCAGAGCACCGTCCCAAGACTCTGCAATACCGGACTCATGCCATTTACCAATTCCGTAATAATGACGAGAAACCATACGAAGCTAAGAAGCAGCATAGGCCGTTCGAGCTTCCGAGGAAGCGTTGTTAGAAAGCTCGGATTGGTCCCAAGGTGGTGCGTGCTGTCAGTCATTGGAGACTTGACCGCTTGAATCTCCGCACGCCTCGAATCGCTCTGCAGATTCTTATCCATATCTGACTCCGTTGACGCAATGGCAGCGACTATCGGGCTCCTCGTCAAAGATGGGAGACACAGTCATAATGTGAATCTCCAATCGGTCAGAGCCGGTTGCGGATCGATGTCAATTCCCGCCGACGTTTCTCGGTGCTTCTCGGATAGGCCATCTTGAAATCACGGAGCGTATCAAGGACGATTCGGGAGACGATCAACCGGGCATTCTCCTTGTCGTCGGCCGGCACGACGTACCACGGCGAGTGACGGGTGCTGGTGGCGCCCAGGCAGGCCTCATAGGCCTTCATGTAATGCTGCCAGTATTTCCTCTCATGAACGTCCGAGAGGCTGAACTTCCAGTTCTTGTCCGGCTCGTCGATGCGCTCGAGGAAGCGTCTCCGCTGTTCGCTCTTCGAGAGGTGGAGGAAGATCTTGACGATCCGGGTTCCATTGCGGTGGAGATGCTCCTCCAGATTAACGATGGAACGATACCGCTCCTTCCAAATGGTCCTCTCATCGATCAACTCGTCAGGAAGGCCCTGGCCGCGAAGAATTTCCGGGTGCACCCGAACGACGAGGACTTCCTCATAGTAGGTTCGATTGAAGATGCCGATTCGCCCCCGTTCCGGCAGATGGCAAGTGGTGCGCCAGAGAAAATCGTGCTTCAGTTCCTCGGCACTCGGCTGTTTGAAACTGAAGACTTCGCAGCCTTGCGGGTTAACGCCGGACATTACGTGCCGGATGGCGCCATCCTTGCCCGCCGCGTCCATCCCCTGAAACATCAGCAGCAGGGCATAGCGGCTGGAGGCGTAGTGGAGGTTTTGCAGCGAACTCAATCCCGCGATGTGCTCGTCCAGGAGTTTCTTATAGCTCTTCTTTGTCTTGCAATAGGGATGCACCACCGTCGGCCACTTTCCAAGTTTGATCTTTGTTCCGGGTGAAACCCGGAAGTCCTTTGAATGGATTTTCATCATTAAACTTTCGGTTAAGGTCGCTGGGAGTTTTGCCGGAGAAATATCTATTCTACCCGGTGAATATTGCGGAGGATTCGCATAGCAACTATCCCAAGAACCTATGCATGGTCTGGGGTGTTATTCGATGCCTACCACTTTTGGATGGTCATGTTGTTGGTCACGCTGGTCACGCCGTTGATGTCCGTGACGAGCTTCGTGACGAGGCTCTTTTCAGCATCGTCCTTCGCAATGCCGCTCAAGGTGACGACTCCATCTGTCGTTGAAAATTTGATGTGTTGGCCGCGGGTCGAATCTTGTGACGACAACGACGCCTTAACTTCGTCCGTAATAGAGGGGTCATCGGTCATGTTGTTGATGACGCCGGTCACGCCATTGAGGTCGGCGACGAACTTCGTGACCTGGCTCTTCTCCGCATCGTTCTGTTCAATGCCTGACAGGGTGACGACGCCGTTCTTAGTCGAAACCCTGGGTTTCAATGCGGTGGTCGAACGCTGCGCTAGCAAAGACGCCGTGACTTCGGCCGTGATCGAGGCGTCGTCAATCTTGTCACCGGCGGTTGCATTGGGCGTGGCTGGGGCCTTCGCAATCGTCATCTCATTCTTGACCGCTTTGACGTCTTCAACGTCCCTGGCGTATACGGCGGTAAGTTCCTTTGCCGCCGCGCTGTTCACCTCGCCCTGGAGAGTGACGATACCGTCCTTCACAAACACGCTGGTGCCGGTGACGCTCACATTGCGATGGAACAGCAGCGCGAATCGCACCTTCATGCTGATCCANNCTTTGGAGTCTATCTTGACCGAGTCGTCCTTGAGGTAGGTTTTAAATACGTAGGAATTGGCGGCGGCTGATTCGATGCGGCTGTCCATGTCGGAAGCGCGCATGGATGCGCTGGTAATTAACAGGGTGCCCGCAGCCATGATGAGTGCGAGAGGCTGAGTCGATTTCATTTGCATTCGATTGTTGGGCTGTCGCATTGGTGGTTTTATTGAAGGGGCCTATTGATGGGGTTCATCTTTCGAAGTTTCGCGCTCCGTCTTCTCCAAGTCCTCCACCGCTCGAACCTCTTCACGCCCTAGGTCCTCGTAGAGTTTGTGGACGCGCTTGACGAGCTGCGGCGTCAGATTGGCCGGGGTCTTGGCTTTGGTTTCGGCCTTAGGCTCCGCTTTGGCTTCGGGCTTGGGCTCCGTAGGGGTTTCATGCTTAGACCCGGCATTTGCCTGGGGCTTGGCGTCGTCACCGGGCTTCGCGTCGGCGTTGCTTTCGGGTTTCGGTTCAGTGCTGGCTTCGAGCTTTGGTTCAGCCTTTGCATCTGGCTTAGCACTGGCTAAGGGCTTCGGTTCCGCCGGTGCCCCAGCCTTGGCTTCCGCCTTATCCCCGGGCTTAGCCCCATCTTTGGCTTCGAGCTTGGGTTCAGCTTTTGCATCGGGCTTGGCATTGGCTAAGGTCTTCGGCTCTGCCGCAGCCTCAGGGCTAGGCTCGGCTTTGGTTTCGTTTTTTCCGATATCACGCTTCGCTTGTTCCCAGTCCTGAGCTGCCAGGTCGCCCTTGTAGCTTCGTTGCTCGTAGATTTCATAGGCTCGCTTGGCGATCAGCGGTGTCAGATTGGCCGGTGTCTTGGCTTTGGTTTCGGCCTTCGGCTCGGCTTCGGGCATGGGTTCAGCTTTTGCGTCGGGCTTGACACCGGCTTCCGGTTTCGGCTCGGTCGGGGTCCCAGGCTTGGCTTCTGTTTTGTCCCCAGGCGCAGCCGCAGTTTTGTCTTCGGGCTTGGGTTCAGCTTTGGCATCGGGCTTGGCACCGGCTTCGGGCTTGGGCTCGGCCGGGGTGCCAGGCTTGGCTTCGGGCGTATCCCCGGGCTTGGCCCCATCTTTGGCCTCGGGCTGTGGCTCACCCTTGTCCTCGGGCTTAGCACTGGCTTCGGGCTTCGGCTCCGCCGGGGTCCCAGGTTTGGCTTCGGTCTTATCTCCGGGCTTAGCCGCATCTTTGCTCTCAGGCTCGGGCGCGCTTTTGGCTTCAGGTTTCGCCTTCGCTTTGCCGCGATCAAGAATCCGATAAGCGAGCAGTTTCACGCGGTCATTCACGAGGAACCAGGCGAGCGCATAACCCCAAACGAACAGGGCCCAGCCCCATCCGAGCGGTGTCATAAACAGGCCATAAACCGCGATTAGCGTTGCCACGAATTGGGTGCCCAGGACCGCCATCCACAAAATTCGTGCGGGACGGATAGACCAGAACGGGCCGCGCGTGCG
>PLFE01000146.1 GCA_003136675.1 Bryobacterales bacterium
TCCTGAAATCAGGTACATGTTGCTGCCCATGCCATGGGCTCCCGATGGACTTGCAAACGCGACATACACGTAGTCAACCCCGGAAAGGTTATCCGTGGCTTGCGCCGTTACCGTGACTGTGGCGGCAACCGTCGTCACATTAACGGCCGACGGGCTGAACGTGAAACCTGTCAAAACCGGCGGCGTCGTGTCCTGCGCCGCAAATGCAGGAAGCGAACTCAAGGACAGTCCGACAAGCAGCCTCACCAAATCAACGCGCCTACGCACAATCCGCATGAATCCCATCCTCCAAAAGCGCCCTGTACTTCCGGGTAGAATACCACCGGCCCCCAAACCCAAGCAATGCGGACGTCACACTGCGGATCTTTGAGAATCTTCGGTCTGACGCGACACCCCACTGAAGGGCGGCCTCCGGTCAAAGTCACCGGTGCGGGCCTCGACATCCCGTGCAACATAAACAAAATCAGCTAGATAGAGCGAACATTTGGTTTGAAAAAGAGGCCCTACGGTATCCGGTGCCGGAGGGATGAAAACGCGGCGAGGCCTTCAAAGCACAGGAACTGGCTTCGTTCCGCATATTTCGATTTCCCAGCGGTTGGGAGCGTCTCTCGCTCCCGATCGAAATCACCGGTGCGCCACTCGCTACGCCGTGTAAAGGAAACAGAATCAGCCAGATAGAAACAAAATTGGGTTTGCAGCTTGGGCGGCTACACTCAATGGATGGAGCATCCCCGAACTGTGAACCCTCGATGGCCGGCCGGATGCAAGTGGCTAGTAGCGGATCGCGATCTGCTACGGAGTTCGGTGTTGAGGCAGGGCACTCCACGCGGCAGGGGTGGGGTCACTTAAAGAAATGGAGAACTGGTCGCGGCCGCGGTCTCAGCCGGGTTTGATTGTCTGTTGACCCGCGACCGTCAGTCTGCNNTCTGCACGTTTCCAGGGTTTTCTGTGGTACTCCTTGGGTTCCCTCAATTGCGAAAGGAAGAGTAACCCGTTGACCATTCGACATCCGGCTATACTCGAACATGGTTGCTTCGTCGACCACGGCGGAGAGTAAATGACTTCGGATCAACGGATAACCGCGGGCATCCCGTTAGCGGCGGTCTTGTTGGGGATACTACGAAACGAGTTCGCAATGAGCGGCTTGGAGAGGCACGTTTTCAGCCGCGTCGAATCGCTCGAAAAGGTGATGTCGGCGAAGTTCGAGGCTCAGTCTCAAGGGCTGATGCGCGTCGAGCAAGTCCTGGACGCACGGCTGAAGCACCTCGAAGAGCGGTAAGCACGATCGGACCTTTCCACCTGTCAGTTGATCGCTATCATCGCGGCGTTGCCTGTGACACCGCCGATCGATGAAGGTCCCTCTGAGAAAAAGAGCGCGAAGGTCCCCTGCAATGCTCCCCCAAGAGTTGACCCCGACTCGCACTGGCTCGGCTTCCTGTGTATTCTTTGCGAGATCGCAGTTGACCTAGAGCAAACGTAGCCGCATCTCTCCCCTTGACCGCGTCACCCGGAACCCCGGCGTCATGGCTGGAAAACCCTGTATCCGCGGCATGCGCGTAACGGTCGGGACATTAGTCGGCCTTGTCGCGTCGGGCCGCTACCGGCTGCATGAAGCCACTCGTCGATATGAATCTCAGCCCACTGTGGATTTCTCGAACAGCACCGCTTCATGCGTTGCACGCCGCGCGACAGAATCTTGACGCCGGCGCGCTTGTCAACATCGACCCACGGCGGCATCGGACACGTCTGCTGCCAATCTGATCAGCTTCCGCGGCGCCCCTCAGATAGTCCAAACCTCGCTCGCGTCGCGCGAGCGCCCGGGCTTGCGTTCGCGAGCAAGTCGAGCAATGAATGGATTTCTGATGAGAGGTCCGGAACTGGTCCGGCACTAATCTGAATTGGGGCCCCGGGTTTCAGGCATGGCGACCTTGCTTTGAAAAAACCCGGTTTACGTTTTGAAAAACCCCAGAGCAGCCGGTTGATGACGGTGCAACAAGCATAGAATCAACGACATCCAGATACGGTTGTTTTGCAAAAACGGCTTTCGGCACCCGAGGTTCCTCTCAGCATCCACCTCCGGGCCAAACCCATGCGTTCCCTACCTAAACCTTTGCTAAAATAGAACTTAACCCAGTCACAACATGGCCGATCAGGAAGAACCCCCACAAACTCCCCCCGTCCCGCCGCAACTGCCTCCAACCGGCTCCGGCGATGGCGGTGGAAACGACAAAAATATCATCTCGATCAACATCGAAGACGAGATGAAAAAGTCCTATCTCGAATACGCGATGAGCGTGATCATCGGGCGCGCGCTGCCCGACGCGCGCGACGGGTTGAAGCCCGTCCACCGCCGCATTCTGTGGGGCATGCATGAGCTGGGCCTGCAGCCCAACCGGCCCACGCGCAAATCCGCCAAGATCACCGGTGAGGTGATGGGGAAGTATCACCCCCACGGCGACGCCCCGATTTATGATTCGCTGGTTCGCATGGCGCAGCCGTTCAACATGCGCTACCCGCTGGTGGATGGGCAGGGCAACTTTGGTTCGATGGATGGCGATTCGCCCGCGGCCCAACGGTACACCGAGGCGCGGCTCTCGAAAATCGCCACATCGCTCCTCGAAGATATCGACAAAGAGACCGTCGATTTCAAGGCCAACTACGACGATAGCGAGAAGGAACCGGAGGTTCTTCCCACCCGCGTTCCGAACCTGCTGATCAACGGGTCGGAAGGCATCGCGGTGGGCATGGCCACCAAGATTCCGCCGCACAATCTGAAGGAAATCATCGACGCCACGATCGCGCTGATCCTCGACCCGCACACGCCTCTCGAAAAGATCATCGAGATGGTTCCGGGGCCTGACTTTCCGACCGGCGGCTATATTTTGGGCCGGCAGGGAATCATTGATGCGTTCACGCGCGGGCGCGGTAGCCTGAAGTTGCGCGCGAAGGCGGCCATCGAACGGATGAGTAAAGACCGGGAACAGATCATCGTTACCGAGATTCCGTATCAGGTGAACAAGGCCAAGCTGATCGAAATGACCGCGGCTTTGATCAACGACAAGCGCATCGAGGGCATTTCCGATGTTCGCGATGAGAGCGATAAGGAAGTCCGCATCGTCTATGAACTGAAGCGCGGCGAGCAGGCCGAAGTCGTACTGAACAACCTTTATAAGCTGACGCAACTGCAAACCAGCTTCGGAATCATCAACCTTTCGATTGTCAACGGCCAGCCCCGCGAGATGGGGCTGATCGCGACCATCAAGGTGTTTATCGAGCACCGCGCCGAAGTGGTGCGGCGCCGCACGGATTACGAGCTTCGGAAAGCGCGCGAGCAGGAGCATATCCTGCTTGGCTTTAAGCTGGCGCTGGACAATCTGGATGAGGTGATCCGGCTGATCCGCAATGCCAAGACTCCCAAGGAAGCCCGCGAAGCGTTGATGAACGCCCGCTTCCGGTTTGCCGAAGAGTTAGCCGCGCTGGGTGTGCGCGCCGGGCAGACATGGGACCCGGCTCAAGGCCTTACCGAGCGCCAGGTGCAGAAGATTATCGAGTTACAACTGCAGCGCCTGACCGGCATGGAGCAGGAGAAGATTCTGCGCGATCTGGCCGAAATCATCAAGGCCATCGCCGGTTACCTGGAGATCCTTGGTTCCGAAAAAGTGCTGCGCGACCTGATGATCGCGGAGTTGAAGGAAGTTCAGAAGCTCTACGGGGACGCGCGGCGCACCGAGATTATCGAAGACGAGGGCGAGATTCGTCTGGAGGATCTGGTTGCCGTCGAAGATGTCGCCGTTACCGTAACCCACGGCGGCTATCTGAAGCGCACCACGGTGGATACCTACCGTCGGCAGACGCGCGGCGGCAAAGGACGCATCGGCATGGGCACGCGTCAGGAAGATTTCGTGGAGCACTTTGTGGTGGCTTCCACGCATTCATTCCTGCTGGTGTTCACCAACAAGGGCCGCGTGTATTGGCTGAAGATTTACGAGATTCCCGACGCTTCGACGACCGGGAAGGGGAAGCACGTCTCGAACCTGATCAACCTGCAAGCCGATGAAACCGTACAGGCGTTTCTGCCGGTGAAGGAATTCGTGCCAGACCTTCATATCGTGATGGTGACCAAGCACGGGGTGATCAAGAAGACGGAGCTGACGGAGTTCAACAATCCCATGGCGCGCGGGATTATCGCCCTGGCCCTGGATGAAGGCGATGAGTTACTGGCCGCGCGTATTAGTGACGGCAAGAGTTATATCTTCATCGGCACTTACAAAGGACAGGCGATCCGCTTCCGGGAAGACGCGGTGCGTTCGATGGGACGGCCAGCCCGCGGAGTCGGCGCGATGGACCTGGCGGACGGCGATTGGATTGTGGGGGCGCAAGTGTTTGCGGAGGAAGAGGGCCTGGTGCTTTCCATCTCCGAAAAGGGCTTTGGCAAACGAACCAAGCTCAGCGAATACCGGCTCACGCATCGCAACGGCAAGGGCGTAATCAACATGAAGACCACCCCGAAGGTGGGTCATGTCGTGACGGTGCTTTCGGTGAAGGACGATTCCGAGTTGATGATTGTGACCAAGAACGGTCAGATGATTCGTATCGATTCGGCGGAGATCCGGCAGGCGGGGCGTTCCACGTCCGGCGTCCGTCTGGTTCGCATGGAAGATGACGACATGGTGGCGGGGGCGAGCCTCATTCCGGAAGAAGATCCGGATAAGAACGGACAACAGGGCGATCTGCTGCTGCAATAATCGCGCTAGTATTGGGTTGTGGGAACTCTCGTTCAACTCGGAACGCCGTCTGGTCTGCTAGCCAAGCAGGAGCGGCTGTTCGATCTGTTGCGTGAGATGCAAGGCGTGATTGTGGCGTACTCGGGCGGGACGGATTCCGCCTACCTGGCCTGGGCCGCGCATCAGGTGCTGGGTGATCGGGCGATCGCCATCACGGCGGATTCGGCTTCCATTCCGGCCAGCCATAAGCGCGATGCCGAGGCCTTTGTCCGCCAATTCGGGATCGCGCATCGATACATTGAGACGCATGAGTTCGAGAATCCGGAGTATTCGAAAAATGATGCGAATCGGTGTTTCCATTGCAAGGATGAGCTCTTCACCGAACTCGATGCCTACGCGCGCGATCATGGCGCCCCGGAGATCATTTACGGTGTCAATAAAGACGACTTAGGCGATTACCGTCCAGGTCAGCGTGCCGCCAGGCTGCACCTGGTCAAAGCGCCATTAGTGGATGCTGATCTGACCAAGGCCGAGATCCGGGATCTATCGCGTCTGGCCGGCCTGCCCACTTGGGACCGTCCCGCGGCCGCCTGCCTGAGTTCCCGAATTCCGTACGGAACCCCGGTGACAATTGAGAACGTGAAGGTTGTGGAACTGGGAGAAGAGGAACTAAAGGCGCTCGGCTTCCGCCAATTCCGTACGCGGTTTCACGGGGAGTTGGTCAGGATCGAGGTCGCCCGGGAAGAGATGGCGCGAGCACTCGACCCCGAAATGGCAGCACGCTTTAGCGCGATCTTCCGAGGGCTCGGGTTCAAGTACGTAACGCTGGATATGGATGGCTACCGCCAGGGCTCGTTGAACGAGGTCCTGAGAGAAGTAGGGATCAACGCCTGATTACCTCAATCCCCACAGACGCCGACGCCGTCTGCAAGTTTCCCATCGCCGGTCGC
>PLFE01000182.1 GCA_003136675.1 Bryobacterales bacterium
GATCCCATCCCCTTGCAATGGCTTCCACAACGACGTGACCCTCAAGCCAGCGAGACACACTCCGAGGCGTGCCGTGATCAAAGAGAATAAGCATCGGCTGGCGCCGCATGTCCGCGAGGGCGCACCGGCGTTTCCAGGCTCTTCGCCGCGAAATGCAACACAGCGTTGATTTGCTCCCGCGTAACCGAGAATTCCTCCATCACTTCTTCCACTGTCAAGCCGGCTTCCAGATTCTCGAACACGGTGGCCACCGGCATCCGGGTGTCTTTGAACACCCATGCTCCACTGACTTTACCGGGAATGCTCTCGGCGGCCGAGCATTGCGACCAATCGAGGGTCTTCATGTTCGTAAATCCTCCTTCCATTCTAGCCGCGCCAAACTCGAGTCACCGCCCTTTCCACACTTTATTTCGCTGTCATCTAAGGACTTAGCGGTCAAGATCCTGGTGAGCCCGCAAAAACCTGCGTAGAGTAATGGAGAGGGAGGCATGTGGCGTAGATTCGAACAGTCTTGCCTGCAAGAGTCAATTTTCTGCTTGCGTACCCTGCCACCCCAAATCCAATAAATGATACACAAGCAAATCAATGAAAAATAAACACTTACAAGAAGGCTTGTTTCTCAAAAGATGACTTCGCGACATCGCGGACCCGCCCGCCAGCACATCCGATTTTTGCATCCTTCCGCGAATTACGGTAATCTCGATGGGGTAAGAGGTATTCATGCCTGACCTCCAATCGCCTTTTGAGACAGCATACGACCAAACCGTCCGCACCGAAATCGAACGTTTCCGCGGCAACATCGCCGACTTCCAGTCCGGCGGAATGACCGACGACGAGTTCCGCGGCCTGCGCCTCCGCTTCGGTACATACGGCCAGCGGCAGCCTGGCGTGCAGATGATCCGCACGAAATTCCCCGGCGGCGTCATCACCAGCCGGCAAACGCGCCAACTCGGCCGCATTGCGGACGATTTTTGCGGCGGCCGCGGGCACGTCACTACGCGTCAGAATATGCAGTTCCATTTCGTCCCGCTGGCCGATATTCCCGAAATCCTGCACCTTCTGGCGGACGAAGGCATGACCACGCGAGAGGCCTGCTTCAACACCGTCCGCAACGTCACCGCTTCGCCCGACGCCGGCTTGCGGCGCGACGAAATTTTCGACGTCATCCCTTACGCGCGCACCGTCGCTTTCGCGTTCATGCGCAAAGCTCTCACCGACAGTATGCCGCGCAAATTCAAGATCTCCTTCGATGGCGGCAGCATGCATGATCCGCATTCCGACGCGATGCTCGGCGGCATTCACGACGTTGGCCTTTTGGCTCGAATTCACGACGGCCGGAAGGGCTTTCGCGTGGCCGTCGGCGGCGGCCTTGGTCCCCTCCCTGTGGAAGCGCAGGTGCTCGACGAATTCCTTCCGGTGGAACGTCTCGTCAATCGCATTGAAGCGGTCTTGCGCGTTTTCAATAAGTACGGGAATCGCAAGAACCGCAATAAAGCCCGTCTGAAGTTTGTGTTGCGGGAGCGCGGCTTCGCGTGGCTCAAGGAAACCATCGAGAACGAATATGCGGACATTCTGGCCAATGGCGGCCTGCCGTCTCCCGAGCAGGTGCCCGAGGGTTTCGGCGGTTACCAGTCCCACCCCGCGCCGCTCGGTTCCGGCGATCTGCTTCCCGTCCTCGGCTCCCGGCGCAACGATCCCCATTACGACCGCTGGCTGGAAACCAATGTCGAGGAGCAGAAGCAAACCGGCTACGCCATGGTTCGGGTGCGCATCGATCAGGGCAATCTGACTGGCGAGCAGATGCGCGGTCTGGCCGATCTGGCTGAAACGGCGGGCGATAGCCTGCTTCGCATCACCATCGACCAGAACATCATGCTCGCCTATGTGCGCCTGGCCCATCTTCCGCGCGTCCACGCGGCGCTCGAAGCCATCGGTCTGGGTGACCCAGGGGCGGGCGAACTCGAAGACATCACTACTTGCCCTGGCGCTTATTCCTGCAATCTTGCGTTGACCAAAGCCATGAGCCTGGGCAAGGCCATTCACGATGTGGTCCGCAGTTATTCTCAGCCCGCCGCCCGTGAACTCAGCGTCAAAATCAGTGGCTGCCCCAACTCCTGCGGCCAGCATTGGATCGGTAACTTCGGGTTCTACGGCAACGCCCGCAAGATCGGTGGGCGCGAGGTTCCCTATTACCAGATGCTCCTCGGTGGTGGCCACGATGAAAATGGCGATCTGAAATACGGCCTCGCCATCCAGAGCATCCCCGCGCGCCTGGCGCCCACGGCCGTGGAACGCGTGCTCACGCACTATCTGGACAACCGCGGCGACAGCGAATCCTTCCGCGCGTATGTTCTGCGGCACAAGGTGGAGTTCTTCCGCTCCATGACGGCTGACCTGGCAAAACCCCCGGAGTTATTTCCCGAGATCTATAACGATTGGGGCGACGACACGGCATTCTCGCTCCAGCTCGGCCGCGGCGAGTGCGCCGCCTAGCGCCGCCTGGCTGCCCCGTCGATTCCTGGGCTTACTCGGGGCGCTTTCCGGCTATGCTAAAGTGTTTATTTCAATCGGTTAGTTCCGTAACAGCCCTCATAAAACATGGAAGATATTTTTCACTCGCTACGGCTGATACTGCTGAACAGCGTCCCCACGTTTTGTTTTCTCCTTTTCCTGGTTATTTACCTGCGGGCCATGTATTTCCAGCCGTTTGCGAAGATTCTGAAACAGCGTTACGAGGCCACGGAAGGCGCTAAGAAAGCTGCTGAAGAGAGCCTCAGGCAGGCGGAACTGCGCGTAGCCGAGTACGAAGAAAAGCTTCGCGCCGCGCGCAATGAAATCTACGCGGAGCAGGAGAAATCCCTCCAGAAACTCGATGCGGACCAATCCGCCCAGTTGGAGAACGTGCGCCGCGAAGCGGAAGCCCGAATCGCCCACGCCCGCGCGGAATTGGAAGCCGAGGTGGATGAGGCCAAACGTTCGCTCAACTCACAAAGCAGCGAGTTGGCCGATCAAATCGTTTCCCGCATTCTGGAAGGGCGCGCGGCATGAAGCGAATCGCTCTCTGCCTCGTGTTCGCGGCCGCCACAACAGTACCGCTGGTTCGCGCCGCCGCGCAAAGTGGTGATACGGGTGAAGCCGCCAAAGTCGACAAAGCCGTGGAGGACGACGATGGCATGATCGCCTGGAAGTGGGCCAACTTCGCCGTTCTCATGGCCGCTCTCCTATGGGCGGGCATGAAGTTTGGCAAACCTTACTTCACCGCGCAAACAGAGGCCATCAACCAGGGCTTGGATGAGGCGCGCCGCCATCGTGAGGATGCCGAACGCCGATCCGCCGATGTCCGGATGAAGCTGGCGAATATTGGCGACGATATCGAAAGGTTCCGTCGCACCGCGCTGGCTGAACAGGCCGCCGAAATGGAGCGGCAGCGGCAAAGGATGACGGCCGAAGTGGAAGCCACCTGGGCCAACTCGTCCCAGCAAATCGAAACGCTCGGGAAACACGCCCGCCTCGATCTTCGCCGGTTCGCTTCCAGCCTGGCTCTTGAACTGGCCGAGCAGCGCATCCGCCAGCGTATGAATCCCGCTATCCAGGCAACACTCACCAGCGACTTCGTCGAGAAACTGAAGGCTTAAGCGACTCATCATGACTTTGAACGGAATCGCTTCGCGCTACGCTCTTGCCCTGGTTGACGCCCTCACCGCCCCCGGCTCTGGCATTGATCCGGCCGCCGCACTCGAAGGCCTCAATAGCTTCGCCGGCGCCATGACGGAAGCGCATGATCTCGAATTGATTCTGCTCTCCCCGTCCGTGTCGCCGAAGACCAAGCGCGTTGTGATCGAGAAGATTGCAGGCGATTTGGGAGTGCACCGGCTGGTGCGTAACTTCCTGCTCGTTCTGAACGCGCACCGGCGCATGGGTTTGCTGCGCGAAGCCGCCAGGCAGGCCGGGGTTCTGCTGGATGAGAGACTGGGGTTCGTTCGCGCGGATGTCTTCGCGGCAGCCGAGATGAACCCAAGTGACAAAACGCTGATCGCCGGCAAACTGGCGCAGATTACGGGCAAGCAGGTAAAACTCCGCATCACCATCGATCCGGATTTAATTGGCGGAATCATGGCCCGCGTAGGCTCCACTGTCTATGACGGATCGGTTCGTGGGCAACTGCGTGCCCTCGGCGAACGGCTAATCGCGGAATAGGTAGAGAAAGATCGAAATTATGGCTCATATTGGGGCAGACGAAATCACAAAGTTCCTCCGCGGACAGATCGAGGACTACGACAAAGAAGTCAGCGTAGCCGAGATCGGAACCATCATGTCGCTGGGCGACGGCATCGCCCGCGTCCACGGCCTTGAAAAAGTCATGGCCGGCGAGATGGTGGAGTTCCCGCACGGCGTCACCGGCATCGCCATGAACCTGGAAGAAGATCAGGTGGGCGTGGTGCTGCTGGGCGAATACAACAAAATCCGCGAAGGGGACGACGTCAAGCGGACTGGCAAAATCATGTCCGTGCCCGTGGGCGATGCGTTGATCGGCCGGGTGGTTGACGCGCTCGGACGTCCCATCGACGGAAACGGTCCCATCATCACCCAACACACCATTGCGATCGAACGCGGCGCTCCCGGCGTCATCGACCGGCAGCCCGTGAAGCAGCCTGTGCAGACCGGAATCAAAGCCATCGATGCCATGATTCCCATCGGCCGCGGCCAGCGCGAACTGATCATTGGCGATCGCCAGACCGGCAAGACTGCCATCTGCATCGACGCCATCATCAACCAGAAGGGCGGCGACATGGTCTGCATTTATGTCGCGATCGGCCAGAAACGATCCACCGTGGCCCAGGTCGTGAAAACGCTCGAAGAGCAGGGCGCCATGGCCTATACCATCGTCGTCTCCGCCAGCGCCTCCGACCCCACCCCGATGCAGTACATCGCGCCCTACGCGGGCTGCGCGATTGGTGAATTTTTCCGCGACAGCGGACGCCATGCGCTGGTGATCTACGACGATCTTTCCAAACACGCCGCGGCTTACCGTGAGATATCTCTTCTGCTGCGCCGTCCCCCCGGCCGTGAAGCGTATCCGGGCGACGTGTTCTTCCTGCACAGCCGCCTTCTGGAGCGGGCCGCCAAACTTGCCGATGGCCTCGGCGGAGGATCGCTGACCGCTCTGCCCATCATCGAAACCCAGGCGGGCGACGTTTCGGCCTACATCCCCACCAACGTCATTTCCATCACCGACGGCCAGATTTACCTGGAAGCCGATTTATTCAACTCGAATGTGCGCCCGGCCATCAACGTTGGTTTGTCCGTCAGCCGCGTCGGCGGCAGCGCGCAGATCAAGGCGATGCGATCGGTGGCGGGTACTCTGCGGCTCGATCTGGCGCAATACCGGTCGCTCGCGGCATTTGCGCAGTTTGGGTCGGACCTCGACAAGTCTTCCCAGGCCCAGCTTTCGCGCGGCGAGCGCATGGTCGAAATTCTGAAGCAGAAGCAATATTCTCCCGTCCCGGTGGAAAAGCAGATCGCCATTATCTTCGCGGGCGGCCAAGGCATGCTGGACGATCTCCCGGTGAGCGCGTTAAAGCAGTTTGAGCAGGATCTTTATAAGTTCCTCGACAACTCCAAGGCGGGCGTTCTGCAGATGATTCGCGAAAAGAAAGTTCTGGACGAAACCGTGAAGGGCGATTTGACGGCGGCCATCAAAGAGTTCAAAGAACGCTTCGTTCTGGACAACAATATCAAGACCAGGCAGACCGTAAATGCCTAGCCTGATTGACATCCGGCGGCGCATTCGCTCCGTCAAAAACACGCAGCAGATTACGCGCGCGCTGAAGATGGTTTCGGCGGCCAAGCTGCGCCGTGCGCAGAATCGCGTGATCGCGGCGCGCCCCTACGCACAGTCGCTGCGGGAACTGCTGGAGAATGTGGCGGCGGCCGCGGCGGGCGATCCCGATCTCGCCGGGAGCCCGCTTCTCGCCAATCGCGAAGAGAAGCGCGTCCAGTTAATTCTGATGACCAGCGACACCGGCCGGGCCGGCGCGTTCAATTCGACTCTCACCCGCGGCGCGGAGAAGTTCTATGAGGAGCACCAGGGCGAACAGGAATTGATCGCTGTAGGTCGCAAGGGCCGTGATTATTTCCGCCGCCGTTTGCGGCCCATTGCAGGGGAATACATCGGCGTGCTGGGCAAAGCGACCCATGCCGATGCCGCCGGAATCGCGAGGGAAACCATCCGCCGTTTTCGCGATGGAGAGATCGATTCGGTCTATCTGATCTACAACGAATTCAAAAGCGTGATGACGCAGAAGTTGACCATGATCAAGGTTCTTCCCGTCGAGCTTCCGGAAAAGAAAGAAACCCGCGACTACATATTCGAGCAGCCTCCTCTCGAAATGCTGGAGCGGCTGCTGCCGCGCTACATTGAGACCACCATTTTCCGGGGCATGCTGGAAACCACGGCGGCGGAGCACGCCGCCCGCATGACCGCCATGGACGCGGCAACCAAGAACGCGGGCGATGTGATCGACCACCTGACGCTGACCATGAATCGCGCCCGTCAGGCAGCCATCACCAAAGAGATTATCGAGGTCGTCAGCGGTTCCGCCGCTCTCGACTAAATGGAGTTTTTATGGCATTAGAAACGCAAGAAGCTGCTCAACCACAAGTGATCGGAAAAGTAGTGCAGGTGGCCGGCCCTGCCGTGGACTGTCAATTCCTCGAAGGGGAAATTCCAGAGCTCCACTTTGCCATTCGCATCACCAGCGAAGGGTTCGACGTTCCCGAGCCCATCGACATTATCTGCGAAACGCAGCAGCATCTGGGCGAAGGCCGCATCCGCACCATCGCATTGCAGAGCACCGAAGGTCTGGTACGCGGCATGAAAGCCACCAGCCTGGGCACGCCCGTAATGGTTCCCGTGGGCAAGGAAACGCTGGGCCGCGTGATGAACGTATTAGGCCAGCCGGTGGATAAGCTCGGCCCCATCAACGCCACCACTTTCTATCCGATTCACCGGCAGGCGCCGTCCTTCGAAGACCAATCGACGCGCCTCGAAATGTTTGAGACCGGCATCAAGGTGATCGATCTTCTGGAACCCTATCTGCGCGGCGGAAAAATTGGATTGTTCGGCGGCGCGGGAGTCGGCAAGACGGTTCTGATTCAGGAACTGATCAACAACGTCGCGCTAAAGCATGGCGGCGTTTCGGTGTTCGCCGGTGTGGGCGAGCGCACNNCACCCGCGAAGGCAACGATCTTTGGCTGGAAATGCAGGAATCCGGCACCATCGTGCTGGGCGATTCCAGCAAAAGCAAAGTCGCGTTGGTCTATGGCCAGATGACCGAACCCCCCGGGGCGCGTCTTCGCGTGGGTCTCACCGGCCTCACCGTCGCCGAATACTTTCGCGATGTGGAAGGGCAGGATGTCCTGCTGTTCATCGACAACATTTTCCGGTTCACGCAAGCGGGCTCGGAGGTATCGGCTCTGCTGGGACGCATGCCCAGCGCCGTGGGATATCAGCCGAACCTCGCCAGCGAAATGGGCGAACTGCAGGAGCGCATCACCTCCACCAAGAACGGATCCATCACATCCGTGCAAGCCATCTACGTGCCCGCCGACGATTACACCGACCCCGCTCCGGCAACGGCGTTCGCGCACCTCGACGCCACCACGAACCTTTCCCGCGCCATCTCGGAAATGGGCATCTATCCCGCCGTGGATCCTCTGGCTTCCACTTCGCGCATCCTCGAAGCGCGCATTTTGGGCGACGAGCATTACGATACCGCGCAAGCCGTCAAGGGCGTGCTCCAGCGCTTTAAGGACCTGCAGGACATCATCGCCATTCTGGGTATCGATGAACTTTCTGAAGACGACAAACTGATCGTGGCGCGCGCCCGTAAGATGCAGCGCTTCCTTTCACAGCCTTTCCATGTAGCCGAGCAGTTCACCGGAACGCCGGGTAAGTACGTCAAGCTGGCGGACACCGTGCGCAGCTTCCGCGAGATTGTCGAAGGCAAGCATGACGACGTTCCCGAGCAGGCGTTCTATATGCAGGGCACCATTGAAGACGTGCTGGCTCGCGCCGAAGAACTCAAGAAGGCCAGGTAGCCATGGCGGATTTTTCCCTCACCGTCGCCACCCCCGAACGCCGCTTAGTGGACGAGCGCGCAACGGAAGCCAACATTCCGGGACTAGGCGGCTACTTCGGAGTTCTTCCGGGTCACGCCCCGCTGCTCTCCGGACTGGGCAGCGGCACGATGACCTGGGTCAGTGGCGGACAGACCAGGATTCTGGCGGTTATGGGCGGTTTCGTCGAGGTTCTTGGCGACA
Source organism: Bryobacterales bacterium (assembly GCA_003136675.1). GTDB lineage: Bacteria > Acidobacteriota > Terriglobia > Bryobacterales > Bryobacteraceae > Bog-113. The sequence continues at coordinate 8,323 of PLFE01000182.1, forward strand.
GCGTGCGCGTGCTGGCTGACAATGCCAAACCTAAGGAAGAGATCGACCGCGCGAAGGCGCTGGAGCTCTTGAAACAGGCGCAGCAGGCGCTCTCCGAGCATCCCGATCAATGGCAGGATCTGACCGAGGCCTTGCAGAGAGCTCAAGCCGAAGTCGACACTGCGGCGAAATGAACTGGGCCGGCAACTACGAATACAGCGCCAACCGCCTCTATCGTCCCGCTTCAGTCGAACAAGTCCAGGAAATCCTCCGGGGTCCAGGCCTTTTCAAGGCTCTGGGTGCGCGCCATTCCTTCAATGGAATCCCTGACACCACGGGGGCCCAAATCTCGCTTCAGCATCTGAATCAGATCGTGTTTGACGAGCACGCACGCACCGTAACGGTAGGCGCTGGGGTCACCTATGGGCAACTCGCTCCCTATCTTCATGGTCATGGTTGGGCGGTGCATAACATGGCATCGCTGCCGCATATCTCAATCGCGGGGGCGTGCGCAACCGGAACACACGGCTCGGGTAACAAGAATGCCAATCTGTCAACAGCCGTTGCCGGCATGGAAATCGTCACGGCTGACGGCGACGTTGTTCGATCCTGGGATCGCCAATCCGCCATCGTTAACCTTGGCGCACTGGGCATAGTAACCGCGCTCACACTCCACATTGAGCCGGCTTACGATCTGAGACAAGTCATTTACGAGAACCTATCCTTCTCGGTGTTATCTTCCAACCTGGATGATATCTTCGGCGCTGGTTACAGTGTCAGCTTATTCACCGACTGGCGCAATCATCAGGCCGCGCAGGTCTGGCTCAAGGCCCACGCCGGCCAAGGCTTGACGCGGGAGTTCTTCGGAGCCAAAGCCGCCACCCGAAAACTCCACCCCATTGCCGGATACTCCGCTGAAAGCTGTACGGATCAGTTCGGCGTCCCCGGCCCCTGGTACGAAAGACTGCCGCACTTCCGCATGGACTTCACGCCCAGCAGCGGCGAGGAATTACAATCGGAATACTTCGTCCCGCGCGAGCGGGGCTATGAAGCCATTCTTGCGGTGGAAAAGCTGCGCGACCAGATCGCGCCGCATCTCATGATCTCTGAACTACGCACAATCGATGCGGACGACCTTTGGATGAGCCCCTGCTACCAGCGCGAGTCTTTGGCCATTCATTTCACCTGGAAGCCGGATTGGCCGGCGGTGAAAAACGTTCTGCCCCTGATCGAGGAGCAACTGGCGCCGTTTGATGCCCGGCCGCACTGGGCCAAGCTATTCACTATGCCGCCGGCGCGGTTGCAGTCGCTTTATGAGAAGTTGCCCGCTTTCCGCGCTCTGCTGAAACAGCACGATCCAGCCGGCAAATTTCGAAACGACTACCTGAACGGCAAACTACTCGTTGATTCGTAGGGGCCAAGGCGGTAACTCGGCGGATACTCCGGCCGAATCCACACCCTCCACAATCAACCCATGCTCGCCCGGCGCGAGTGTCGGCAAGTAAATCATCGTGCGCCACCCACTCATCAGCCAGTTCTGCCGGCCGAAATGAGCGGCCACATCCGGACGCGGATAGAACTCCTTCACAGAAGCCACCTGCCTGTCGCCCAGTCGCAGCTTCACCTCGCGCAGCGGAGCTCCGTTCATGGCCGATGCCAGCCATCCACTCACCATGATGCGGTCCCGGCTGCGCGCCTCCATATAGAACTTACTATCCACCGCGTCCACATACCCGATCATCGGCTGGCCCTCCGGTAAGGCCGGCTTGATCCCGTCAACCGGAATCACCGGCATCTTATGATCGTGTTGCTCCCGAACTTCCGCCAGCGCCGATTTCAGCTCCATCACTTCCTGGCGGATCTGGTCGCCGGTCATCTCCGCGCGCACCGTCTTGCGGTAGTCCGATACTTCTCTCGCCAGATCGCGGTGCGTGAAAATCTTGAGCGGGTTGGAATACAGCGGTTCATCCTCAATCGCCCGGTACATCTCGCAACAGCCGATGCACGTATGCTGTGGGCACGGGACCGCTTCTCTGGGAAGCTCAGGGAATCCGCTCTCGAATGCGTTCCTGGAACCTTCCAGGCAAGAGACCTGAACGTTCCCTTGCCAGTCCAGCGCGTAGTTCAGTGCCGGATAGAAGCACAAGCGCTTCTTCATCTCCGGCCAGATGATCTTATAGTGCAGATCGAGCCGCGTGTTGTTCCTTACCAGGATCTCCATTTCACGGTCCGTCCGGTAGTCCCGCGAAAGGTGTTCGCCGGTCGGGAACATCGGGGACACCTGCACAAAGAATCCATCCGCCGAAAGGCGCGCGTTGGCTTCGTCGAAAATCTCCGTATTCTCGGGAGAAAGCACGTAGTTGACAATCGCGATATTGAATCCCCCGTCGCGAATGCGGCGGACCTGTTTAATCAGATCGTCGAGACTGGTCTGGGTCGGGTGAAAGCCCACGTCCAGAAAGATGTTAGTCTTGTCCACGTCCGCAAAGTAAGTCGGATCCCAGGCCGCATTAGTGGAAATATAAGTGCTGATATGCGGCCTTGCCGCGAAACCCATCAGAAGGTCGCGGAAGTTCTGACGGTCCAGAAAGGGCTCCCCACCCGTGATATGAACATGCAGCTTCGAGGCTTTCACGCCGTCGAATAGGTCCAGCCACTTCTCCACCGGGTAGTAATCGAAGGCATGCGGCTGCGGCTGTCCGGACTTTGTTCGCTTATGAAAAACAAGTACAGGGCAGTAAGGACAACTATAGTTGCACCACTGCGTCATGTACCAGTTCACGCGAACTTCATCGCGCAGGTGCTCCGGAAGTTCCATAAGGGGAACTTCCAGGGTATCACTGAGTCCGATTTACAAACGTACTTGGCGTAAAGCGTTCTTCTTCGAAGGGCGGCCGGACACCTTCGCGCAGCCGGTGCGGCTGCCAGGGCTGCATCCACTTCTCCTCGAAACGCTTCCGGTTTTCCTCGAACACGCGCTCATAAACCTGCTTCGAGATCTTCGAGAAAGACCCCTGGCCGAAATGGTGGATGAAACAATCCTCGGCCACAGCCACGCGGAGGCCACCCTGGCGGACGCGCATGGCAAAATCGTCGTCCTCAAACATCCCCATGCCAAATGACGAATCCAGTTCCCCAACGCGCTCCCAGACAGGCTTCGGCACAAGCGCGCAGAAAAAGGCCGCTACGCGAACATCGGAATTCCGGCCGCGTTGTGCGCGGGTGCGCTCAGCCGCAAACGCCTCCATGTCTTCCGGCTCGCGGTAGTTCACGTTCAGCTTAGCCTCGTTGCCGGCGAAGTTGGTCACCGGGCAGAGTAACCCAATCGACCGGTCTTTCCGTAAATGTTCCAGCAGCAGATGCACCCATCCCGGAGTCACCATGGTATCGACGTTCAGGAAAATGAGGTGTGCGCCGTGCGCCTCCGCTGCGGCTCGATTGTTGCCCGCTGCGAAGCCCGTGTTCTGGTTCAGTTCCACCAGCGTGAAATGTGGGGACCGCTCAGCGTATTCCCGCAGCAGACCAACCGTTCCGTCGGTGGACGCGTTGTCCAACAGAATGACTTCATATGCAGGGTACGCCGTGTTGCGAAGAATCGAATCGAGGCAGGGCTGCACGAACTCCTCGCTGTTGTGGGTCACGATCAGTATCGATACCAGCGGCGATCGCGCGCGCACGGCTTCTTCCAGTTGATCCACGCGCGCTTGCCACGTATTTGCCTTCGCGAATGCAATCCGTCGCTCTCGAAGCGAGCTCTCTTCGTTCAGCGCCATATCCAACCGCCCCGCGAAATCCTCCGCGCCCCGCCCGATATAGAGCAGATCGCCGCACTGCCCCAGCTCTTTCATATCCGTCGCCACCACAGGCTTGCCCAGCGAAAAGTACTCGTAGAGCTTTACGGGGTCGGTCGCCTTGGTTACCTGGTTCAGCAGAAACGGAATCGTGCAGGCATCGAAGTGGTAAAGGTACGCGGGGATATCGGCGTAGGGCTTGCTTCCCAGGAGACGAACGTTCGGGAGTGTCTCCAGCTTCGAGGTGTCCCTGCCAAATACCTGGCCGATCAGAACGAAGGAGTATTGCGGCCGCAGTCGCGCCACGTCGTAAACCAGGTCGAGGTCGATCCAATCCGCAATCGCGCCGAAATACCCCACGATGGGATGCGACACATCCTGCAATAGGTGGCTCGGCCGCGTCTGCGCGAAGAAATCAAAATCCGCGCCATTGCGGATCAGCAGCGGGTCCAGCCCCTGCTCTTTGAACTTCACCACCAGTTCCGCGCCCGTCACCACCAGAATGTCCGCTTCTCCGACGAACGCCTTCTCTTCGTTCACATTGAAGACGCCCATGTTCTCGAAGGTTTCCCAATCGTCCATGCAGTCGTAAATCAGCGTCGCGCCGTGCTTTTCCCGAAACGCCAGCCCCAGTTTGCGCCAGAAAGGAAGCTGCGCCAGAACCATGCTCTCGCCGATATTCCATGCCGTGGTGAGAGCTTCAAACGACTCCATCATGGCCTCGACGGGCTCGTGCTTCAATTCACCTAGATAGATATCCACCGCGGGCGTGCGCATGTGGACCTCCCACAAGTTCTCGCGCAACGCAAGCACATGAAAAGGCTCGGCGGCGTCAGGCGCAAGAAATCGGCTCGGGCTCACCCAGAAGACCCGATGCCCGCGCCGGGCCATCTCTGCGGCAATCTGCTGCGGACGCTGGAACCGGAAATCGAAATCGATGATGGCCAGAATAATTACATCCCACTGATCGCGCTGGGCGGGATAGCGATGGCCCTGACCGGTAGCGCCACTCGTCTCCCCCAGATCCGGCAGCCACTTCGCGAAACGGAAGCTGTCAGGCACATACGCAGCCATGTCGGGGAACCGCGGTTCGTATTCCGCCAGCGATCCCACACCCCCAAAAGGCGCGCCCAGTGCCCAGCGCAGGAACTTCCCCGCGCCTCCGCGCACCAGCAGCGCATACGCTTTGCTCAGTAGCAGCATGAACTGCCAGGCGCGCTGGGAACGCACGCCGTCCAATTCACCCTGAAAAGCTGCGCGATAGCGATCGAGATCGCACACCGTCGAGAAACGCACAGCCTCGGCCCGATTCAGCCGCGCGATCAGATCCAGCTTGTCGGTGTCCACTTGCTGGAACTGCGCCCGCACCTCGCTCAATGAATCCCGATGTTCCGCGTTCTCAGCGGCTAACTGCCCGATCTGCTTGCGAAGCGAAGCATTTTCCTGCTCGAAATCTTCGATCCTTCTTTCACTCGCGGCAAGATCCCGCTGAACCAACCCGGTGCGGCGCAAATGCGCAAAAGCACTCCTCCGCAGAAGGTCGAGAGTCTCCGAGCTGTAAGTAGTCGCTTCAGCAGGACGGTTGGCAAGCTGGATGGCCAGCGCGCAATTCTCGATCGCCAGTTTGCGGAGTTGAGCCAATGCGAGCGCCCCACCAGCGCGCCGGATCGACAGCGCGTTCAACAGCCGTTTCGCGAGAACGCCGCTATCGAGGGAGCCCACGGCGAGCGCCGGCTCACCGCCGGAGACCAACCGAAGCGTGGAATCCACCTTCGGATCGTAAGAAACGGCCACTGCGGGAACTCCGCTCATCGCCGCAAAGATCAGTGCGTGCAGGCGCATCGCAAGCACCGCATCGCTCTGCTCAATAGCCCGGTAAATTCCGGAAGCTGACAAACCTTCCCTTACCGTAACCCGCGCCGCAAATCGCATCCTTCCGGCGATGCGATGGGCGATGGCGCGATCGTCCTCGTGCTCGCCTTCGATCTGCTGGAACGGAAGCAGAGCCACCGATCCGCCTGTCTGTTCGAGGAAGATATCCAGTGCGGCGGCAATTTCGCGTTCCAGGAAATCCGGATGGACTCCAATCGACCAGGGCCGCACCGCGACCGCGAGAACCGGCCTTTGCGTCTCCAGCGGCGCTTCCGGCGTCGCCGGGGAAAAAGCGAACGCCAGGTCCGCCGTGACTCGTATTTTTTCGGCGGCCACTCCCAGCCGCACAAGTACCGCCTTTGAAGCTTCGTCGCGCACCGTGATCGCGGTGGCCGCCTCGCAAGCGGCACGCGTTAACCGTGCGCCCTGTTCGGAATCGATCGGCCCCACGCCCACCGCGCAGAGCATGACCGGTTTCTGATGTGCCGCCCCCAGCAGCGCGCAGCCCGCCCAGTAGGATAACCCCCAGTGCTCTCCGCTGAGAATGGTGTCGGGGTCCGCGCCCCAGTAGTCCTGAAATAACCCTCCGCCACCCACCAACACCACATCGGCCGCCGCGATGGCTCGATCAATCGCGTGAATATCGTTCCGGGCCACCGCTCGCACGCCATGCTCCGACGCGGTGGAGTCCGCGTCGCCCGAACTCACGGTAATCTCTACGTTGGGGTTCTCGCCGCGCAGATGCTCGACAAGGCTCGCGAGTATCGCTTCATCTCCAGCGTTGGCGAAGCCAAAGTACCCGGCTATGAAAATCTTCACAAAGAACCAACGTTACCAAACCGCGTGCGCGCTCAATCAATTCCCCGCTTCGATTCGGAAATCCAGTCCGGCGCCAGAAAACTGTACCCCAGGTCCCGCAGGCGCGGTACCAGCAACTGCACCGTGCTGCAAGTCCGGTTCGCCGCGGCGGCCACCGCATCGTCCGCGGAGAAATCATGGAGGAGAACCACGCCCTTCCTGCGCTTCTCGATGGCCTTCACATAGGCCGCGGCGCACTCTTCCGGGCTGCGCCGGTCACGCCAGAAAAGGTGGTCGCCGCCGTCAATATCCCAATTGATGGGCCCGGCGCCATCCCGCCGCGCGGCGTTGAAAACATGCGCCAGATGCGCGTTCCACGCCCCATACGGAGGGCGAAAATAGCGCGGCTTGGGAACCCCGAGTTCGGCCAGTGCCGCGTCCGTCATGTCGAACTCCGCGAGCGCGGCTTCGTCGGTGACGAACGTATCCGTCAAATGCAGGTGATTCTCAGAATGGTTCCCCACCACATGGCCAAGCTCCAGCAATCGAACGACGGATGCCGACAGCTCGCGAACGCGCCTGCCCCATGCAAAGAAAGCGGCGGTAACGTTCTCGGACCTCAGGTATTCCGCGAGAGCTACGGTTTCGGGGCCGGGACCGTCGTCAAAAGTCAGCACCACGCCGCGCTCCGCCTGCGAACTCCCGGTAAGAGGGCGATCCGACCACACTTAAATCAGCTCTCGAAAGCGGAAAACCCGGTCGAAAGGGCAATGGTGCTGTTCCTCGATGTTGACCTCAGCCCCCATTTCGCGATCCACCAGGCAGAGAGCGCCAATCACCGTGAGCCCAGCTTCCCTGGCGCGCTCGATGGCCACAATGGTAGACCCTCCCGTGGTGCACACGTCGTCCAGGATCACGACAGCTTTCCCGGCGGGTTCGATCATCCCTTCCAGCAGCTTCTTCGTGCCGTGCTGCTTGCTTTCTTTGCGGATCACGAAAGAGTCGATTGCCATGCCTCGTTCCAGACTCTCGCGGGCGATGGAAGCTGCGATGGCGTCTGCGCCCATCGTGAGCCCGCCCACCGCGTCCGGAGCCCAGCCGCGTTCCGCCATTTTATCGAGGAATAAACGCCCCACCAGCGGCATGGCGCGCGCGGTGCAAGTGGTCAGCTTCGCATCGATGTACCACTCGCTGGTTTGGCCGGATACCAGGGTGAACTGCCCGTGACGCACCGAGCGCGTCCGCAGCATTGTCGCCAACTCTTCTCGATCACGCATTCAAGACATTGTAGGGCAACGCCAAACACCAAAGTTGGGGCTTTGGGACACAAACATCCCAGGTAACATCCGTGCGATTCGGTCTGTTACGGTTAAATGGTTGTGCAATGGGTGTATAGTCTAAACTGTTACACGGTGTGACAAATGGCGGTTACTGAGGTTTCCCCGGCGGACCGGGCGGCAATTAACGCAGAAGTGGATCGGCTGACGCAGAGCTCCGTATTGCACGGCAGCGAAGCCCTCTGCCGCTTGCTTCGCTACCTGGCCGGACAGGCGCTGGCGCATCCCGGGGTACCCGTAAAAGAATACCAACTCGCGACCGAGGTCTTCGGGCGCCCGGCCGATTTCGACCCCCGCATGGATTCGACGGTGCGTGTCCAAACCGGGCGCCTGCGCTCCAAGCTGGCCGAATATTACCCCTCTGCCGGAGCTGACGATCCGATCGTTCTGGAGATCCCAAAAGGTTCCTATTCCCTGGTGTTCCACTACCGCGCCGCCGCGCCGGCAGTGAAATACGAACCGGCGTCCGGCGCGGCAATCGCGGAGACGGCGTCGGGCGCGCGCGCGCTTCAGGGCTCGCGGGACGGTGCCGCGCCCAACCGGCTGGTCCCGGTCGTTTGGACCCTGGCGGCTTTGAGCCTGGTGTCCGTCGGGCTCTTGATTGCTCTGTGGGCCTCGGAACGGCGGCAGGCCCCGGAACTGGTCAAGGCGGATGCGCTGTCCGAACCGCTCCGGACCTTCTGGGCGCCGTTCCTCCAGGCTCAGGAGATGCCCTGGATCATTTTTAGCAATGCGGAATTTGTAGGCAAGCCCCAGGTCGGAATCCGCTATTTCGACCCCTCGCGGGACTCAAAGTCGAGCATCCTCGATCATTACACCGGGGTAGGCGAGGTTCTCGGAGTGGCGGAACTGAGCCGGGTCTTCACCCAGGTTCATCGTGAAGTTCGCATCAAACGGGGAAGGCTGCTCTCGCTGGACGATGTCAAAAACAACAATGTGATTTTCATCGGATCGCTCGCCGAAAATCTGGTCCTGCGGGAGATCCCGACCACGCAGGATTTCATTTTCCGGAAGATTCCGTCGGGCACGCGCGAGGGAGACGTTGAAATCGCCAACCTTCATCCCCGCTCGGGCGAAGCCCTCGTTTTCCAGGCGTCGGAGACGCTGCCGATCGTGGAAGACTACGCGCTGATAGGACTGGTTCCCGGCTTGAATCCAAGCCACTCGATTCTGGTCCTTGCCGGTACCACCACCATGGGGACGCAAGCGGCGGCCGAGTTCGTTTGCCGCGCTCACGATGTGGAAGACATCCTCAAGCTCCTCCCCAACCAGGGAAAGCCCCTGGGACCGTTCGAAGCCGTAATTCGGGTGCGCGTCAGTGAAGGCGTGCCCGTCAGCAGCACGATCGTCGCCGTGCACGCTGGACGCTAAGTCTCCTCCTACTGCAGAGCCGTCTGTTGGTTGAACGAAGGCGCGCCCACAATGTTCGAGGGTAGGCTCAAATTCCCATTGTTGTCTTCCGACCGAATGAAGTAAAGCGACTGAATCGTGGTCGGCATCGCTTCGTTGTACACGGGAGTCGGGCTCGCCGCCACTTGGGCGATCTCCTGAAGCGCCGCCGGGAAACCTTCGTAGGTCAAGCCCGAGGGAGCTGTTTCCGTGTTGGTGAGAGCATCTGTCATCGTGCAGATCCAGAGAAGGTCTTCGCCGCTTCCGTCCGTTGGGCAAGCCGCGCTCAAACTGCCGTTCGTGAAGTCCGTCGGGAACGTCACGCTCATGCCCGCACTGATCTGCAGCGTCTGGGTCGGAGCGCCCTGAAGGAGCAAAGTAAGCGGCGGGGTAGTGGTATATCGGTAAACGTGATAGCGCGCCACGTTGGGCTGCGCCGGCCATGACAATTGGGCATTGTTACCGGCCACTGCCTGTGTCTGCGAAACCAGGTAACCCTGGAATGGCGCCGGTGGCGCTACGTATGCGATGCCGGGCGGTGGTACGGTCGAGCAGTTCGGGAACGTGCACTGCGATTCCAGATATTGCACGTCCTGCGCGTCAATCACGCCGTTGTCATTCAAATCGCGGGGATCGAATTGACCGGTGGCGACCGTCAGCCCCATCGCCGCTTGAATGATGTTTACGTCGTTCTGATCGATCTGGCCGTCGCTGTTCAGATCCAGCATCGACAAGTCCTGCCATTCCTGCGTTCCCCCGGTTACGCGCGCCGTACCCCAGAACAGACCGAAATGGCTGAAAACACCACTTCGTCCTCCCATATTCAGGCCGTCGCCCATGCCGTCTTTACTGACGATGTACCAATGCGTCGCGTCCGGAGAATAGAAATGGTCAAATCCCTCTTCAGCTGTAGTGGGCTGGGCCGTAAACGCGCTGTTGCGGAAAAGAATAGACCAATCCCAGGTTGTTGCGTGCAGACCGAGGTTGGTATTTGCCTGGCCCGCAACGGGAGTCCACGTCTCGTCCTGCATCTGCCAGATGTGCCCGTTGAAGTCGTTGTCGAAGTAGTACCCAATCCCGGAAAGAGGCGCCTTCCACCCGTCCGGAGTCGATCGGGGCTGCCCCATCACCAGATCCCACGAGTCATCCGGATTCACGCGCACGATTTCGATCTTGCGATCCGTACCGCACATGAGGTGCTGAAGGCCATCGGAAGGATCATTCCAAACGTGCATGGAGAGGGTGGTTGGGCTGCGGAGATTTGTATCGGGCTGCCACCCGCCATCCATGATAATCGGAGTGAACTGATAAGGGGTGGGGTCGCCGGGCCCGTTGGTCGTCTTGTAGACACCATAGCCGAGGTCGTTCTGCCGGTCCCCGGTGCCTACATAAAGAGCGTTATTGTAAGACGCCAGAATCCAAACCGCGAAGTTGGGAACGGCGGGCGTCGGGCTCACCCGCTGCCAGGCATTGTCGCCCTGAGACGGATTCGGCGAGGCAATCATGAAACCTTCGCCCCGGAAGTTCGTCACCGCCGCGAACATCTGCCCATTCGCCTGAACCAGCGAACGGATACTCGCCACCTGAATGTCGGGGTTGCCCGATACCAGGTTCCCCAGGAACGTTCCTGCATCTTCCGGGATGGGAGTAAAGTTCACCCCGTCTGTCGATCGCAGAATGATGGGTGGCGGAAATCCGTCCGGATTGAACTGCGGCAAAGAATAGTAGATGGAGTTGCCCGAGACACCGCCCACATATAGGGCCTGGGTGCCATCGCTCTCCGTATAAACCGTCATTCCGCGGAATCCGATCGCCGTGGCGCAGAATGCCGGGTTGCCATTGGCATCGTTACCGATCGGAATGGTTTGCGGCGCCTTATAAACGCGCACCCATGTCTTGGTCTGCGGAGTGTACTTCCAGATTTCCGCTCCCGTTCCAAGCTGCGTTCCATCGTCCGGACAGTCATTTCCCGGCGGAGGATAAAGGTTCAAGCCAGACCCGATAGCGGCGGAATAGGTGGTGTCGCAGTTGATCTGCCGGCCCGTACCCACGAACAGATTTCCCTGGAACCACGTTTGTGACCAGGTCCACGTGTTCGCGTCGTCGCCGTAGCCTCCGCTGGCGATCTCTTTCCATCCGGAGAAGCGATTCTCAAGTCCTGAAATGCGCCCGTAAACGTAAGCCCAGGATTCGTCTCCGAACCCCATGTGCGTGTGATCGGTTTTTATTTCGCCCATGTCCTCCGAATAGGTGTCTGGAAGCGGAACCTCGTTTACCGCCACAAGGCCGTCGTTGGCGACGCCATTGGTCAGGTTCATCAGGATTGGGCCGGTAATGTTATAGAACAACGCTCCCTGATTCGCGTAGCTGCTGCCTTCAAGCGTGTAGAACGGGACGCCGGCCGTTTCGAGAACGGGATCGATTTCGGCTCGCAGAGTGGCCACGTGCGTCGGCAGCAGGTCGTACAGACCGGGGCTGAGGAAGCCGAACGCGTTGGCGATTTTCTCGCCCGTGCCGAACGCCCAGACTGCCAGTTCGGTTCCCTGGCTGGGTGTCGCAATGCAGAACACCGCCTTCACCTCAGATAGGAAACTCGGTGTCAGCATGGCCAGTTGGATTTCGAGCCCGCCTTCGGAGTGCCCGAACATGTAGACCTGCTGCACGCCGAAGTGCTGCAGAATCTGCGGCAACAGTCCGAGAAGCGTCGTGGTGTTGGTAGCGATCTTGTTGTGATCGTTGGAATTATCCGCATTCAGGCTCACGTATGCCGAACGGTACCCGGCGTTGTACACATACTGGTACATCGTGTTGCCGTTGGAGAAAAAGTAGGTCGCGTTGCTGCCGAGACCATGTACGAAGACGACCACGGGGCTATTCGCCGCAGCCGCGGGATTCACGCCGCCGTAGAAAATATTGGGCGCGCCGCCCGCCGCAACCTGCGGGAGCGGAGCCGCCGGAGCCGTCGCGGCGCTAGCAGAACCCATCAGGCATAAGACGATCGCGCCGAGCGCGAAAGCTGATTTGTACATTTTTGTCGTTTCTCCGTGTCTCATCGGTCCCTACCCAAATATAACCGTCTCGCGCCACATCGAAGCGCCTTTTTCCAAAGCTGGTACCCATCCAACAACTCAAGCCGGATGTATGGCTTAGAGGACAGTTCGCTCGACTTCCCGGAAAAAGAAATTTGGGATTCGCAATTATCCGGGCGAACTCGAAGATAACATGGGGACTAGCTGCTGTCCATAAGCCCAGACAAATGGAGACACAAGAGACTGGCTAAGTTGGCTCTAAAGCGACTGTTGGTTGCCGCCGGCGCACCCGCCTGGTCCCGCGCGCGGACGCGGGCTCGGTTGCGCGTTCTGATGTATCATCGGTTCTCTGGCCCGCCCGCGTCCGTATCGAGCGCCCTGTCGCGCCAGTTCGCTTATATCCGACGGCACTATCATCCTGTTTCCCTGGGTGAAGTGGTGAGGTGCTGGGCGACCGGTGAGCAGTTCCCGCTTCGCGCCCTCGCGATCACAGTGGACGACGGCTATGCCGACTTTCAAGCCGCCTGGTCGCTTTTGAAACAGTTCCAGCTCCCGGCCACCCTTTTTGTGGTGTCCGGTTTTACAAGCCGGGAGCTATGGCTCTGGCCGGACGTCGTGCATTTTTGTATGAGCCATTCCACGCGGAAGCGCATCCACCTCGATATGCCGGATGGTACATTTTTCGAGCGAAGCCTCTCGGCGGCGCCGGATCGTGAAGCTGCGGACCGTGATCTTGACGCGCTCCTGCTGGCCATGCCCGACGAATCCCGCCGTGACGTGATCGCCAAGCTCCCCGAGGCAGCCGGCCTGTTTCTCCCCGACGCGATCCCCGCGGAATATGCGCCGCTCGATTGGGATGCTCTGAGAAAAATGACCTCCGAGGGCCTCGAAGTCGGCGCACACACGCAAACGCATCCCGTACTCGCCAGAATTTCCTCAGTGCCACGTCTCCGGCAAGAGGTCGCGGGATCGAAACTGGCTATTGAAAACCAACTGAACGTCCCCGTGCGGCACTTCTGCTACCCCAACGGCCAGCCCGCCGACTTCAACAGCGCGTCCATCGATGCCGTCCGCAACGCCGGCTTCCTCAGCGCCGCGACAGCCCAACGCGGCCTGGTCGGGTCTGCTGACAGCCACTGGGAAATCCACCGGATTGGCGTCGATCCTCTTATGTCCACCGCCGCGTTCGAATTGGAACTGGCAGGTTTCCGCATGGCATGAGTGGCTTGCGCTTTCGGGCCACCGCACCGGAAGAAGCGGATCGCATCCGCGAATTCCTGGCGGGAGTGTTTCATCTCACCACCGGCGCCCCCGCCTTCGAGCCCAGGTTGATTCATTGGAAGTACTACCAGGCGCGGCCCGACTGGACCGGGCCGAGAAGCTACATTCTGGAACGTGACGGTGAAATTGCCAGCCATGGCTGCGTTTGGCCCATGCCGTTCGCCACATCGTCGCGCAACCTCCCGGCATGCCAGATCATCGATTGGGCGGCCACCCCGGCCGTGCCTGGCGCGGGAACGTTATTGCGCCGCGAAATCGAGAAGATGGTTGCCGTCTCCGTGGCCATTGGCGGCTCGCCCGATTCCCTGAAAGTGATTCCCCGTTCCGGATACTCCACAGTGGCTTCGTTCCGCAAATACGTTCGCATTGTGCGGCCGTTCCACCAGTTCACGCGCCGCCCCGACCCGCAGCCCTTTCGACGTTTCGCGAAGCTGGTCCGGAACGCTCTCTGGAGCCTGACACCCGCTCCGGCTTTACCGGCCGGCTGGACTGTGGAACCGTTTTCGGCGCAGGCGCTCGGCTTGCCCGCGCCGGACTACGCATCCACCGCGCGATCCCCGGAACTCTACCGCTACCTCCTCGATTGCCCCAGCGGAGAGTTGTCCGCCTTTGTTCTGAAAAAAGACGGCCGGGAAACCGGTTACTTCCTTCTAAACCAAGTGGATGGACAAACCAGAATCGCGGACCTGCAGACCTCCGACTGGCCGGCTGGGGTCATCGCCGCGACCCGCACGGCGGCCTTGAATCCGGCGACGTGCGAAATCGTCGCCAACGCGTCTCTCGATCGTTTTGCGCATGCCCTCGCACATTCCGGCTACCAACTGCGCGGCGAACAGCCGGTCTTTCTCCTGGACCGGTCGAAATCTCTCCCCAGCGGCGAGCTTCATATCACGCCCGCCGATTTTGACGATTTCTTCGCCCGTTTTCCAGACTCCCCGTTCGCTGCGTAGAGGGCGCGTAGAATAGGTGCGAGGACCACTCTTGGACGCACGCATACAGCAAATCTTTCGCGATGTCCTGGACGACCGGAAGCTGGAGGTCACAAGCGATCTCGGACCGGCGAACACACCCACCTGGGACAGTTTTGCCCATGTGAAGCTGATCATGGCGCTCGAAGACGAATACAAGCTGAGCTTCACGATGGACGAAGTGGCGGAAGCCGCCACCGCGGGCGATTTCATCAAAGCGCTGCGCGCACGTGGCATCGATGTGGAGTGACTGAAACGCCAGAAATTGCATAGGATCTTCATAATTCGACCCTAAAATTCAAGAATGGGGCGTATGCTCCTGCGCTTTTCATTTTCGAACTTCAGATCATTCCGCGACGAGCAGGAGTTTTCCTTGATTGCCAGCCCGCTCAAGGGACGGTCAAGCGCGATTTTCGTCCCTGGCCTCAAGGAAGGAATCTTGCCCGTAGCCGCCGTCTACGGAGCGAACGCGTCGGGAAAAACCAATCTCCTCATTGTTTGCGAAGGCGGAGTGACCGAACCTCGCTACTTCACCGATCTCCGTATCAGCGAGCGGGCCTTGCTCGATCTCGACATAGTGACGGCCGGGGTCCCGAAGTCGGTGGTGGAACGCGCGGTTGAATTGCGTCGCGATGGCCAAAACGATGCACGGAGAAGCAAAGATCGGTTTCTTCGATACGATGAAGTCTGGTGCGTCTTTGACGTCGACGAACACCCGCGAGTCGCCGAAGCAAAACAGCAGGCAGGAGACAACGGGCTTGAGGTGGCGATCTCCAATCCATGCTTCGAGCTTTGGGCACTACTACATTTTCAGGATCGGGCCGCGAATATCAACCGACACAGGGTTCAGCACCTTTGCAGGAACCATATGCCTGGCTACGAGAAGGAACTCAACTACGCCCAGCTCGAAACCCGGTACGAGGATACCGCGCGCCGCGCCTGGCGGCTCGACCACATTCACGAATTGGACGGTCGCCCGGGAAGCAATCCTTCTACTGGAGTCCACCGGCTGGTCGCGGTGATCAAGCAGCGTGGGCAGGGACACCTTCAAACTAGGAATCTCTAGCCATGTCGTACCGGTTGTCATCCATTCCGGCGGATGCTAAAATCAATATCTCACCCGTCGTTTCCACCAGACAATACATCTGAATGTCGAATAAGCCCAATATCATTTTGATCAGCGCGGACTCTCTGCGCGCCAACCACCTGGGCTGTTACGGCTACGGCCAGCAAACCAGCCCCCAGATCGACCAGATGGCGGCGCACGGTGTGCTTGCCGAGCAGATGTTCTGCCCGGTAATTCCCACGCAACCCTCTCATACGACGCTGTTTACCGGCCAGAGTCCCTTGCGGCACGGCGTCGTTGCCCATGGCGGAAAAGCAAAACTGGCCCGCAACGCGCCCTTTCTCCCTGAAATTCTTCACGACGATGGCTATATGACGTGCGCCGTGGATACCCTCTTTCGCGAGCGCATGTGGTTTGCGCGCGGCTATGAGTACATTTTCGATCCCAGCATTAATCATGTTTTCTATGCGAATGTGACTCAGGAAGAACTCAATGACCGCGCCATTCGCTGGATCAAGAACTTCGCCAGCGAAGATCCGTTCTTCGTTTTCATCCACTATTGGGACGCCCATTATCCGTATGTGCCTCCGAAGAAATATCGCGAAACGTTTTACCCTGGCGGCACGCCGGTCGATCCCAATAACCACGCCCTCGATGAATGGTGGAAGCATCCCATCGGCGCAATGGCCAAGGACACCTGGCTGCGCACCAAGAAGGGCTTGATAACAGACCCCAATTTCGTCACCGGCCTCTATGACAGCGAAGTCAAATATCTCGACGATGGCATAGGCCACCTGATCGCATCCCTCGCGGACATGGGACGCCTCGAAAACACCATGATTGTTTTCATGGCGGATCATGGCGAAAGCATGACCGATCACCGCATCTATTACGACCATTACGGGCTATACGACTGCACCATCCAAGTACCGTTCATCGTGCACTGGCCCGGCGGAAATTTGAAGCAGGGTCTGCGGCTCGGCCCGGTGCGCCAGTCTTTCGACGTAACTCCCAGTATTCTCGAAGCCTGCGGCATCGACATCCCGGCCGATATGGATGGAACCAGCTTCTACAGGCAGTGGACCGGCGAAGCCGAGCCGGCGGGTTACGATCGGTTCGTCACGCTCGAATCCACCTGGCAGGCAAAATACGCCCTGCGCACGGCTACACACAAGTTCATCGTCTCCCGCGAGCCCGATGTCCTCGGTAACCCGATGCGCGAACTCTACGACCTGGTTGCCGATCCGGGGGAAGAGAATGACATCATCGAATCCGAGCCGAAGCTCGCCGCCGAATTGGATCGGCAGCTCGAAACCTGGATTGCGGAGAAGCTCACAAGCGTCGGCAAGATCAAAGATCCCGTACGAGAGGAAGGCGCGGTAAATTACGCTCTGTGGAAGGGCGTGAAGGCCACCGTCGCATAACGTTCATGGCAGATCTGGAAGCAATCGTAAGAGATTATCTGGCGGCTTTTGAGGCGCGCGACCTCGATAAGTGCCTCGCGTTTTTCGCCGATGACGCGACCATCGATTTTCAAAACGTCGAATATGAAGGGCGCGATTCCATCAAGGAGTGGCACGAAGAACGCTTCAATGCCAACCTCCGTTTGACCAAGATCGACAATGTGCGCCTGAAGGGCAACACCGTTATCGTGGATGCCGTCGCCAGTTCAGACCGTCTGGCCGCCTGGAAGATCAATGCGCTGAAGAGTAAGATCGAAGCGAAGTTCGAAGGCGACAAGATTCAGGAAGTCAAGCTGAAAGCCAGCATCACCAGCGTGTTCAGTATGATTCGCGCCGGCGAATAACCTACCGCTCCAATAAACCTGACGATGCCCAAGACCATCGCCGTGCCAGGGCGAGTGAACCTGATTGGGGAGCACATCGACTATCACAAGCTCGCGGTTTTGCCCATGGCGATCGACCGGAAGATCCTGGTCCGCTGGAACCCCTTGAACGAACGGAGGGTTCGGGCCACCAGCACCTCGGAAGAATCCGTCTGCGATTTTGAGTGGACCCCGCATCTTGACCCGGGCGCGCCGGGCGATTGGTCTAACTATGTCAAGGCCGCGGCGCAGGCGGTGTCGGATGCCTGGAGCGTTTCTCGCGGCGTTGAAGCGGAGGTCGCGTCTGATCTTCCCGCGGCCGCGGGGCTATCTTCATCGTCGGCCTTGCTGACCGCTGTCACGCTGGCGCTGTTGGAGGCGAACGGGATACGGGCCAGCTTCGCGGAACTGATGAACGTGCTTCCCGAGGGTGAGTACTTCGTAGGCACGCGGGGCGGAGCCATGGACCACGCGGCGGTTCTGGCGGCCCGTGCGGGCTGCGCCCTGCTGGTGAATTTCGACCCCGTCTGCGCGGAACCGATCCCGATTCCGCCGGCATGGCGGTTCCTGGTGGCGCATAGCCTGGTGATGTCGCGAAAATCCGCCGGTGCGCGGGAGGCTTATAACCGGATTCGCGCATCGCGTCATGTCCACGAAGTAGCCCGGCATGTCGATGGGGAGGTGGAGCGAGTGGCCGCGGCGGTGAGCGCGCTGCGCAGCGACGATCTCCCGGCCTTCGGCGAGATTCTCTTCGCATCGCACAGCAGTCTCCGGGACCGCTTGGGGGTCAGTTGTCCGGAGTTGGACAGCATTGTCGAGATCGCGCGTCGCGCCGGAGCCCCGGGCGCCCGGTTGACCGGGGCGGGATTCGGCGGATGCGCGATTATCGTTGCGCGAGGCGATGCAATTCTAGATGTGACTGCTGCCCTGGAGCATGAGTTCTATGCTAGGCGAACCGGGTTTGACGCATCGCGGCGCCTGTTTGAAGTTCACGCCTCGGATGGCGCGCTGCGGCGCCTAACCGGGCCCTCCTAGTGCCACAACTTACGAATCAGCCAGATCAGCGTAGACCCACTCACCAGCACGATCGCCAGTAACCCAGCCGCATAACCCATCCGGCCATAGAGAAAGTTGCCCACCATGAACAGGGCGGACAAAATCAACACGGTCCCCATGAACCAGCCCAGCAATGCCATGGGAAGGTTATCCTCCCGCGCGAAAGCCGCCGCCTCGGCCGCTGTGATACCCGCCTCATCGCGCACGCCCTTCCACCCCGGACCAAACGGGTGAACCTTATGATAGAAAGCGATCAAAGTAGCGCGGTCTGTTTCCGGACCAAAGTAAGCCGTTACCACCCAACAAACCGTGGTCACTCCAATGGTCAGCAGTAACTGCATGTGCGTGGAATAAACGATGCCGCCCCTCCGCAGGAAGAGGAATGCGATCGACACGCCGAAAGAACTCATCATCGCCACGATCTCGCACCACGCGGTGATGCGCCACCAGAACCAGCGGAGTAAGTACAAAAGGCCGGTTCCCGCGCCCACCTGAAGCATGATGTTGAAGTTATCCTGAGCCGTATCCAGAAAAAACACCAGTCCCGAAGAGCAGACGAATAAAATGACGGTCGCCAGCCTGCCAGCCATGACATAGTGCTTCTCCGTCTTCCCCTTAGCCAGGAACCGCCGGTAGAAATCGTGAACCATATAAGACGCGCCCCAATTGAGGTGCGTCAGGATCGTGGACGAGTTGGCTGCGATCAGGCCGCCCACCATCAGTCCAATCCAGCCAATAGGCAGGAACCGAAGCATGGCTGGATACGCAATGTCGTCGCCGATGAGATGCTGATCCAGATTCGGAAAAGCCTTATGAATGTCTCCCAACGTGGGGTACACAATGATGGAAGCCAGACCTACCAGAATCCATGGCCACGGTCGTAGCACGTAATGCGCGAGGTTGAAGAACAGCGTTCCTCCAAGCGCATCTTTTTCGGACTTCGACGCCAGCATGCGCTGCGCAATGTAACTGCCGCCACCCGGCTCCGCGCCCGGATACCAGACCGACCACCACTGCACCGCGATAGGCATGATGAAAACCGCCACGGCGAGATCCCAGTTACTCGAGAAGTCCGGCATCATGTTCAGGTAGTTCAATCCTCCCGGCCCATGAATTCTGGAAAGCTTATCCACCAATCCGTGCATGCCGCCCACCTGCGGCAATTCGACCGCGAAATAGGCCGCCGCAATCACCGCCGCCATCTTGAAGAAGAACTGCACCATATCGATCACCAGCACGCCCCAAAGCCCGGAATGCGCGGCGAATATCACGTTCAGCAGGCCGACGCCCAACAGCGTCTCCCAGCGGTCCAGCCCGAACAGAATGCTCGCGATCTTGCAAGCCGCCAGATTCACGCTCGCCATGATGATGCAGTTGAAGAAGAAGCCAAGATAGATCGCGCGGAACCCACGGACCGCGCTGGCGGCATTTCCCGAGTAGCGCAATTCGTAGAATTCGAGATCGGTCATCACCCCCGAGCGGCGCCACAGGCGCGCGTAAAAGAAGACCGTGGCGACGCCGGTCAGCGTAAAGGCCCACCACTGCCAGTTTCCGGCCACACCCTGCGTACGTACGAAGTTGGCAACCAGGTTCGGCGTGTCGCTTGAGAACGTAGTGGCTACCATCGAGATCCCCGCCAGCCACCACGGAACGGAGCGGCCAGACGCGAAAAACTCGGCGGTGCTCTTGCCCGACCGCTTGCTAAAAAACAGAGCCGGCAGAAAGCACAGGAAAACGATCGATGCGGCGATGACCCAATCGATTGGATGAAGAATCATGCGGTTCGAAACCGGAGAAAGATCGAGAACATTGCAGGATTATAACCGACCGCGTCTCGTAATAACGTGTGACAAGGTGCCCGGCAACCGATTAGACTAAATCGAACGATGTTCGATGCGAAGAGCTACTGGCTTTCCAGAGCTGTGTTCCAAACCGGGCTGGCTCTGGTATATCTGATTGCGTTCGTTTGCGCTCTCAACCAATTTCTGCCGCTCCTGGGCGAGCACGGCCTGTTACCCGCGCCGGATTTCATCAGGCAGGTTCCCTTTCGCGAAGCCCCCAGCTTGTTCTATCTCTATCCCAAGGATGTCGCGTTTGTTTCCGCGGCAGTGTTGGGAATCCTGCTTTCCGCGTTTGCCGCCACAGGGCTCTCTGAGCGATCGGGCAACTGGGTTTCCATGCCCGTCTGGTCGCTTTTATGGATTCTCTATCTCTCGTTCGTCAACGTCGGTCAGGACTTTTACGCGTTCGGGTGGGAATCCATCCTGCTGGAGGCGGGATTCTTCGCCATCTTCCTTGGTAGCCGGAAATTTGAACCATCGCGAATCGTCCTGTGGCTGCTGCGCTGGCTGGAGTTCCGCGTGATGTTCGGCGCAGGCCTCATCAAACTGCGCGGCGACCCTTGCTGGCGCGACTACACCTGTCTCGACTATCATTATGAAACCCAGCCCATACCCAACCCGCTGAGTTACTCTTTCCACTGGGGAGCTAATTGGTCCCATCGCCTGGGCGTGGGCTTCAATCACATCGCCGAGTTGATTGTCCCCTTCGGATACTTTCTCCCGCAACCAGCCGCGGGGCTGGCCGGTGTGATCACAATCCTGTTCCAGATTTTCGTCATGGCGGGTGGAAACTTTTCCTTCCTGAACGTGCTGACCATGGTTCTGGCCATCCCGATGTTGAACGATCGCTTCTTCGCCATCATGCTCTCTTTCAAGCCCGCCAAGGTGATCGCACCCTCGGTCGCGTGGAGGCTGGGCACGGCCATTCTCGCCGTGGTCGTTATGTTCCTGAGCATCAACCCGATCCGGAACATGGTGTCGTCCAATCAGGTGATGAACACCATCTATAATCCGTTGCACTTAGTGGGAACCTATGGTGCGTTTGGGAGTATCTCGCGTACGCGGAATGAAGTCATCCTGGAAGGTACTGACGAGGCGCTGATTACTCCCGCGACCAAGTGGAAAGAGTACGAGTTCTACGGAAAGCCCGGTGATTTGAGTCGCACCCCGCCCCAGATCGCACCGTATCACTTGAGACTTGACTGGCAAATGTGGTTCGCGGCCATGTCGGATTATTCACAAAATCCATGGTTTCTACACTTAGTGGAGAAGTTGCTGCAGGCCGACCCCGCCACCATCAACCTGATCCGCAATGATCCATTTGGATACCGGCGGCCGCATTACATCCGCGCCGAGTTATACCAATATCATTTCACTACGGAAGAAGAGAAGCGGCAAACGGGATTCACCTGGAACCGTAAGCTGTTGAGCACTTACCTGCCGCCCGTTTCTCTGGACAGCCCGGAATTTCAAAAAGTGCTCAAACTGCAAGGCTGGCAGTGAAACAAAAATGGGCGAAGTCTCATAGCGCCTATGTAATCGGCTCCGGCCCGAATGGCTTGACGGCGGCGGTTACTCTGGCGAAGGCCGGCATTGCCGTCACGGTTCTGGAGGCCGCGCCCATCATCGGCGGCGGCGCGCGCTCGGGGGAACTCACGCTGCCGGGATTCGTACACGACATCGGGTCGGCGGTGCATCCCATGGCCGTGGCATCGCCCGTGC
This sequence comes from Bryobacterales bacterium, assembly GCA_003136675.1. Taxonomy (GTDB): domain Bacteria; phylum Acidobacteriota; class Terriglobia; order Bryobacterales; family Bryobacteraceae; genus Bog-113. The sequence goes on from PLFE01000182.1 coordinate 30,277, forward strand.
TGCGGACGTTCCCGCTCCACCAGCATGGGTTGAGCTGGATTCAGCCCCCGGTTCCGCTGGCTCATCCTCTGGATGATGGATCGGCGGCGGTGCTCGCGGGTTCTCTCGAAGAAACAGCCTGGCGTTTGGAAAGCGATGGCTCAAGTTACCGGCGCACCATGGGGCCGCTGCTGGAGCGATGGCAGGATTTATTTTCCGACATCCTGAGCCCGTTGGGCTTTCCGAAGCACCCTCTCCTGCTGGCGCGTTTCGGAATGCTGGCGGCGTGGCCGGCCACTTGGGTCGCGCGGGTGCTCTTCTCCACCACGCCCGCGAAGGCTTTGTTTGCGGGGTTGGCGGCGCATTCCGTGCTGCCTCTCGAAACGCTCATTTCCGCTTCATTTGGTTGGGTGCTCGGGCTGACCGCCCATGCCGTTGGCTGGCCCATCCCGCGTGGCGGCGCGCAACTGATTTCGAACGCTCTGGCCTCTTATTTCGAATCGCTCGGCGGTCGCATCGTCACCGGAACGGAAGTCACTTCGCTCGACGAATTGCAAGATGCGGAACTGGTGCTCTGCGATGTGACGCCGCGCCAGTTGCTGAAGATCGCGGGGTCGAAACTGCCGGCCGGCTATTCGCGAAAACTGCAAAACTATCGTTATGGGGCCGGAGTGTTCAAGCTCGATTGGGCGCTCGATTCCCCCATCCCGTGGCGAGCCGCCGACTGCTCCCGCGCCGGCACCGTGCATCTCGGAGGAACGCTCGAAGAGATCGCGGCGAGTGAACGCGCGCCCTCGCGCGGCACGGTGTCTGACCGGCCGCTCGTAATACTCACCCAGCCGAGTCTTTTTGATGCTTCGAGAGCGCCCGCGGGCAAGCACACAGCCTGGGCCTACTGCCATGTTCCAAATGGAAGCCGCGTCGATATGACGGAGCGCATTGAATCGCAGGTGGAACGCTTTGCTCCCGGATTTCGCAACACGATCCTGGCGCGCAGTGTGATGGCCCCTGGGGATCTGGAGCGCTACGACGCGAACCTGGTAGGCGGAGATATCGGGGGCGGCGTCCAGGACCTGGGCCAGATGTTCCTGCGGCCGAACGCCGGCCTTTATCGGACTCCGCGCAAGGGCCTGTATTTATGTTCGTCTTCCACTCCGCCAGGCGGAGGCGTGCATGGGATGTGCGGGTATAACGCGGCGTTGGCTGCGATAAAAGATGATTCGTGAGCACGGGCCCCCAAGGGGCCGCGTAGCGGGTGACGCAGATTTCCCCCACAA
>PLFE01000167.1 GCA_003136675.1 Bryobacterales bacterium
GTCAGACCTTCAGCGTGGGCGTGAAAGGCGGCTTGGGTTTGACTGATTCGTTCACGACCGACAGTATCGACGGCAATCCGCTATCCGGCCCGGGGTCGAAGGATTATGTAATCGGCCCGACCTTTGAAATTCACCTCCCCTTCAGCTTCGCGGTGGAAGCGGATGCGCTCTATCGGCCATTGCATTTCACCGCCTTCCAGCAATCCAGCTTCACCGGCGGCCAGAGCATCAATTCGTGGGAAATTCCGGTCGTTGCCAAGTACCGCTTTCATGCTCCTTTGGTGAAGCCGTATGTCGAGGCTGGCCCTACCTTTCGGGCACTGGGAAATCTCGGACCGGTCTTAAGCGGATCTGGCGAACGGCTCTCCGACAAAGGCTTCACCATCGGCGCGGGCGTCGATTTCAAAGTTCCGTTTCTGAGGATCTCTCCGGAACTGCGCTACAGCCACTGGGGCACGGATAACACGTCTCTCGGCAGCGTCGTGAATTCGAACCAGAATCAGGCGGAGTTGCTGGTCGGCGTTAGTTTCTAGTTTGAATAAGAAGAAAGTCCGACCGAACCGCGCAACCGAGAAAAAGGAACCGCCGTCCAGCTAACTTTACATGTCAAATATGTGCCGTCTTCATCGTTTTTCGTCCTTGCTGTTCATCCTCGCATCCCTGCTTGCAGCGAACCACCTTACGGCCGCCTATCGAGGCAGTTATGCCTTGATCCTCGCGGACAAACCCGCCGCCCAAGCTGCGGCGCCCGGCACACGGCGGGGTTCCGCTCAGTTCGCGGCCTTGCGCGATTCCATCCAACTGAAGCAACAGGCGGTTGTAGAACGCGTGCAAGCACTCGGATTCCCGGTAACCGGCCGAATGAATACCCTACTCAACGCGGTTTTTGTGAGGGCGACCGAGAAAGACCGCGCTAAACTCCAGGCCATCCCCGGCGTGCTCTATGTAGCGCCCATGCGCCAGGCCAAGCCGATGCTGAATGAAGCCGTGGGGATCGTAGGCGCTCCCAATGCCTGGAACGGAGCACTGGGCGGCGTTTTGTCGGCGGGAACCGGCCAGAAGATCGCCATCCTCGACACAGGCATCGACTATACCCACCCCGCTTTTCAGACCTCGCTGGCCATCCCGTCCGGATTCCCAAAGTGCGACATCCCGGCCAACTGTGCGTACACCAACAACAAAGTCATCGTGGCGCGTTCCTACGTTTCGTATGAGGCCGGCACCGACCCCGCGACAGACTTTCCCGACGACACAAGCCCGCGGGATCGCGTGGGCCATGGGACCGCCGTAGCGATGGCCGCCGCGGGAAAGACCGTGACCGGACCTCTGGTAGCCATCACCGGCCTGGCCCCGCAAGCGTATCTGGGCAATTACAAGATCTATGGCAGCCCCGGCGTGAACGATGGCGCCTCCGAACAGGGCATCATGCAGGCGCTCGAAGACGCCTTCAATGACACCATGGACGTGGCGACCCTCTCTTCCGCGCTATTGCCGCTGGCCGACCCGGGCAGCGACCCGTTAGTCGCGGCGATCGAGAACTCGATTACCGGTGGCATGGTGGTGGTGCTGGCGGGCGGGAACGACGGAGGCACCGGCGTTGCCTACCAGAGCAGCACCTATGCGACGTTGAATAGCATTACCTCTCCGGGCGATACGCCCGATGCGATCACGGTGGGGGCGACGGGAAACGCTCGGTTTTTCGCGCAATCGGTGAAGATCACCGGACCGAACGTTCCAGGATCGCTCGGGTTCATCCTGGCCGTTGAGGGCAACGGGCTTACCCTCCACAGCAACTTCACCGCGCCTCTGCTGGATGCAGCCACGATCGGCGACGGGTACGGCTGCGACGCTTACGCGGCGGGCTCGATGACCGGGTATATTGGGCTGGTCGAGCGCGGCAGCAGCAGCGGTACCGACTGCACCTTTGAAGCCATGACCGCCAACATTCAGGCGGCCGGCGCCCTCGGCGTTCTCATCTACGACAACCTGGGAAGCGAGAGCGCCGAGCCGCTGTTTCCCATCTCCACCATCGGCACGAGTATCCCGGCGTTCTTCGTCGGCAACGCAGACGGCCTTTCGATCAAGGCCTATGTCGATTCGGTTTCCGGCGCGGAAGCGGTTCTGGACCCGACCCTCAACTCGAACCGGATCGAAGCTCCGGACGTAAATCAAGTGACCTATTTTTCATCGCGCGGCCCCGTGATGGGGTCTTATGCCATTAAGCCCGATGTCGCCGCGCCCGGTGAGAACATCTACACCGCGGCGCAGAATCTGGATCCGAACGGCGCGCTGTATGACTCGAGTCGCTATACCCTTACGAACGGAACCAGCTTCGCCACGCCCATCGTCGCGGGAATCGCAGCCATGGTGAGGCAGAAAAACCCCACCTTTACTCCGTTGCAGGTGAAATCGGCGCTGGTGGATACCGCCAACCCCAACGCGACCGACGACCCGGATTTCACCGGACTGACTTTTGCGTCTCCGTCGACGTCAGCCGGGGGCGGGATGGCCAACGCGCTGGCCGCCGTTACAACGACGGTAACCGTCGAACCAGCCAGCATCTCATTCGGGCTGTTGACGAATGGAGCTTCGTTAGGAACTCTTTCTCAACCGCTCTTGATTGTGAATCAGTCGACTGCGTCTGAAACGCTGGCGCTCTCGGTGAACTACTACAGCTCCTCAAGTTCCGTCACGGTGGCCGTCGACAGCAGTTCGATCACGCTTGCCGCGGGCGCTTCGCAGACAGTTCATCTGACTCTGTCGGGAACGGTGCCCACGGGGGGACTTTACGATGGATCGGTGTCAATCACCGGCGGCTCCTCCCCGCTCCAGGTCCCCTATATTTATATGGTGGGGACCGGCACCGCCAACGATGTATTCCCGCTGGCCGGCAACCAGGATGTTGGCTTCACCGGGCAGTCCAATTCACAAGGTTTCAGCGCCCTGAAAGTAGTGGATCAGTGGGGCGTGGCCATGTCCGGAGTGCCCGTCACCTGGGGCGCGGTGAACGGCGGCGCAGTAGCCAGCTCCGATGCGACCACGGATTCGGACGGCATTGCGCAGGCGACATTCACGCTGGGGCCGACAGCCAACCAAACCTACCAGTACACGGCATCGGTGAGTGGGCTCTCGGCGCTCACTTTCAACGAGACGGCCATCGCGCAGCCCACCATCGGCGCGGGAGGGGTTGTGAACGCGGCCAGCTTCGCCCTGGGCCAGGGCATTGCGCCGGGTTCGCTGGTGGCCGTCTTCGGGACGGGATTGGCCGGCGTCTCATCCGCCGCGTCGTATACGCCGCTTCCGATTTCGATGCCGCAGTCGAGCGTGGGACTACCCACCTCCGTCGGTTTTGATGCGGCGGGCGTGAGCGTGCCGGCTCCGCTGCTTTATGTCAGCCCCGGGCAGGTGAACATTCAAGTCCCCTGGGAGTTGAACGGCCAGACTTCCGCGCAGATGAAGGTCAATATCGAGCCCATGAACGGGGCGCTGTTTACGGTGCCGGTGGCGGCTTACTCGCCCGCATGCTTCACCTCGAACGGGATCGTGATCGCCCAGAACTATCCCGGATTTAGCCTGGTCACGCCCGGCAATCCCGCGGTGCCGGGGCAGTATGTGATTCTCTACTGCAACGGCCTGGGACCGGTGAACAAGACTCCCGCATCGGGCGCGCCCGCGCCGGACGCAACATCGACCACGACGACCCAACCGGTGGTAACCATCGGCGGCGAAAGCGCGACGGTCGCTTTCAGCGGCCTAACGCCCGGCTTGGTTGGGGTTTACCAACTGAACGTGCAGGTTCCGGCCGACGCTGCCTCCGGATCGCTTCCCTTAGTGCTTTCGATCGGCGGCGTTCAGGCGGCCCCGCTCAATATTGAGGTTCAATAAGCTCAAATCGACGCGGCTGAAAAACTCAGTGTGAAAGTCTGCAACGGAACGCCGCTTGACCTTGTCCTAGGGTTGAGGTGACAGAAACGTGAGCTACACAGTGGGCGATGGAATGGTTGTGATCGGGTTGGCGGTGGGTGTTGTAGGTTATGCCTACGTGACGCACCAAAGCCGCCGGAAGCGGCTGGAGATGATTCATCAGGAGAGGCTCGTAGCGATGGACAAGGGCATCCCGATGCCCGAATTTCCCTTGGAGGCGGCGCGGACTCCCCGCGTTCCCAATCCAGACGTACTGCCGATCCTCGGTACCGTGCTGTTCACTCTTTCCGTGGGGACCATGATTTTGCTTGGGACTCTTCAGTCGGCCGGTGGATCGTGGGTAGCACCCCTGCCGTTCGCCTTCTTGGGCGTGGGCCTGCTGAGCTTCCACTTTCTGAAGCGCGATGCCGGCCGTTGACTGCGGTCGATCATGCCGTGGATAGCGATGCCCAACTCGTGGCGCGCGCGCAGGGTGGCGACCCGGACGCCTTTGCGGAGCTGTTTCACCGCCATACCGACCGGGTATTTCGGCTGGCTCTTTCCATTCTGGGGCAGGGCCTTGCGGCTGAGGCGGAAGAAGTGGCGCAGGAGGTGTTTCTGAAAGTCCATCATGCGCTGGCATCGTTTCGGGGTGAAGCGGAAGTGGGCTCCTGGATTTACCGGATCACGTTCAACCAAGCCGTGAACCTGAAGGCGCGGGCCCGCTACCGAAATCCGCACCTGGATGACGCGCTGCTTTCGCATGTCATCATCGCCGAGCCGGGGCCGCACTCGCTGGCGGAAGCTGCGCAGCGCGATCAATATCTTTCGGAATGCATTCGAGCGCTGCCCGAGGTGTACCAGGCCGCTCTGCGTCTGTACTATTGGCTGGACGCCGGCGTGGCTGAAGTGGCCGCCCTGCTTGACGTTCCGGAGAATACAGCCAAGTCGTACCTGCACCGCGCGCGGCAGCTTCTGGCTGGGATGCTGAAAGTGAGAGGATATTCGCATGTCTGATCGCATGTCCGGAATGGACCCGCGCGAGACTGAGATGGACGCGTTGCTACGGCGCTCGATGGCCGCGCCCGTGCCGCGCGTCTCGCCGGATTTCCACCAGGCTCTGGCGCGCGAGTTGCGTCGAAGGTCCCAGCCTCTCAACCCATTCGGCCGGATTTTGCTGACCGGCTACGGTGTGGTGGCGGCTGTGGTCTCCGTTGTCGTGATGCGCGGCCAGGGACTCGGGTGGGTGGCGATCACGTTGACGACGCTGAGCCCCGTAGCCGGGCTTGAACTCATACGGCGACTGCGACGCGGGCGATGGGGAATGGCATCTGAGTAGGCGCGATACCTGATAATTAGTCTTCCTGGAGACGAGGGGCCTATACATGAAACACTTCCGATATATTCTCGCTGCAGTCACCTTCGCGGCGACGGCGATCTAAGCAATTGCGCGGACGGCTCCGAACCTTTCGCGGGACTGGTCCGGGGACTCGATGGGGACTTCTACGGGACCACCTACTCCGGAGGAGTCTCAAATTACTGCGTCTCCACCTGCGGCACGGTGTTCAAGATCACCCCGGAGGGCGAGCTTACGACCCTCCACAGTTTTTTTTCCCAGCGCGGGTGTCCGGACGGCGAATTCCCCCGGAGCGGTCTTCTCCTCGGTGGCGACGGTAACTTCTACGGGACAACACTGGCGGATGGACTCGAAAGTGGCTTCTGCAACGGCGATTGCGGCACGGTTTTCGGGATCACCCCGAGCGGCACGCTGGCGACGCTCTATACTTTTTGTTCCCAAAAGCGGCTGTCAGGACGGCAAAGGGCCGCTCGGAGGGTTGGCCGGCTCTGCCAACGGGGATTTCTATGGAACTACCCAGTATGGAGGCGGGTCCAACAGCGACGGCACTGTGTTCAAGATCACACCCAGCGGCTCCCTGACAACGCTCTACGCCTTCTGTCCGGAGAGCGGATGCGCGGACGGAATACATCCTGAAGCCCCGCCGATTCAGGCGAATAACGGAGACTTCTACGGCGCGACAAACAACAGTGGCCAGAACGATGTCGGTACCATCTTCAAGATCACGCCGGGCGGAAATCTGACGACGGCCGTAGGCTCCGGCATCATCTTTAGCCTGACGGGTCTTGGCCCGTTCGTCCTTGTCAAACCTCCGTAAGGAAAGCCGGGCGGCACGGTCGAGATCCTGGGCATCGACTTCACCGGCCCCAACAGCGTCACGTTTAAGGGCATTCCGGCCGCAATCCAATCAGCTTCCAGTTCTGTGATCGTCGCTACGGTGCCGGCGGGTTCGACGATCGGGCCGATTGAGGTGGTGACGTCTGGCGGGACTCTCTCGAGTACTGTGCCCTTCCACGTGTTGCCTTAGGTCGCGGCCTGGGGCGTGGGCGCTTTCAATGCGCGTCGGGGATCTTGACTTCGATCTTTTCCAGCATGCGGACCCATCGCGAGGTGCGCTGATCTTCCGGGACGATGAGCCGAAACGGGCCCTGCTCGGCGGAAAGCGGTTCTCCGCCGGAGGTATCGGCCACCAGGATCTCGTTGTCCTGAATGGCGGGTTCCACTTCGGCCAGGGCGAGAACGGCATGGTAGCCGTCATGTCCCGTGAGATAAACGAACGCGGGCATGTTTTGCCCTTTCAGCTTGTCCCCCAGCGGCGCACCGGCCGTCGCCAGAATGTCGCGCAGCAGCACGCCTTCGTATTTCCGGGGTTTGCCGCGTTCCGTCACCGTGATCATAGTTCGCGGCATCCGGGACAGATCGGCCGCAGTCAACTTCACGGCGGCGTGCTCCGGAGCGCCCGTTACGGTCAGCTCTTGAGCACTGCAAAGCGCCGCGATCGCGAATAAAACCAAAGCCTTATAGCCCATAGAATTCCTGTGCCGTCAGCCCCATCAATTTCTCACGAACCCCCACTTCGCGCGGCCCGAGCGCCTGCGTGAACGAAGCCAGTACCTGCTTCCAGGTGCCGGCGCAGAGGCACACCGGCCAGTCGCTCCCGAACATGCAGCGGGTGGCGCCAAACTCGGTAAAGCAATGCGTGAGGTATGGGGCAATCTGCGCGCTGGTCCAATGGGAGCCCACTTCTGTAATCATCCCGCTCAGTTTGCAATAAATCTGCGGAAATTTGGCTACGGAGGAGATATCGCGCGCCCACGGCTCGATTTCCTTGCCGATGAGAGGTTTGGCGAGATGATCCACCACCATGCGCAGATCGGGCACGCGGTTGGCCACTTCCGGAATCAGCGGAAGGTGCCGTGGATGAATGCATAGATCAAACGGAATCTTGCGCCGGGCCAGCACGCGCAGCCCCGCGAGCACGTCTTCCCGCAGAATCCAGCGGTCATCCGGCTCATCCTGCACCAGGTGCCGCACGCCCTTGAACCGATCGTACATCTGCATCTGATCGAGGGTCTGTTCGAGCGCCGGGTCCGTTAAATCCGCCCAGGCCACCACGCCGAGAATGCTGGGTTCGGACGCGGCGAGTTCCAGGGACCACCACGTCTCCTCCATGGTGTGCGAGGCTTGAACCAGAACCGACCCGTCGATGCGGTTCAGAACGTAAATCGGCTTCAGGTCGGCCGGAAGGAAGTTTTGCTTCAGGATGCTGGGCGTTTTTTCCCCCATCCAGAAATACTTGAAGCGGTGGATGTCCCAGTAGTGTTGGTGTGAATCGATGCGCATGCGTTTTAATATTGTCTGAACTTTGCACTTCAAAGCAACGTATTTTTTCTATACCTGTGACTTACGCAATTGAAACCGAAGGCCTGGTCAAGGTCTATAAACAGCGTTGGACCAAGCGCGAAATGCGCGCCGTGGACGGAATATCGATCCGCGTTGAGCCTGGGGCCACTTTCGGCCTGCTCGGTCCCAACGGCGCGGGCAAAACCACTTTCGTCAAAATGCTGCTGGCGTGTTCGCATCCTACGGCCGGACGGGCTCTGGTGTTCGGGAAAGATTCCTGGATCCCCGAATCCCGGCGCTCCGTCGGCTATCTCCCGGAAAATCACCGCTTTCCGACCTATCTTACCGGTGCGGGAATGCTGGATTTCTACGGCGCGCTTTCCGGCGTGGACGCGGCTACTCGCAAGAAGCGGATTCCCGAACTGCTGGACATGGTGGGGCTCGACCGCTGGGGCGCCACGCGCCTCGGAAAGTATTCCAAAGGCATGCTGCAGCGCGTGGGGCTGGCGCAGGCGCTCATCCACGAACCGAAGCTGCTGGTGCTGGACGAGCCTTCAGACGGCGTGGACCCGGTGGGCCGCAAGCAGATCCGCGACATTCTGCATGGGCTCGAAGAAAAAGGCGTCACGATCTTCATCAATTCGCACCTGTTGCAGGAAGTGGAACTGTTTTGCCGCGATGTGGCCATCATCCGCAAAGGCAAGGTGGCCCTCGAAGGGCGTGTGAAAGAGTTGACGTCCGAGGGCGGGTACCGCATCGACCTGGAGCACGCCCCCGATAATCTGGCGACAGAATTGAAAGGGCGCGCCAAAGCCGTGGTTTCGAACAACGGCAATCTGCAATTCCTGTTCAATACACGCGAAGAAGCCAATGTGGCGTTCGATATCGTGCGCGCCGCGAAGTGCGAGGTGGAAAGTATGACGAAAGCGTCCAGCACGCTGGAAGAAGTGTTCATCCGAACCGTGGAGCAAAAGTGATGGCCAGCTTCGCACTCATTCTTGATACGGTGCGCGAAGCGATGGCGCGCAAAGTGTTTTGGGCGTTCTTCTTTGCGTCAACCGCCATTCTGCTGTTTTTCATGTTCATCATGCACGTGGATGTGGTGAACGGGATGGTGGCTTCAATGACCATCTTCCAGGCTAATGGACGGACCCACGGCGACCTGAGCGCGGAGAAGCTGGTGGAGGGCGCGCAGGGCGGCCTTTCGATTTTCCTTTACACCTTCGGCATGGGCCTGGCGATTTTCGCTTCGGCGGGGCTGATCTCCGCCGTGTTTGAGCCGGGCCGCGTGGAGCTGGTTCTTTCAAAACCGGTGAGCCGCGTACAGGTGCTGCTGGGGCGCTACGTTGGCAATCTGGTGATTGTCGCCGCCAATCTCTTTTACCTCACAGTGGGAATCTGGGTGATCTTTGGGGTAAAAGTGGGGGTGTGGCGTCCGCACATGCTTCTGGCGAGCGTAGTCACGCTGTTTATGTTCAGCGTGATGCTTGCTTTCATTCTGCTGATCTCGGTCCTGTGGGAGAGCGCGGCAGTATCGATTATCGCCACGTTTGCGCTGATTGTGATCAGCCTGGTTCTGGGCGCCAAGAATATGCTGGACCGGCTGCTGAGTTCCGAATTCTCACGAGACTTGGTGGCAGGTCTTTATTACATCCTGCCGAAGGTTCCGGACGGTGGGCAGATTCTGCACCACGTGATCACCGGGCAGGCGGTGGAGAGCTGGATGCCCGTGTGGTCGACGGCGCTTTTCGGCATCGTGGCGCTTGCCAGCGGTCTCTGGATTTTTCAAAAGCGTAACTTTTAACGACATGCGACTCGCACTCACCTTATTTGGTTTCGCCGCTCTTGCTACCGCCCAGACGCACCCCGATCCGGTGCTGGCCCGGATGGTGCCGCCCGGAACGGTTTCGATACTGGGCGTTCGCATGGACCAGATCAAGTCCACACCGATGTACGAAAAGATGATCGCGCAGCGCAAGCTGCCCGATCTGGACCGCTTCGCGGAACAGACCGGCTTCGATCCGCGGCGCGATGTGCGCGAGATGCTGGTGGCTTCGAATGGAACTGAGGGCCAGAGCGTGGTGGTGGCGCGTGGGGCTTTCGCCAAAGTGACCGACTTGGGAAAAATGAAGGAGTGGAAGCACGGTATTTATGTGATCCACGGCGATGACAGGGCCGGTTACTGTTTGCTGGACGGGACCACCGCGGCTGCTGGTCCCCTGCCCGGCCTCTACGCCGCGCTGGATCACTGGCGTTCCCACGCGCCGCCGGCCACGCCTGACCTGCTGAGCCGCGCGGAAACCATTCCCGCGACGGCGCAGATCTGGGCCATCTCGGCGGGCGGTTTTAATATTCCAGGCAACATCACGATGCGGCAGGGTGGGACGGATTTCGCCCAGATCTTCCGCAATGTGGAGCAAACGGTATTCTGGGCGGACTTGCGCGGTGGCCTTGACGCAACCTTGGAAGGCGATGTGAAAACCGAGGAAGACGCCAGGAACCTGGGCGATGCCGCGCGCGGGCTGATCGGTATCGGACGGCTCAGTGTCCCCGATAATCATCGTGAGCTGTTCAAGGTTTGGGATGGGTTCAAAGTGGATCAGCACGCGCGGCATATTACGATCACGGCGAAAGTGCCGCAGGATTTGATTGATCAGCTAGTTGGGTTGCTGCAGAGTGGAGAGCTGCGGCCGGGCGTGATGGGGCACTAAGAGCCACAAGCACGACGCGGCGATTCCGCCGGCGCTCACCCAAAGCGTCGCCGGAATTCCGAAAGCCGACGCGAGAAAACCTCCCGCCAGCGCTCCCAACGGAACCATGCCTTGCGAGGCGATCTGCATGGCCGCGTTCACACGGCCCAGGACATCTCCGGAGGTCACTCGCTGCTGGAAGGTCAGCTTGTTCGTTATGTAAACCGACGCGGCTGCGTCTCCGAAGAGTTGCGCGATGCAGAGGAGCATTACAGCGGAGGAGGGGTAGAGGGTGCTGAGCGGAATCAGCAGCGTCAGAAGGCCGGAGGAAAGAGCGGAGACAAAGAAGGCACGTCTTATGCCCAGGCGGATGGCAATGCGCTCTGCGTAGTAAGAGCCGGCTATGCTGCCAACGCCTCCCAGCGCAATGGTGAGGCCCAGCGCGGCGGTGCTCATGCGGAGGTTACGGACGGCATAGAGTATGTAGAGCGCGTAAATCATGCCGCCGAAAAAACAGGCCGTGATGGACCGCAACGCCAGCACGGACAGCAGCGGGTTAGCTCGAATGGCGATTGCGCCGGCGAGCGCTTCTTCGATAAAACGGATCTGCTGCCTTGGTACGCGTGGCGGTTCGGCGCGGTGGATGGCGGCAACGGAGGCTGCGGACACAACGAACGACGCCGCGTCCAGCAAGATCGCGATGGGTGGGGTCACGATCTTGATCAAGATGCCGGCCAGCAATGGACCGATGACTTCAGCAGCCGCGCTGGACATACCAAGCAGGCGGTTGCCCTCCGGCAGGTCCGATTCAGCGATGAGTGCGGGTAGGTAACTCTGGTAAGCAACGTTGAAGAAGACCGTGATGACTCCTGTGGCGGCGGATATTGCCAGCAACTGAGCATAGGTGAGTAATTGGAAAGTGGCGGCGAGTGGAATGGTTGCGAGCAGAAGCGCTCGCGCGATGTCACTCCAGATGAGGACGGGACGGCGAAACATGCGATCCGCCAGCACGCCGGCGAAAAGACCGACGAGGAGTGTGGAGCCACCGGCGACTGCGGAGAGAATGCCCATCTGCGCCGGAGTCGCCCCCAGAAGGACGACCGCGGTGATGGGCAGCGCCGTGGTGGAAACCCAGGAGCCAATCTCCGACACGGACTGGCCCAGCCAGAGCTTGCGGAATTCTGTGTCGGAGCGGAGGCGCGGCAATAGGTCAAGTCTAGGATGATGGAGAGGGTGTTCACAAGACGAAGTTTCGCGTGGGTGTTTATGGTTGTTGTGGGGGCGCTGGCTTGTCTCGCGTTCGAGTACCGGCCCGATCTAGCCATTCGGGTGGGGACTGCGTCGGTGAGTGAAACCCTGTGCGCCGGGGTCTTCGTCTCCGGCCTCGACGCCGATCGTGTGTTCAACGAAGAGATCCGGCCGCAGCGGGGCTTGCAGATTCTGCTCAAGCGGCTGCGGTATAGGGTGGACAAGGAACGGCGGCGGGTCATAACAACATGGGCCGGGCACTTTGAAAGCGTAGCCACATTTCGCATGGCATACGGCTGCACGTTGGGAACTAAGACCGGCCCGATTCCTGGCAATGGTCGGATGTTGCGGAAGGGATGGTCAAGCCTTGGAACGCGAAGTTAGAGGAAGCTCTTGACCGCGCATTTGCTGAGCCCGCGAATCCGCCATTTTGGCAAGTGCGCGCCATCGTCGTGATGCGTAATGGCGAATTCGTTGCCGAACGTTATGCGAACAGGATTGGGCCCGACACGCCGCTCGTTTAGTGAGCTACTCGGTGAGTAAGTCTGTGATCAACGCCTTGATCGGGATTCTGGTTGGAGATGGCAAGCTCAATCTTTACGCCCCGTCTCCCGTGGCCGCGTGGAGTTCCCCTGCCGATCCACGACATGCCATCACGCTCGATGAGTTACTGCGTATGACGAGCGGGTTAAATCTGGAAGAGAGCGGCAGCGGATTCGATCCTGTTTCCCGAATGCTGTTTCTGGAACGCGACATGGCCGGGTTTGCCGCGCGGGCCAACCTCAAAGCTAAGCCCGGCGAGACCTGGGAATACACGAGTGGCAACACGTTGATTGCTTCCGCCATTCTGCGCGATGCCGTGGGGGGACACGCCGAGGACGTCTGGCAATTCGCCGCCCGCCGTCTGGTCAATCGGCTCGGAATGCGTAACTTCCTCATGGAATTCGACGACGCGGAAACGCCGATTGGCTCGACTCGAATCTACGCATCCGCGCGCGACTGGGCGCGGTTCGGGAACCTGCATTTGAACGACGGCGTGGTGAACGGTAAGCGGATTCTTCCAAAGGGTTGGGTGACCTATTCGACGCAGCAAACGCTGGACAGTCCCTATGGTGCGGGATTCTGGGTGAAAACCGCCATTCCGGCCGATGCCTATTTCGCGTCGGGTAATTTCGGACAGCGGATCGTGATCATACCGTCCGAGCAGTTGGTGATCGTACGATTCGGGATTACCGTGGACCCGCCTGACTTCGACATGAAAGGGTTGCTCCGGCTGGTAAAGGACGTTATTGCGGCTCGATAACTTCGATCTCGGACGAGAAGGCGTGGCACACGCATTATAGGGACAGTCCTGCGCCGGGCTCCCTTACGGTCGCGGTTCGTGAGGTCGGTTTCGCTTTTTCCTTGACCGCACCGGCTCCTCTTCTACCAAGGCAAACTGCAATCGCCGTTCCGATGGTTCCACGCGCTCCAGCAGAACGCGAACCTTATCGCCGATCGCGAACTCTCTTCGCGTCCTTTGCCCCACGATCTTCCTCACATTTTCGTGATAGGTGAAGCGATCACCCGGAAGCGAATCGATCGGGACCAATCCCTCCACAAACAGGTCCGTCAGCTCCACAAAGAATCCGTGGCGCGTGGTCGAAATCACCAGCGCGTCAAACTCATCGCCCACGCGGGTTTCCATATACCGCGCTTTTTTCCATTCCACCAGTTCGCGCTCGGCTTCGGCGGCGCGGCGCTCGGTGAGTGAGCATTCCTCCGCCACCGCGGCTAACTCCAGTTCGTCCGAATAAGTGGTCTCATCCAGCCATGCACCCAGCAACCGGTGCACCATCAGATCCGGGTAGCGCCGAATCGGCGAGGTGAAGTGCGTGTAATGCGACGCGGCCAGAGCGAAATGGCCGGCGTTATCGGTGCTGTAGCGGGCCTGCTTCAGAGAGCGCAGCATCAGGTAACTCAGCACGCGCTCTTCGGGCTTGCCTTCAATCTTCGCCACCAGCCTCTGGTACATGCGCGAACTGATGCGCGGAGCGTCCTTGGGAAGCTCCACCGCGCGCTGGCGCTTGCCGCCGTCGCGGCTCTTGTCGGTGAACCGGAACCGATCGACCGGAATTGCACCCACGCCGAGCGAAACGCCGAACTGGGCGGCTACCTCTTCAAACTCCATCACGCGCTTAGGGTCGGGCTGCTCGTGAATGCGATAGATCGACGCCGGGCTTACCGCCTCCAGGTGGCTCGCCACGGCTTCATTGGCGGCCAGCATGAATTCTTCAATGATGCGGTGGGCGATGTTGCGGCTGGCGCGCACCACGCCCGTCATGGCGCCGAATTCGTCGAACTCAATGAGGGGTTCCGGCAGATCGAAATCAATGGAGCCGCGCTTCACGCGCTTCCGGTTCAGAATCAGCGCCAGATCGCGCATCAGCTCGAATCGCGGAACCAGAGGCGCGTACCGCTCCCTCTGCGCTCGGTCGCCATCGAGCAACTGGTGTACGTTGGTGTAGGTCATGCGCTCGGCGCTGCGAATCACGCCGCGGCAGAACTCGCCCGACACCAGTTCGCCGTGGGAGTCGAATTCCATCAGCGCGCTCAGCACCAGGCGATCCTGCTGGGGCACCAGGGAGCAGATGTTGGTGGATAGCTCGTAAGGTAGCATCGGAACGGCGCGATCCGGAAAATAGACGCTGGTGCCGCGCAGCCGCGCTTCCTCATCAATCGCCGAGCCGGGATGCACGTAATGGCTCACGTCGGCGATGTGGACGTGCAGGGCGAAGTTTCCCGTCGGCAGGTGATCCACCCAGACCGCATCGTCGAAATCGCGGGCGGTTTCGCCGTCAATGGTGACGATGGGCATCTGGCGAAAATCGCGGCGGCCCACCAGTTCGGCAGCTGAGACAGCGGATGGAATCGCTTCGGCTTGCGCGATGGCCTCGTCCGGAAACCGGTCCGGCAGATGATGCTTGCGGATGATAATCTCAACGTCGATGCCGAAATCACCGGGTTTGCCCAGGATCTCGATGACACGGCCCGCCGGTTCGCCGTCACCAAATTCCAGGATTTCGGCGTTCACGATCATGCCATCTAGATCCGAGGGGTCGTTCACCACCACGGGCGCAGCGCCGATCCGGTTGCGCGCCGGCCCGGGCGCGGGAATGGCCGGGTCATCCAGGATTTCGATCCAATCCCGCAGGCGCTCGTCCATGGGCTCGACGAACATGCCGCGGCGGGTGATGTGGAACGTGCCAACCACGGTCTGGTGAGCGCGCTTCACAATGCGGACCACTTCGCCTTCGGAGCGGCCATCGCGTGCCCGCGAAACCCGGGCAATGGCGCGGTCGCCATGCATGGCGCCCATCAAAGAGTCCGGCGGCAGGAAGACATCGCCTTGCATGCCGGGAACGGGGCGGTCGGGAATCAGGAAACCGTATCCGTCGCGATGGCGGCTGATGCGGCCGACGGAGTATTCGCGGCTCTTGGACGTGGCGACGTAATGGCCGGACTTGAGTTCCATCAGGTCGCCGCGTTTCGCAAGGCGCTCCAGGCCACGCTCGACAGAGCCGCGGTGTTCGGAGCGCGCGCGCAGTTCCTTCAGGATCTGCTTGAAGGTGGCCTTACCGTGCGGGAGCCGCTCGATGTGCCCGAGCAGTTCGGCATCCGTCATCTTAGGATAGGTTACTAGTTTTGAATTGCAACGTAGAGGGTCTGGGTTCCACTACCGCCGTTGGCTTGTGTGAAGGTCAACGCCGCATTGCCGTTGGGCACGCCGGCCGGCACCACGATATCGAACTGATAAACGCCTGCTTCGCCAGGTCCTAGCCCTTGATAGCTCGTGGTTGCGGCGACTCCGCCAATCGAAAACTGAACCGGGTTCACCAGGCTGTTGGCCTGGGTGACGATCTGTCCCGCGGCAATGCCGGTGGAAACCGGTCCGAAACCGGTGCCGAACAGAACGATGGTGTCGCCGGCTTTCGCGGGGCGCGAAGTGACGCCGGAGATCGCGCCCACGGGCAGAATGTACGTGGCGAAATCCGGGAGTAGTGCAACGGCGTATTGCGTGCCCCCGATGTTGAACGGTCCGGTTGCCAGCAGCCCGGGCTGTAAAGCGTTGATGGTGACGTTCGCAGCCGCGCTGACGCCCCCGGAATTGGTGACAATCACGGGCTCAGACGCGCCCGTGGGCACATTGAACGGCACCAGCGCGTTGATTTGATTGGGGCTCACATACACCACATAAGCGGGGATGCCGCCGATCGTGACCGCTGTCCCGTCGAGCCATGTGGGGGCCAGACCGCTGATGAAGTTGCGGCCGGACCACAGGTTGGTATCCACACCCAGGTTGCTGCCGTAGATCTCGATGAACGACCCCGGGGCGATGGACGTGGCTGCGCCGAAACCGGAACTGGAGATGACGCCGCCCGTGCCGATGGCCGGAGCCGTCTTCAAAGCCGGGACGCCCACGTTGGTGACTTTTCGGACTGCGCCGTTGCCGCTGTCGGAGATATAAAGATTGCCGGACGAATCGAGCGCCACGCCCGTCGGGAACAGGAGAGAAGCGCTCACCGCCGGTCCGCCGTCCCCGGCAAAGCCAAACGCGCCGCTGCCCGCAATGGTGGTGATGATGCCGTTTGAATCCACTTTGCGGACGCGGCAGTTGATATCGTCCGCGATAAATACATTGCCCGCCGCGTCCACCGCGACGCCCGATGCAAGACTCAACAGCGCCGCCGTCGCCGGACCTCCATCACCCGAGAAGCCTGGGTTAGCGCTGGCATTGGCGATGGTGGTGATGATTCCGCCCACGGTGACCATGCGGACCGCATTGTTATCGGCATCGGCAATGTAGAGGTTGCCCGCCGAATCGAGAGCCAGACCGCGCGGAGAATAGAGGTTCGCCTGCACAGCCGTTCCGCCGTCTCCGGAAAGCATGGCGCCGCCGAGTCCCGCAAAAGTGGAAATGAATCCTGTAGATTTGGTCACCAGACGGACACGATTATTCGCGCCATCCGCAATGTATTCATCGCCCGCGGCATCCAGTAACACGTATGCCGGGTCGGATATGTTGGCGCTTGTGGCGGCAGCCCCGTCGCCGATAAATCCTGAAACGCCACACTCGCCGGCCGGCGTCGAGATCGCTCCGCCCGGCGCTACCTCGCGGATGCAACTGCTCCCCGTATCGGCCAGGTACAAGTTGCCCGAGGTATCGAAGTTGAGGCCGAAGACTCCATCAATTTCGACTGCCGTGGCGGATTTCCCGTCAGGGGAGTGACCCGGCGTGCCATCGCCTGCGTACGTGGAAACCGTGCCGCCCGTTACCTTGCGAACGCGGAAGTTGCCGGAATCCGAGATGTAAAGATTCCCGGAACTGTCGAAAGCCACATTCGAAGGCGAATTCAACTGGGTAGCTGTGGCGGCGGAACCATCGGCTGTGTAGCCGTTCACTCCGGTGCCCGCCACCGTCGTGATGGTCTGTGCGCACAGCCCGCAACCGGCCAGCAGCACCGCGCCTGCCGCAACACTCCGAACGTAACTCTTTGTCTGCACTGCGAACAAAATCAAAATCCGAATCTCCTTCGATGTAACAACCCAGTTTATGCGATCCGCTTTGGCGATCCTCCTTCCATGCGCTTTTGGGGCCATCGCTAGTCCCGCGCCATCTTGGTCACATGCACGTTGTACCCGGTGCCGGGCAGCAGAGCGGTAAGGATGAAAGCCTCAAAATCGCGGCCGGTGAAGTGCGTGGTCCGGTAGAGTCCCGGATCGCTTTCCGACGTTTCCCGAGAGGCGCTGAAGTTGTTGAGGAACGCGCGGGCGTCCTGTTTCGGCGCGACGGACCCACCCCCGGAATTCGACATGGCTTCGGCCGCATAGGAGCGGACGAGCTTCGGCCAGTACTTGTTGAAGAGCGCGGGGCTCGCGAACACGTCCGCCCAAACCACGCGGCCATTTACGGCCACCACGACGCCCAGCGCTTTGCGGTCGCGCAGGTGTGCGCCGAGAGACTGGAAGCGTTGCTCAATCGGCATCACCGTGGCTTCCATTTCACGCTTTATGGGGGCTACTTCCACCGTTTGCGCGTAGGACGAAGTCGCGTCGATCGCCGGCCGGGCAGCGGGCAACACGCTTCTCATCGCTTTACGCGCCTGGGCCACCTCGTCCCAGACGCCTTGCTGGTTTTGATTGATCATCGCCTGCTGTCGAACGCTGGGCTGCACCATGGCGGACGGAAACGCGTTGAAGTTCGAGCTGACCTGATTCCAGCGGTGCGGCTCGACGCAAAACACCCCGAGCTCGATTTCGCTTTCCGGTCCCACCATACGGTCTTTCCCCACCACCCGATCCTGTTTCCCGCCTGAGACGATCTCGCCCGCCAGTAGGATCAGCGGACGCTTCGAGTGATTCACCAGGGCCAGTTGGTTCACCTGAGCGCCACTCCCGGAAGGCAGCGTTTCCTGCCACACGCCAGGACGATGGCGGCGCAATCCCGTCGCCCCGCCTTCCTCCGTCACGATCACTTCGCCGGAACGCAGACCTTCATCGAGCGTGAGTAAGTTGTCCGCCCCCGGAATCGATTGACCGGTCACCGGGTATACGGTCAGACCTCCGGCGGTAATCGGTTGCAGAACTTCATACTTACCAGTGACGGGCGATTCCGTTCCGGCGCTGGCGAGACCGGCCAGAACCGCCACGAGAGCAATATTTCTTCGCATTCCTCGAATGCCTCCTGACCACAGAACGGCGCGAACGCGATTTCTTGCAAAGTTTTTACACGCCCGGGGCAATCACGTGAATGCCGGCCGCCCTGTCGCGCGCGAGCAACTGCTTCCGGAACCGCTTGTGCCGCAGTCGCGTCAGTTCCACCAGCGGCCGCCATACGGCATGCACCAACTCATGCCTGATCAGGTACCGCCAGAACCGGTTGGAGCGCTTGTAGAGGTACGACATCGCCAAGTAGGGCGCCACGGCCTGCCAATCCTCTGGACGGCGACGCCAGATGGAAGCATCGGAGAAAAGACGCTGGTAGATCCACGCGTAACCTTGCTCAAGCTCTTCCGGCGACATGTGCCTCGGCCGGAAGACGGCGTGCGCGGTGTCGTATGCCGCCCAATCGCGATGCAACAGGCGTCCCTCGAACTCCATTTGCCGGAACAAAGGCGTTGCCGGATACGGGGTCAGGATGTGAAACGTCGCGCACTCCAGCCGGTTTTCCTCAATCCATTCCGCGGTGCGCGCGAACACATCTTTGCGGTCGTGATCGAATCCCAGGACAAACGAGCCATTCACCTGAATGCCGTTCTCATGCAGCATGCGGACGCGCCGTGCATAATCCGCCGTCTTGGGGGTCTTCTTCCGGGCTTCCAGCAGGTTCTCGTCGGTGAGTGATTCAAAGCCCACGAATACTCCGGTGCAGCCGGCCAGCGCCATGGCGCGCACCAGCGAGGGATCGTCGGTGACATCGATCGAGACGGCCGCGCTCCAGATGCGATTGAGCGGCTGCAGCGCGCGGCACAATTCGCGCAGATAGCCGCGGTTTGACCCCATATTGTTGTCGATGAACACGGCATAGGGTTGGTCTTCCGCTAGAAACTCCGCAACCACCTGTCGGGGATCGCGCGTGCGGTACGGCATCCGCAAACCATCGGTGGCCAGGTAACAAAACCCGCACCGGTTATGACAACCGCGGGTGGCTATCAGACTAGCGGTGGTGAGAAAACTGCGGCGGGGAAGAATGGAACGTCGGGGAGCCGGATCGTCGCGGTAGTTACTTTCGTAAGTGGCGGTGTACTTCGGCTGCAGACAGCCGGCTTCCACATCCGCCAGAATCCTGGGCCAAAGCTGCACTCCATCGCCGATGGCCAGTGCATCGGCATGGGGCGCGCATTCTTCGGGACAAGAAAGGACATGCAATCCGCCCAGCACCACCTTACTTCCTCGACGCCGGTACCATTCAGCCAGCGCGAACGCCCGCATGGCGAAGGTGAGATGCACCGTGATGCCCACCACCTGCGGCGTGATGCCGTAGGGAGGGCGCCCGAGAAGCAGGTTCTCATCCCAATAGCTGACCTCCCAGTGATCGGGCGTGGCGCCGGCGAAACTCGTTAACGCGAGGGACGGTGTGAGCACGTGCTTTCCGAAGCTCGCGTTGGGGTCCTTGGCGTAAAAGGGATTGATGAGGAGGGCGTGCAGGAGATGGACCGGACCCGCGGGGAGCGCGGGATCGAGGACGGGAGGACGCGTCATGTCGGGCGGGCACCACCGCGGGATCGTTTGCGAGTTCACTCCGCTACTTTATAATACAAAGTACTTCACGTCAAGCTCCGTTCCCTTCCCCGAACATCGCAGTCCCGGAATCGAACACTCGCCGGCCTGCTTCCGATTGATAACCTCTGACAAATCAGCCAATGCGGCTGGCGATACACTTGCCTTATCGTCGCGAAAAGGGGGCGAACAATGACCGGAGAAATCGGAGCTTTTCTGCGCGAACTGAGACTCGCTGTCCGATCCCTGGGCCGCGTAAAAGGGCTCACGGCGACAGTGATTGTGACGCTGGCTCTCGGAATCGGCGCGAATGCGGCCATGTTCAGTCTGGTTCGAGGGGTCCTATTGCGGCCTCTGGTGAATCGCGACGAGGGGCGGCTGATCTACATCCGCCAGAGCGCGCTAGGGATTGGGGACGGCAACTCCACCTTCTCGATGCCGGAGATCGCCGACTTGCAGGCACGCGTGAAAACACTGAACTCTTTCGGCGATTTCTCGACCATCGGCTTCACCATGGTGGGGCTGGGAGAACCGCGCTCCGTGCAAGCGGGGGTGGTGAGCGGCTCTTATTTTAAGGTGATGGGCCTGCGCCCGGTGCTGGGGCGGCTTCTGGATGCGCGGGACGACGGCCCGACCGCGGCAGGCGCCGTCGTTTTGACCTACCGCTTCTGGGCGACGGCGCTGAACAGCGATCCCAAGGTGCTGGGGAAAGCCGTGCGGCTCGATTCCTTCATGGATGCGCGCCCGGCGACAGTGGTCGGCGTTCTGGAGCCGTGCGTCCCGTATCCCTCGGATACGGAAATCATCGGCAACATCGTCACCAGCTCGCATCATCTTTCAGCAACCATGGTGACCAGCCGGATCCACCGGATGACGGAGTTGTTCGCCAGGCTCGCGCCAGGCGCTACGTTGGAAATGGCCCGCGCGGATCTCAGTTCGGCATACGCCGTCATGAAACGAGAGCACCCGGAATCCTATCCAGCCAAATCCGATTTCCGGATCAGCGCGGTAACGCTGCGCGACCAGCTCACCTCGGGAGCGCGGACGATTCTGCTGGTGCTGATGGCGACGTCGGTGCTGGTATTCATCATCGCGTGCGCCAACGTGGCGAACCTGATTTTGGCGCGCACGGTCCGCCGCGAAAACGAACTGAGCATTCGGGCCGCGCTGGGCGCAGGCACACGCGCCTTGCGGCGTACTTTGCTTGCTGAGAGCCTGCTGTTGTGCGTAGCAGGGGCCGCGCTCGGAATCCTGATCGCCGGGCCGATGGTGACCGGCCTCGCGCGTTACATGTCGCGGTTCTCAATACGGGCGCTTGATCTGACGGTGGATTCGAGCATGCTCTGGATCGGCGCAGGGCTGGCGGTTGTGGCGGCGGTGCTGCTGGCTTTCGTCCCGCGTCTGCCGTCTTCTGGAGGAACACAGGTATTCGGGCTCAGCAGCGGGAGTGTGCGCGTCACGGGCGGCGCGAACCGGAAATTGCGGGTCTTCGCGGTGGTTCAGATCGCCGCTTCTTTCGTACTTGTAGCCTCTGCCGCCGCGACGGTGAACACGCTTCTTTCGCTGGAGGCCGCTCAGACGGGTTTCGACACACGCCGCGTGCTGGCCATGGACGTACCGGTGCTCCATAGCGGACGAACTCCCAGCCAGGTGGTCGATTACTACCGGCGCGTGACGCATCGAATCCTTGAACTGCCCGGCGTCCAAAGTGTCGCCGTCGGCTCCATGGTCCCCTGGCGTGATGACGGGAACTTTGCGCTCGAATTTTCAACCGACGGTCACGTGCCTGGCCCCAGCGAGGAGCATCCCCGCGCGGCCGTCAGGATCATTTCGCCGGGGTTCTTCGCGACGCTGGGACTTCCG
This sequence comes from Bryobacterales bacterium, assembly GCA_003136675.1. Classification (GTDB taxonomy): domain Bacteria; phylum Acidobacteriota; class Terriglobia; order Bryobacterales; family Bryobacteraceae; genus Bog-113. The sequence continues at coordinate 21,664 of PLFE01000167.1, forward strand.
GTACTCGAAGGCCGCGATTTCAACGATGCGGACCGCGAGGGTGGCGACCCGGTCGCCATAGTCAGCGAGAGCGTGGCGCGGCGGATGTTCCCAAACCGGGATGCCCTGAACCACTCCGTGATATGGACCGACCCGATTCTGCAAGCGGTTCCCTTTATGAAACCCACGCCTCTGCGAATTATCGGCATCGTACGGGACCTGGACGACGCGAGTGTGGTGCCGCGTCCGACCATGACCGTGTACCGCCCGTTCGATCAGGAGCCCGTGTTGGGAGGGGGGCGCTTGTTCGTGCATACGCGGTCCGATCCGTACGCACTGGTGACGCCGGTCACCCGGATCGTCCGCGGAATGTCCTCGGACCAGCCCGTGGAACATGCGGCCACCCTCAATGACATTCGCGCGGAAGTGCTTTCGCCCGATCGGCTGAACGCGGCCGTGTTCAGCGTTTTTGCGGGAGTCGCTCTGCTGATCGCAGTGGTGGGTGTCGTCGGTGTGCTCACCTTTTCCGTGAGCGGGCGCACGCGGGAATTTGGCATCCGGCTGGCGGTTGGATCGCATCCCCGCCATCTGCTGATGCGCGTAATCGCGGAAGGCGCGACAATGGCCTGCGTTGGTCTTGCCGTGGGGCTTGCGGCCGGGTTTGCGCTGGCTCAAGCGGCAGGCAGTTTTCTGCCCGATCTGAAATCGCCGGGAATGCTCCCGGTTGCCGGCTCGGCGTTGATCCTGTTGATGGCGGCTCTCATCGGCTCGGTGGTCCCGGCCGCGCGAGCGGCTCGCGTGGACGTGCTTACGGCGCTGCGAACCGAGTGAGATGATCATTTCGGAACGTCTGCGCCTGCCGGTGATCGGTGCTCCTCTCTTCGTGATCTCGAATCCGGATTTAGTAATCGCCCAATGTAAAGCGGGCATTGTAGGTTCGTTCCCCGCCCTGAACGCGAGGCCGGCGGCGCTGCTCGATGAGTGGCTGCACCGGATTCAAGAGGAGTTATCGGCGTGGGACCGTGAGCACTCGGATACGCCTTCCGCGCCCTTCGCGGTGAACCAGATTGTGCACCGCAGCAATCAGCGTCTGGAAGAAGACCTCACTCTCTGCGTCAAGCGCCGGGTTCCCATCGTGATCACTTCGCTGGGCGCGCGTGAAGATCTGAACCATGCCGTGCACAGTTATGGCGGAATCACGCTTCACGATGTCATCAACGACCGCTTTGCGAGGAAGGCAATTGAGAAAGGCGCAGATGGATTGATCCCCGTCGCGGCCGGAGGCGGAGGGCACGCGGGCACTCTTTCCCCATTTGCTTTGATGCAGGAAATCCGAGCCTGGTTTAGCGGCCCGGTCGCACTGGCGGGCTCCATTGCGGGCGGAGCTTCCATTCTGGCGGCTCTCGCCATGGGGGCCGACTTCGCCTACATTGGTTCGGCTTTTATTGCTACTCAGGAGGCCAACGCGGAAGCGGCGTACAAACAGATGATCTTGGAATCGGCCGCCGGAGATATCGTTTATACGAACCTGTTCACCGGGGTGCACGGCAACTATCTCAAGCCATCTGTGGCCCGCGCGGGCCTCGATCCCGATCACTTACCGGAAGGCGACCTGGCAACCATGAACTTCGGCGCCGGCGGAGAATCGACCATGAAAGCATGGCGCGACATCTGGGGCTGCGGGCAAGGCATCGGAGCGATTCACGAAGTGCAAACAACGGCGGATCTGGTCCGGCGGCTCACTCAGGAGTATGAGACTGCAAAAGCCTCACTTACAGCGAAGACGCGTTTGTATGAACTAACTCCTGAATCACTTCTTCCGAAATAGGCGAGGATGGCGCGGCCTCCAGCGCTTGTTGAAAATACTTCCGCGCCCCAGTGTCATCGCCGGCCTTCCGGGAGATTCTGCCGGCCTCCACGAGCCAGGTTGGATTCTTCGCTCCGAGCTTCAGCGCGAGCGCCATCTGCTGCCCTGCCTCTTTCCACTCGCCCAGAGCCGCGAATGCTCCGGCGGAGGCGACCAGCGTATCCAGATCATGCTGGTGGGTCAGCCTATCCTGCGCCATCCTTACCGCCTCTTGGGGATTCTTCCCCGCACCGGAATAATAGGCGATCAAGTCCAGATTCGCGTTATCGGGCTGATTCACCAATCGCAAAGCCTGCTTCTCAAACTCCGCGAACTCGCGTTGGGCTTCTTCTGACTTACCGGCGCTCGCGAGCGCTAAACCCAAATCATAGAGTCCCGCGACGCTCGGAGCCACGCGCTGCCGTTGTTGATAGACTTCCACGGCGTCGCTGTAGCGCTTCCGGGCCACCAGGTTCAACGCGTTTTCCGTCAGTGCCCAGGGATAATCCGGGACCAGTGTCAAAGACTGCTTCACGGCATCTTCAGCGGGCTCGGTGTGGCCCATCATCCGGTTCAGTTTCGCGATGCGCGTAAGAAGCCACGCGCGCTCCTCCACATCGGTGGCCGAAGTCATGCGCAAAGCCGAAGTCAACCAGTCGAGCGCCGGCTCATTCAACCCGTAGGCCTCGCGGAGGGTCGCGCCGCGCTGCAACGCCTGCGGACTGGCCTGGCGCATATTGATCATCCATTGGACCGCCCTGCCCGCCGCTTCGTAGTCGCCGAGCGCAGTCTGCGCGTCCGCAATATATCCCCACGTGGGAACATCGTCCATCACCTGATTGTGCAGAGCCGTTGCTTCCTCAAGCGCATCCGCCCATCGCTTCTCACAGAGCCGCACAGCCACGCGGGCGCGGCGTCCGTCGAAGCCGGATGGGGAAATCTTCAGCGATTCGGCCACGGGCGCTTCGGCTTCCACGCAGCGCGCCTGGTTGGCTGTCTCCCTCGCTTGGCGGACCAGAGCCAGAGCGAGTTCGTTGTAGGCATTTGCGTCTTTGCCGTTCTTCTGAATCGCCTGTCGCGATGCATCGATCCGCTGTTCAATCAACGTCGGCGCAGCGATCAGCGACAGAGACGAAATCAATATAACCCAAATAACTTTCATTCGTTATTCACCTCGGCACACCAAAAAAGGGAGCCGCCGGGTTTAACGGCGGCTCCACGAACAAACCCAATTACTGCGGGCAGTTCGGCGAACAGAACGTCGGATTCGTCACCGAAGCCGGGGCCGGAACCTGATGGTTCGTGGTAGTTCCGCCATGCGCGAAGGCGACATAAGGGAACGTCTCCTGAGTGGGTACGTCGTTGACGTTGACCCCATCGCCGAGAGCCGCGACCGAAGAGGCATCGAATGGCGCTCCGCCTGCGGTGCAAGTGGAGCACAAAGCTCCGGCCACGGCGCGAAGAGCAATATCGACAACGTCGTCGGTGACGCGCCGTCCGTTGGGCCAACCGGCCGGATCGCCACCCAGCAGGCCGAGACGGCTCCGCTGTGCGGCCGGCGTCGGGGGCACGGAAGTGTTGAGGCGGAGTAAGTCGGCAACTGGGCCGCCCGTATTTCCCGCAATCGCGAAAGGTCCGGTATAGTTGACGAGGGGCAGCAGGTCGGTCCGCGGCGGATCGGGGACCGTGACCAGGAACACCGCGTTCAACACGTTCGCCAGCAGCGGATTCAGATCATAGTTTGCAAAAGTGGAATCGCCGCTCGGGTCGCTCATGCTCCACGTATCTTTATCACCGGTGCCGATGATCAGTTCATTGATCAACGGGTTACCCATGCGCTGCACCTGTGTGTAACCTACAGGCGAGTTCGGGGGCTGCGTGGAAGTGGTTGGAATCACCGTCGCCTGCGGTCGCGAAGTGGTGGCCCAGGTTCCAATGATCGGTTGCCCGGCCACGGTCACCATCGAGATAGGTACTTCGATCGCGATGGTGTTCACGTTATAACCCGCGACGTTGTCTACCGCGTAGTTCATCAGGCTGGCGTCCTGCGAAGCCGAAAGCACCGGCAGCGGGATTCCCAGCGAGTTCGTCAGATCTGTCTGGTAGGCATTTGCCGGAAGGTTGAGCGAGTCAAACGTCGATCCCAGGTTAATAAAGAAAGGATCGTCCACAGTGCCTGCGAATACCTTGGTTCTATGGTCCGCTGCGAACGGATCGTTATAGGTGCCGAAGTAATAAATACCGCTGGTCGCCAGCTTGTCGTAGTTGGGCATGGTGCGTGGCCCCACGTTCGACGGTACGGCGATCAAGGTCTTGCCGTTGGTCATATCCGTCCGGACGGCGGAACTGCCGGAGCCCGTGACCATGGTGATGGTATAGGTCTGCATCAAACTGAATCCGGCTGCTCCCGCGCCGCTCAGCGAGGTAATTGCCGGCGGGATCACTGCCTGGCCAGCCGTGCCGCCCGGTGCGTTCGCCGGGGCGGTTAATCCTGCCCCCGCTCCCACAAACCCGGTGAACACCGCCGGCGCGTTAATCACCGTGGTGAACTGGAACTCAAAACTGACGGCTGCCGTTCCCGTGCCCGTATTGTCTATGTGAATCGCGTAAACCACGTTCGGATCGAACGGGAAGTAGTTCGGCCCGTTGGATGGTTCAAGAAATGGGTCCACGTTCATAATGAACGTCACCTTGGTCGGATCGTCATAAGCGACAAACGCAAAGAAATCTGTAATGTCTGCCGCATGATCGATCGCCGTGATAGGCGCTTCTCTATGACTGGCGCCGAACATCGCGGGAGCTACGAGAATAGCTGCCGCGAGTGCGATGCCTGTTCGAAACTCTTTCATTCTGTTAGTCCTTTCAAGTGAGACTCTAATACCTTTACGTGGCTCGATGAGCTTAGGGATGTAGCGGACTGAGTTATTTTCCGGGCTAACGCGCATTGCTCGAAATCCCACTCCGGGTTCAGCGCCATCGCTTTCGAGAGTTCCTGCGCGGCTTCGTTCTTCCTGCCCCGCGCATCGTCGATCATGGCAGCGTGAAAATGGAAAAGAGGCTCGGGAGTTCCGCGCGACAGCGCGATCTCGGAGGCTTTCGCGGCTTCGTCAAGCCTGCCGAGGCGGAAAAGAACCCAGGCCAGCGCGTCATGCGTGTACACATCCGGCCGGACCTTGATCTCGTTCTCGACAAGCTCCTCCGCGCGGACCAGATTGCGATTCTGGTTGGCATAGAGCAGAGCCATGTTGCGATTGGTTTGCTCGCCCGAAGCCTGCATAGTAATCTCAATGGCGTCGATCAACTCGCGCTGCTGCTTCGCGCTCCCTAAGTTGCCGGACCGTGTGTAAAGGTCCTCGAGCGCCTCGGCGTACTCCGGCATGGGAACGGTTGCCTGCGCCTTCAGATAGGCGGCAATCGCCTCCTTCACATGGTTATGGGCGGATTCGATCCATCCAATTCCCGCCCATGCGGCATAGTAGTTCGGGAACGCCTGCAGCGCGCTATGATAGGCGGCCAGGGCATCGTCCGCGCGTCCGGTCTTCCAATACATGCGCCCTAACTCCGCCCAGCACCAGGCCACGTTCTCCGGCGCGGCGTTACCGACACTGATAGCCGCCTGCATCAGCCCGATGGCTCGCGTAGCGTCCCCAGTCACAAAATAAAACCAGGCGAGGCGGTTATAACTGGTTAAGTCCGGCCTCAGCGCGAGCATCTTCTGGTAAGCTTCGCCGGCGCGGGCGTATTCGCCTAACTCCATCGAGGAGTCCCCCAGGCTGCCCCACGCGCCGGGGTCGTTGGGTGAGAAGCGCGTCATTTCAATGGAATACTGGGTGACTAACTCGAAATGATGTCGTTCCATTTCGATCTCGCTCCGCAGACGCAGGCCTTCGTAGTTACCCGGATCGCGTTCCAGAACGTCGTCTACAATGCTCGCCGCGCGGTTGAGGTAGTCGAAGTTTACGGTCTCGCGCATCTTCTGGATATAGTCGAGCGCCAGCCGCGAAGCGATGCGGTTATTGCTAGGTTGAGCCGCCAGTAACTGACTGTCGGCGGTAATTCGGGAATCGGTGGATTGCCGGGAAGCCTGCAAGAGGGGTTCCCGTGCGCGGCCCTGGGCGGCGAGATTCCAAGCCAGGGCGCCTGTCAGCAGCAGATGTACTACCGCGTTTCTCACCGGAATCAGCCGATCACCCGAATCACGGGAAACGCGCCTACGGCGACCCCTGTCATATAAACGCCGATCGCGAAGATGGCCGCCGCCGAACCCAACGGCGCAAAGCGTACCCAGGCCTCCACATGCGATGGCTTGCTGCTCTTGGGCACGGTCTTCTTGACGACCAGCACCATAACTCCAATCAACATGAGCACCAGCGCCAGCCCCAGGCTGAAGGAGATGAGGAGCAGCAGACCGAATGCCGTCCGTCCAATCGAAATGCAACTCAGCAGGAGCACCAGCGCCGCCGGACAAGGCACCAAACCGCCGGTCACGCCCAACGCGATCAGGCTGCCGAGTGAAACATCACCTTCGGGAACATGGCTGTGGGTATGGCCGTCGTGCGTGTGGGTATGAACGTGGGTGTGCGTGTGATGCTCATCGTGATGGTGGTGATGGGTGTGACCGTGATCATGATGGTGGTGCGCGTGAACGGGCACGGGAACGCGAAAGAACAGCTTACGCGCTCGCCGGTAAAGCAGAAGGGCGCCGATCCAGATGATCGAGACGCCCGAGATAACTCCCAGCACCTTCGTCATCGTTTCCGGCAGAACATATTGGGAAAGAAACAAGGTGATCAGGCCCAGCGCGAATACGCTGATAGTGTGCGTGAAAGTAACCAGACCGCCCAGGAATATGGCTTGCTTGAAGGTGCCTCGAGAACCCACCAGGTAGGCCGCGACCATGGTCTTGCCGTGCCCTGGCTCGATAGCGTGCAAAGCCCCGATTCCGAATGCCACCGCGAGGCAGATCAGAGCCAACCCCAACGGGAGCGAGGTGTGCGAATTCTTCAAAGTTCGGGATAAAAAATCATCGCGCTTGACGGTGCCAAGCGACTGCGCCTCAAGCGGAGTCGCCGCCGTGGCAACCGGCGCAGCAACCGGCGTGGCAACCGCCGTAGCAACTGGGTGCGAGGCCTCCACACCAGGCGCCGGTGCAACCGGCGAAGGAACCGCGTGGGTCACCAGCGGGGTCACCGGCGTTTCAACAGTCATTTCAAAGTGTGCGCTTGTATCCTGCGGCGGGGCCAGCGTGGGGTCCTGCGGATAGGCCGTGAGCGCCTTCGTGCGGTCCGCCCCGGCTGGCTCCGCATGCGTCACGGAAGAACCATCCGCGGCCACCACGACGACTTCCTTCCATCCGGCCCGTTCTGAAAAGTTGCTGTCCTGATATTCGAATTTGCCGGTGCGCGCGGGCAGGCGCAGATAGGAGTTGATCCGCACGACAGCCAATCCGCCGGCGCCATCCTGAACCACGGCTTCGGTTCGTTCCAGCCGGGGTAAGACGGCCGCGCCGTTTTCAACAAAGCGCAAGCCCTTCACCCACTCCACCGCTTGCGCGTGCGCAGCGGCGTCAATCTGCGCGTGCGGGCTGTCTTTAGTGACGTTCCACTTCTGCATCAACTGCAGAGTGGGAAGTTCCGCCACGTCGAGCACATAGAGAACCTCAACCGACTGGGGCTCAACTGTGATTCGGGCGTAGTGGTTAATACTGAAGTTGCCCATCGGATGGGCCGCTGCTATTGCGGCCAGCGACAGGACCGCGAAAAAGACGTTCCGGCTTTGCTTCATTCCAACACTAACTACGAGATTATTCCGCCGGTGGATGTATCGCCTAATCTTTTTCGGTTACTTCGGTATGAAACCACACTGGCCCATTTAAACCATTGAAAATTAACGTCGCATGAAGTACGCAACGCCCACATGCCGGCTGCGTTTATTCCAGTAGAAGGAGCAAGACAATGAAACGAAAACTGATGGTTCTCTTTCTTCTGGCGGGAAGCTCGATGTTTGCCGGCACGCGATTTGTGGTCGGCTTCGGAGTTCCCCTACCAGTCCCCGCGCCGGTAGTTACCTACGCCGCACCTTACCCCGCACCGGTAGTGACTTACGCTCCCGGTCCTTACTATAGGGGTTACTGGGCACGCCCCTATGCTCGATCCGTATGGGTTGGCCCGCGTTGGTACCGCGGACACTACTATCGCGGTTACTGGCGCCGTTAGACCGCGCCTCTAGACCGTAACACTAGACCGTAACCCAGGCATGCTTACTTGTGCTCTCAAGCACTTTGTCCAGGATCTGCAATTGCCGTAGGCCGTCTACAAACTGCGGATACTCCACCGGCGCTTTTCGATCCTCCACGGATTTGTAGAAGCGCCGGAACACTTGCTTGAAAGTGTCGTCGTAACCCTCACTATGTCCGCCCGGTAAGTCAGCGTATGACTTGGCCGCATCCTGCATCAGCGACGGGTCCTTCACGACGATCTGATTGGGCTCATTCCGATGCCCCAGCCATAACTCATCGGGCTTCTCCTGATCCCATGCGGCGGAACCCTTCGTGCCATAGATCTCGATGAACAGGCGGTTCTTGCGTCCCGCGGAGATCTGGCTCACGGTGAGCGCGCCGCGCGCACGGTCGCCGAGGCGCAGCAGCACCGCGCCGAAGTCTTCAGTATCGATCGGGACCTCGGTGTAGTCCTCCGGTTGCAGCGTCTTCCCTGTGAAGGTCTCGACGGAACCCTTGGGCTTCTTGCGCGTCTTATGGAAGGTCTGCAGGTCGGCGCACAGTTCCGCGATGCGCAGTCCGGTTACGTGCTCCACCATGTCGCACCAGTGGGTCCCGATGTCGGCAAAAGTGCGCGAGGGTCCGTTGGACGATTTCTCGATGCGCCAGTTCCAATCCGTGTCGTACAGCAGCCAGTCCTGCGAGTAGGTGCCCTGCACGGCCAGGATATCGCCGAACTCGCCCGCCTCCCGCAGGCGGCGCATATTCTGCACCAGGGGATAGAAGCGCAGGTTCTGGAAGGTGCAGTTGGCCAGGCCCTTCTCTTTGGCTAGATCCACCAGAGTTTGCGCATCGGCCACAGACGTAGCCAGCGGCTTCTCGCAGAGGACGTTCTTTCCGGCCAGCAGCGAATCTTTCGCCATGGGGAAGTGGAGCACGTTAGGGGTGCAGATGTGCACGGCCTCGATGGTCTTGTCCGCCAGCAGCGTGCGGTAATCGCCGGTGGAGCGCTCGACACCCACTTGATCGGCAAAAGCGCGCGCTTTCTCTTCGCTGGAGCCGGCGATGCCGGCGATCTCCACATTCCCGAGGCGCCGGATGCCTTCGGTGTGCACCTTGCCCATGAATCCTGTGCCGAAAACGGCTGTTCGAATCTTTCGCATTTGAGGTTTGTTTTCCGAGAATTACTTTATCGCATTGAAACCACTGTCTCGAGCGAGGTACCATTCTCGTACGAAAAGTGCTCCTCGATGCTCAGATCCGTGCTCCTGTTGTGCGCGATGTCGGCGATTGTACTTCCTGCGCAAACCTTAACCACCTTGCATAGTTTCAATAGCCTGGAAGGGTCCGAACCCGATGCAGCGCTTATCCAAGCCGCCGACGGCAACCTCTTTGGCACGACTTCGTATGGTGGCGTCAAGAGTCCAGGTACCGGACCGACCAGTGGCTACGGGACCGTGTTTGAAATTGCCACGGACGGGCAACTGAGAACGCTGTACAGGTTCTGCTCTCAGATCAATTGTGAAGATGGCCAATTTCCTTCAGCGTTGGTCCAGGCCACCGACGGAAACTTTTACGGAACAACCGGAAGTGGCGGGGCCAACGCATGCTCCAACTCTCCCGACTGCGGGACAGTCTTCAAACTCAACCCAACCGGTGCTTTAACGACAATCCACAGCTTCAATGGGACCGATGGTGAGACTCCAGGGAGTTTGATCCAGGCTTCCAATGGGAACCTCTACGGGACCACTTACTCCGGGGGCGCGTACTTAGAAGCGCGGGTAAACTCTCGAAACGCGGGGCAGTCGGTTGAGATTCTAGGCACCGATCTCCTGGCGCAACCAGTGTCAGCTTCAGTGGCATCCCGGCCGCCTTCACTGTGATTTCCGCTTCCCTGAGCAATGTGCCCTTTCACGTGCTGCCGTAATCCTGTACCGAAAATCACGCTTCGAATTTTTCCCCTGTGAGCTTTCGTTTTCCCGGACACTCCTTTGTCGATTGCTGCTAGATTTAAATCCTAGAGGTCACCGCTGGAGATGGATTCGGATGCTCGTTAGAATCCGCGTGCCCCGAGGTGCGGATACAGGGCGGAACAAACGACGAATCGCGCCGTTCACGTTTATAGCCGGAGGTTTGCTCCGGATGGCGGCGGTGCTATGTCTGATGCTGGCGCTGTGGCGGCTCACCAGCGACCTGGGCTGGACGGGCGCGTTCTTCATCAACGACGGGTTATTCTCCCACTGGCAGGTGTGGCTCGGCCTTACCTTCGTGCTCAGTATGCTGTCGTTCCGGCTTCTGCGCTTTTCGCGCCCGCCGGAGTCCGCTGCGCCGCCGGCAGCCAAGCCTGCCAAGCCGCTGCCCACCACCGAGCCGGAGCGGGAGAAGCGGGAATTCGCGCGCCGCGGAGCCTCTCGCTAGGATTTTGGCCCCGCGATGATATTCTGCGAATAGGTCTTCTGAAGCAGCATGGCTTACCAAACCCGGCCGCGTTACCGTTTTAATTTGGGGTCTTCCCTGCCCCAGGGCGTCCGGTGGCTGCTGATCGCAAACGTCTCCGTCTGGCTTCTGAACATCGTGTGCGGATGGATCGACCTGGGGGCGTTGTTTCTTCCCCTCGCCCTAACGCCATACCTGGTTCTCCGCCATTTCGAAGTCTGGCAACTGTTCACGTACATGTTCCTGCACGACGTGACCAGCCCCTGGCACATCCTGTTCAACATGCTCGGGCTGTGGTGGGCCGGCACCGCCATCGAGCAGACGTGGGGTACGCGCAAATTCCTCAAGTTTTACTTCGTCTGTGGCGTCGGTGCGGGCCTGTGCGTGATTCTCGCCGCCATGTTGTTCCATGGAATGGGCAGCTCGGTGATTGGCGCGAGTGGGGCCATTTACGGGCTGCTGCTGGCCTTCGCCATGCTCTTTCCGGATCAAATCGTCATTTTCATTTTCTTCCCCATCAAGGCCAAATATCTCGTGATGATCCTGGCCGGCATTGCGCTGTTTTCAAGCGTCACGGACCATTCGAGTGGCGTCAGTTACGCCGCGCATCTGGGTGGCCTCGCCATCGCTTTCGTCTACCTGCGGCTGCCGCACCTGCGCTTTGATGGGATGTCGCTCAACCGGCGCTATGAAAAATGGCGCATAGACCGGGCCAAGAGGAAGTTTCAGGTTTACATGCGCAAACAGGATTCCAAACGCGAGCCCTGGATTCACTAGCCGTATTTCTTGTAACAACCGCCCGCCGGCCGCCGTCAAAAATACAAGCGATATCATAGGGGCACCCTCATCATGCGCAGAACCGTTTTACTGACAGGCAGCTTTGTTGCCGCCATTTTGATTTCGGCCGTTGCGCTCAAGTCGCAGCAGGATGGGCCGGTAAATCCGGGTAGTGAGACTGTCGCCAAGCCGCGACCGACCAACCCCACATCGGGCGGCGATGCGTCGCCGGATCTGGCGCCCATTCCTTCAAAGCTAAACAAGAAAGCCGCGCCGGGCGATGCGGACACGCCCAACTTCAAGGTGCAATCAAACCTGGTGCAAATCGACGTCTCCGTGCTCGACAACCGGGGCAATTTCATCCCCAACATTCCGCGCGGCAACTTCCGCATTCTGGAAGACGATGTCCCCCAGCAGATCAAGAGTTTCAACATGGGTGAGGCGCCGATGACGGTGGCGCTGCTGGTGGAGTTCAGCGCCAAGTGGCAGCGCGGCCAGACCTGGTATCAGACCCTTCAGGCAGCCTACGGCTTTGCCGGAACGCTGAAGCCGCAGGATTACATCGCCGTGATCGCGTACGACATGCGGCCGGAGATTTTAAGCGATTTCAGCCAGGACCGCACCAAGACGCAAGAGGCCCTCGGCCGCCTCCGCATCCCCGGGTTCTCCGAATCGAATCTCTTCGACGCCCTGGTGGATACTGAGGAGCGCATGAAAGACATCGAGGGACGCAAAGCCATTGTGCTCATCGCTTCCGGCGTGGACACATTCAGCAAGCTCACCTTCGACAAAGCGCGCCGCACCATTCAGGAAGATGGGGTGCCCATCTATGCGATCGGTCTGATGCAGGCCCTGCGCATCATGAATGAAACCAGGATGAGCGGCCCACAGGATTTGACCTTCTTGCAGGCCGATAACCAGATGAAAACCTTCTCGAAGGAGACCGGCGGCATTGCCTTCTTCCCGCGTTTCGAGGGCGAAATGCCTTCCATTTTCCAGGGTATCCAGCAGGCTCTCCGCAACCAGTATCAGATTGGCTATTCCCCTACCAACCTGGCCAGGGACGGCAAGTTCCGGAAAATCAAAATTCAGCTTGTCAATCCACAGGGCGATCCGCTCTCCATCAAGGACGAAAAGAACAAGCCGATCAAGTACCAGATCGTCGCTAAAGCCGGCTATACGGCGCCGCGCGTTGTTGAGTAGCGCAAAGCCCTGCCAAAATTACGTTACAAAGTCAAGAACTCCATCTGCCCGCGTTTGTTCAGTTAACGAACGCATTGACACGTTTGTCATGGCTCTGTTACGCTCGCTCGGTTCGCGCAAATCGCGCCGCACAAAATAAATGATCAACTCCCCTCACAGTCCCCTCAACCGTTCACCGCGCATTCTGCTGGTGGACGATAACCACTATGGAAACGCGGGGCGCAAAACGCTGCTGGAACAACGCGGCTATGACGTGGACACCTCCACCAGCGGCGAAGAAGCCTTGCTCCTCATCGACCAGCAGCGGTACGACGTAGTGGTTACCGATTTCAAAATGGGCGGCATGAGCGGAACGGAGCTGATTGCGCAACTGCGGGCCGCGGAAACCGCCTCGGCGCTGATCCTTCTTTCGGGATTTGCCGGCTGCATGGGATTAACAGAAGAGAATTGTGGCGCCGACGCGGTACTATGCAAGAGCAACAAGGAAGAAGAACAGTTGTGCAGAACGGTTCGCCTGCTGCTGTCCCGGCGGACGAAGAAGAAGCCGGCCGTGTCCGAAAAACGACTCCGGTCGAGCATTGCCAGAACGGTCTAAGCGTTGCCCAGACAATCCGAACTGCTCAGCAAGCGAATCAGCGCGGCCGCCATCCTGCTGCTCCTCGTGGCGGCGCCCGCCTCCCAGTCGCCTGGCTACGCGCGGCGCAAGACGTCCCCCAAAGCCACCCAGCAGCAGGACGGCGCGGAGGCGATCCCCGCTGCCTGGCGGCGGCTCTCTCTGCGCGATGAAGTGGCGCAGCTTGTGGTGGTGGATTTCACGGGCCAGCCGCTCGCGAAAAAATCCCTCGCCTGGAAACGGCTTTACTCGCTGGTTCACAAGGACCGCGTGGGTGGCCTGATTCTGGTGAATGTCTCGCAGGGGCATCTGGTGCAGCGCGCCGACCCGGTGGAAGCCGCCAAAATCATCAACGACCTGCAGCGCGCCGCCCGGATTCCCCTGGTGGTGGGAGGCGATCTGGAACGCGGCGCATCCATGCGCTTCAAGGACACCACCGTGTTTCCGCACGCCATGGCGTTTGCGGCGGCCGGCGACCCGGCGGCGGCCCGCTACGAAGGCGAGGTGACGGCCCGCGAAGCCCGCGCCATCGGTGTGAACTGGATCTTCTTCCCCGACGCCGACGTCAACAGCAACCCCGATAATCCGATCATTAACATCCGTTCTTACAGTGAAGACCCTCGGCAGGTGTCGGAGTATGTGGACGCCTTCCTCGAAGGTGCTTCCTCAGACCCGCACAATCGCGTGCTCACCACTGCCAAACACTTCCCCGGCCATGGCGATACCGCGGTGGACACGCACCTCAAGCTGGCCACCATTCCGGCTGACCGGAAGCATCTGGATGACGTGGAACTTGCCCCGTTCCGCGCCGCCATCGCGCACGGAGTGGATTCCATTATGACGGCGCACCTGACGGTGCCCTCGATTGGAGGAGACACACCCGCGACTTTCTCCGCGCCGATCCTCACCCAGCTTCTCAGGGGCGATCTGGGATTCAAGGGCATCATCGTCACCGACGCGCTGGATATGGGCGGAATCAGGAATTATTCGTCGGGCGAGGCTGCGGTGAAGGCCCTCGAAGCCGGCGTGGACGTGCTGCTGATGCCGGGCGATCCCGTGGCGGCCATCAACGCCGTTGTGGCGGCGGTGAAACAGGGGCGCATCCCGAAGAGCCGTGTCGACGAAGCCTTGAATCGTGTTCTCGCCGCCAAGGTAAGGCTCGGCCTGGTGGCCAGCCGCACAGTGAACGTGAATGCCATCCCGAGGTTGGTGAACCAGCCGCAGAGCAACCTCCGCGCGCTGGAAGTTGCTCAGGAAGCCGTCACCCTGGTGAAGAACGATGCGCATCTGGTCCCGCTACAGGCAAATTCGCTGGTCTGCTTCGCCATTCTTCGGGAAGGCGGCAACAGCCAGCAGGGAACGGCGATGCAGCCCGAAATCAATCGCCGCGCACCGGGACGCCCGTCGCTGCTGCTCGACCCCGGCATGTCACCGGACGATTTGAGCCGCGCCGTGTCGCAAGCCGGCAACTGCGATGCCTGGTATGTGGCGGCCTTCGTCTCCGTGGCCGGATACAGGGGAAATATTTCGCTCAACGGGAGCTACCCGGCGCTCATGGCGCAGTTGATTGCTTCGGGTAAACCGGTGATGTTGATGTCGCTGGGCAATCCGTATCTCCTCCGGAGTTTCCCCGCGGTGGCGGGTTACCTCACCACTTTCAGCACCGTGCCGCCTTCGGAGGTGGCTGCGATTCAGGCGCTCTATGGCGAAGTGGCCATTCATGGGCGGCTGCCGGTCACCATTCCCAACCTGGCCAGGTTTGGCGATGGCCTCAGTTTTGGAATCACCGCGCACGTCCCCACCAACGCCTCCGTAGCGTTCCCCGCCACTCGCTAGGCAACTGCCGTCTTGGTGGCACTTCAGTCTATGCTCAACCCCTCTTCCCGAACCGCAACGAGAGTCGCCGTGACCCGTTACCCTCACATTCACGCCAGAAATCGTAGAAGGTCTCCCCGCCAAAGCGCGAGCCAGGGGCATGGCGATAGTGGAGTACCTTCAAAACATTGTCGAACAGGCCGCCTTGCCGCCCGCCCAGAAAAATACCGTCCCGGAGCCAACGCCTCGGGAAGAGGCTGTTCGACGCATGCTCGAATTCGGCGAGAGGCATCGGCATTCGCTCGGCGAATCTATTTCACGCGAGATGCTTCGTGAAGAGCACCGTTTTTGATGGGAGCGTTTGTCCTTGAACGCGTCCGTTGCAGTTTCGCGGTGCTTTCCAGGGGATCCCAGCGAGCGCGCTCCGTATAGCCAGGGATTCTTCGTTTCCTACAGCAGGCGCAGAAGGATCACCGAGCGGCAGATCCATGAATACCTGCAACCTCGCCGCTTACGATGTCGCATACCTGAATCTAGCGAAGGGGGCAAACCTTGCCCTCGCCACTTCGGACGCACCCGTCAGAGCCGCGGCGATTGCCGAGGGCATCGTCCTGATTTAACGCGGCTTCCCCGGCCGCCGTTTAATAAAATAAGCGCATGCAAATCACCTGGTTAGGTCACGGCACATTCGAATTCGTATGGGGTTCAGGCAAGCGCCTGATCGCCGACCCCTGGACCGAAGGCAACCCAAAATATCCCACCGGCCACGAAATCGGTGACCTGGACCTGATCATCGTCTCGCACGGTCACTTCGATCATATTCACGACGCCGTGCCACTCGCAAAGAAATTCAAACCATCCATCGCCGCCATCTACGAACTTTGCCACTGGCTGGAATCGAAAGGCGTCGAGAACACCAGCCCGATGAATAAGGGCGGCACGCAAACGTTCTTTGAAGGCGATGACAAAATCCAGGTCACGATGACGCATGCCGTCCACAGCTGCGGCATTCTGGACGACGGCAAAATCATCTACGGCGGAGAAGCCGCGGGCTTCATCCTGCGTTTCGCCGACGGCCGCTCGATCTACTTCTCGGGCGATACGAACGTGTTCACCGACATGCAGCTCATCCAGGAGCTTTACCGTCCCGATCTTGCGATTCTGCCGATCGGCAACCTGTACACGATGGGTCCGCAAGAGGCCGCCAAGGCTTGTGAATTGCTCGGCGTGAAGAAAGTNNCTCGAACCGGGCACGACGGTGGATTGGTGAGACAAGAGTGAACTAAATCAGCACGAAACCGTCTACCATCGAGTAGTCTCGCCCGTTGTTCGTGATGACGGGAACTTGGTAGTAGAGCGCGCTCGCCGCTACCCACGCCCGCTCGAGCGACCACCGCTCCAGTTCGGCGAGGGTCATAAAAGCCGTTCCGGAAACGTTCCGTCGCGACGCCACTCGCGTAGCATCTGCTGGAACTCATCCACAGACTCGTCGCCTGGGAATGGCTTTCCCAACAAAGAATCGAAGNNCCCAGAATAGCAACTTGGCAAGCACGCGCGCTGTGCGTTCACAGTGTCCCACAGGTTTCCGGCTGTCGCCGCGGTAGGTGGTCAGGTACTGGTAAGCTATGATGACGCTTCAATGAAAATCCCGCGTCTCTACCCCATCCTGGATACCGCGGTGCTCCAGCGCCGTGGCATCGAAGACTGGGCCGTGGTCTCGCGGGCGTGGCTAGCGGCGGGCGCCGAAATCATCCAGATCCGCCACAAGAGTTCATGGACCCGCGCCGACGTCAACCAGGCCGAGACCGTAAAGGGACAATGCGACGGNNGGTCCGTAAAGGGACAATGCGACGGCGCCGGAATCCCTCTCATCATTAACGACCGCGCCGACATGGCCGCGCTTCTGGGAGCCGGCCTCCACGTCGGGCAAGACGACCTCGCGCCCTGCGACTGCCGTCGCGTCATCGGCGAACAACGCGCGCTCGGCTGCTCCACCCACAACGCCGGCCAGTTACGAGCCGCCGACAACGAACCGGTGGATTACCTGGCGTTCGGCCCCGTCTTCGCCACGCAAAGCAAAGACCAGCCCGATCCTCTGGTGGGNNATCGAAGCCCTCCGCGCCGCGCGTGCGCTGACGGGGAAACCACTGGTCGCGATCGGCGGCATCACCCTGTGGAACGCACAACAGGTCTTTCAAGCCGGAGCCGATTCAGTCGCCGTGATTGCTGGTCTGCTCCCCGAAACCCTCAACGAATCTTCGCTCCAGGAACGGATGGAAAAATGGCAACGGCTGACCAGACAATAAGCGCCCCCTCGGGCCTCGTCAAAGGCCTCGGCCTGTTGGACGCCACCACGCTGGTGATTGGGTCGATGATCGGCTCGGGCATCTTCATCGTCTCTGCCGACATCGCGCGCCAGACCGGCTCGCCCGGACTGCTGATCATGGCCTGGGTGGTCACCGCCTTTATGACCATGGCCGCCGCGCTCAGCTACGGCGAACTGGCCGCGGCCATGCCCCACGCAGGCGGTCAATACGTCTATCTGCGCGAAGCGTTCGGCCCGTTGAGCGGCTTCCTTTTCGGCTGGACGATGTTTCTGGTCATCCAGACTGGAACCATCGCCGCGGTCGCCGTGGCCTTCGCCAAATTCGCAGGCGTATTTTTTCCACCGGTGTCGGCCGGCAATTATCTCGTGGGCGCGGGCCGCATCGGAGTCACCACGCAGCAACTCCTCGCCATTTGCGCCGTGCTGGTTCTCACCTGGTTGAACACCAGAGGCCTCCGGGAAGGCGCAATCGTCCAGAACATCTTTACGTTTGCCAAAGCGGCCGCCCTGGCCGCGCTGATCCTCATCGGCTTCTTCGCCGGGCGCAATCACCAGGCCATTGCCGCCAATTTCACGGACTTCTGGCGGAACAGCTCTTTCGATTTCAACACCATCAAGCTCGTGGGAGTCGCCATGGTGGGGTCTCTGTTTTCCTCCGACGCCTGGAACAATGTCACCTTCACGGCGGGCGAGATCCGCAACCCGCGTCGCAACCTGCCCATCTCTCTGGCGGTGGGGGTGGGCATCGTTTCCCTGCTCTACATTGCCTGTAATTTCGTTTACCTCAGCGTGCTCCCGCTGGCGCAGATCCAGACCGCTCCGCAAGACCGAGTGGCCACCGCCGTCGCGGGCGCTGTCATGGGCTCCGGCGCCGTCTACCTGATTGCCGGCGCCATCATGATCTCCACCTTCGGCTGCATCAACGGGTTGATCTTATCCGGAGCGCGCGTCTACTACACCATGGCGTGCGATGGCCTGTTCTTCCAGCGCGCCGCGACCCTCCATCCCACGCGGCATACGCCCGTGTTCGCACTGGTGATCCAATGCCTCTGGACCATCCTGCTCACCCTCAGCGGAGAATACAGCGATCTGCTGGACTACGTGATCTTCGCCGTGCTTTTGTTCTATATTCTGACCACCGCCGGCATCTTTGTTTTGCGCCGCACCCGGCCGAATATGGAGCGCCCTTACAAGGCCCTCGGCTACCCCGTCTTGCCGGCGCTATACATTCTTTGTGCAAGCGTGGTCGATATTCTGTTACTGTTCTATAAACCGCGCTACGCGATTCCAGGTCTGATCATCGTCCTGCTCGGTGTTCCCGTTTACTATCTCTGGCGTAAGAAGGAAAATAATCCCATGGTGGGTGCATAAACCGCGTATGAACAGCCTTACTCGAACAAAGTCACTGGCATCATTACTGGATCAGGCCAGCCACAGCGGCCTGAAGAGAACCTTGACGGCCCGCAGCCTGATGGCGCTGGGCGTGGGCGCCATCATCGGCGCCGGTCTTTTTGTCCGCACGGCGGCGGCTTCCTCGCAGGACGCCGGACCGGCGGTCACCCTTTCCTTCGTCATCGCCGCCATCGGCTGCGCGTTCGCTGGACTCTGCTACGCGGAGTTCGCCGCCATGATCCCCATTGCCGGCAGCGCGTACACCTACGCGTACACCACCATGGGCGAGTTTACGGCATGGGTGATCGGTTGGGCGCTGGTGCTGGAATACGCCCTGGGAGCGGCCACAGTTGCCATTGCATGGAGCGAGTATCTGAACAATCTCGTGGGCGGGCGAATTCCCTTTGAATGGTGCCATTCCCCATTTGAAGTCTCTACCACCGGAGTGCACGGGCTGATCAACCTTCCCGCGCTCCTCATCCTGCTGGTCCTCACCCTTCTTCTCATCAAAGGCATGGAGGAATCGGCTACGGTGAATTCGATTATCGTGGTGGTGAAGCTCACCATCGTGGTGGTCTTCATCGCCATCGGCTGGCAGTTCCTGAATCCTGTCAATCACCATCCCTACCTGATTCCGGCGGGCGTTGCCGGCCATGAGAGTTGGAACCAGCACGGCTGGGGCGGCGTGATGGGCGGCGCGGGAATCGTTTTCTTCGCCTTCATCGGGTTCGATGCCGTCTCCACCGCGGCGCAGGAGGCCAAGAACCCCAGCCGCGACATGCCCATGGGCATCATGGGATCGCTGGCCATCTGTACCGTGCTCTACGTGCTCTTCAGCTACGTGCTCACCGGCGTCTGCAACTGGAAGGAATTCGCCATCGCCGGCAAGGAAGCGTCCGTTGCTTACGCCGTGCAACACTATATGCCTGGCTATGGATGGCTCGCGACAGCCATCACGGTAGCCATTCTGTTCGGATTCTCGTCCGTCATCCTGGTGATGCTGATGGGACAGAGCCGCGTCTTCTTCTCCATGGCCAACGACGGATTGTTGCCCAAGCTGTTCTCCGACGTTCATCCCAAGTTCCGGACTCCGTACAAGTGCAACATCGTGCTGTTCTTCTTCGTGGGCGCTTTCGCGGCCTTCATTCCCGGCTCCCTGGCGGGAGACCTGACCAGTATCGGCACCCTGTTCGCGTTCGTTCTGGTGTGCATCGGAATCTGGATTCTGCGCCACGCGCAACCGGGTCTGGCGCGGCCCTTCAGAACGCCGCTCGTGCCGCTGGTCCCAATTCTGGGAGTGCTCGTGTGCAGCGGCATGATCATTTCACTCGACCGCCAAACGCAACTGACCGCGCTCGCCTGGATGCTGATCGGGTTCATCGTCTACTTCTCCTACGGAATCTCGCACAGCAAGCTGGCGGGCCCCGAGGTTCGTCCGTCGGTAGGGGCAAGCGTGTGAAACAATATCGGTAGGAGCCGGCGATGGACGACGAGCTAAGAACCTTTCTGGGCGCGATGGAAGGGCGCCTCACAGGACGCATCGACGTGCTGGCAGGACACGTTGACGTGCTCACTGGGCGAGTTGACGCGCTGGCCGGAAATGTNNGACGTGCTGACTGGGCGAGTCGCCAAAACAGAGACCATCCTCGCTGCGCTGGGTGAGCGAATCGAAGCGCGCATCGACAAGAAGCTTGACGAATCCTTCACGCGCTGGTCGCAGTTCATGCTCGACGAGATGAGTTCACGCTTCGGGAAGATGAACAACCGGTACGAATCCCTCGACGCCCGCATCAAGTTGCACGCCGGATTGCTGCAGTCTGGCGCCCGATCCATGGCGAGGTATTCTTCATTCTCCGAGAACTCCGAAGAGCGCTGGATCGCGATGGATCAGCGGGTCGCCGAAATCGAGCGAAAACTAAATACGAAGTGAAGAACTTTGGGTTATTATTGAGTGACTCCCCCGTCATTCTCTAGAAGGCCCATTGACGTCCGAAGATCAACGAACTCTGCACAAATCTGCTCTTCCCACCCTGGACCTCATCGCGTCCGGCAAGGTGCGCGATGTCTATCGCGTGGACGACCGGCATCTGCTCATCGTCGCCACCGATCGAATCTCGGCCTTCGATTGCATCCTGCCCGACCCCATTCCGCGCAAGGGCGAAGTACTCACGCAGTTGTCCGTTTTCTGGTTCGATTTCCTCAAAAGTACTACGCCGTCTCACTTCGTCTCCGCGGACGTCAACAGTTATCCCGCCTCCCTACAGCGCTACGCGCCGCAAATTGCCGGCCGGTCCATGCTGGTCAGAACCGCGGTGATGACGCCCATCGAGTGCGTGGCGCGCGGCTACCTCGCCGGCTCCGGCTGGAAGGAATATCGGGCGTCGGGAACCGTTTGCGGCATCCCGCTGCCCGTCGGGCTACGCGATGGGGATCAGCTGCCTGAGCCCATCTTTACCCCCGCGCACAAAGCGACCTCCGGCCACGATGAAAATATCTCCTTCTCGCGGATGGTTGAAGTGACCGGACAAGATCTCGCCCAGCGCCTGCGGAGTCTCACCCTCCAGATCTACGGAAAGGCCGCCGCCTACGCAAGCACGCGCGGCGTTATCCTGGCGGACACCAAGTTCGAATTCGGCTTCATCGACGGTGAACTTTCTCTTTGTGACGAAGTGCTCACGCCGGATTCATCGCGTTTCTGGCCCGCGGCAACCTGGAACCCCGGCGGACCCCAATTGTCGTACGATAAACAGTTCGTGCGGGATTACCTCGAAACGCTCTCCTGGAACAAGCAGCCGCCGGCGCCCCAACTGCCTCCGAACATTATCGATAAAACCAGCGTCAAGTACCTTGAGGCCTATCATGCCCTCACAGGAAAACAACTATGAACACAAGCTGGCTCGATATTGTGATTTTGATCGTTATGGCGCTATCGGTTCTCAGCGCCGTCCGCAAAGGATTCTCGCGTGAGGTGATCGGCCTTGCGGCGTCTGTTTTTGGACTCATTCTGGGCTTGTGGTTTTATGGGTCGGCCAGCGTCTATTTCGAGCCGTACGTAAGTTCTCCGGAGATCGCCAAGTTCCTCGGCTTTGGAGCGGTTTTCCTGGCCGTGCTGAGCGCCGGCGCCCTGCTGGGCTGGGTGGTCAGCCGCTTCCTGAAAAAGACGGGGCTCTCGTGGGTGGATCGGTCTTTGGGAGCGGCGTTTGGAATTGTCCGGGGGCTGCTGTTCTCGCTCGCGCTGGTGACCATCATGGTCGCCTTCGCGCCTGGCTCCAGCGCCGCTTCGCCCCCGTCGGCGGTTGTCCAGTCCCGTTTGGCGCCTTATGTAATGGAAGCTTCCCACGTACTTACTGCGATCGCGCCGCATGACCTGAAGACCGAGTTCCAGAAGCGCTACGACCAGGTCAAACAGCAGTGGGATCAAAAGAGCGGTTCCTTGCAACCGCGGAAGGATTAGTTGGCAGGAGTGAATGCGGGAGAAATTTGATGAGTTGGTGCAGCATTTCGTCGATAAGGGCTTCTTCCTTGAGGAGGCCGTCGAAATGCTGGAGCGTTCGATGATTGCGCGCTCGCTCAACAGAAACGCCGGAAACCAATCCGCCGCCAGCAAAGATCTCGGCATTCACCGGAACACTCTGCAGCGCAAGATGGTGGAGTATGAACTGGAAGGCGCTCGTCCGCGCCGCAAGCCCCCTGCCTCCGCCAACGGACACTCCCCGCGCGCCAACCGCTTCAATTCCCTGCGATAATGCCGTTACTGATTTTTGACCTTGATGGCACCCTGATCGATTCGCGTCTCGACCTCGCTCACGCCGTGAATGCGGCCCGGGCATTCATGAGCCTTCCCCCGCTGGAGCATGAGACCGTGTACAAATACGTCGGCAACGGCGCGGCGGTTTTGATCCAGCGGGCGCTGGGTGATCTGAACACCCCCGAAAACGCGGAGGAGGCTTTATCGTTCTTTGTGGGCTATTACAGCGAGCACAAACTGGATTACACCGTTCTCTATCCCGGCGTGCGCGAAGCGCTCGATCGGCTTCTGGCCGCGCACGTTCCCATGGCTGTGCTCACCAATAAGCCCGTCAGGATCAGCCGGGCGATTGTGGAGGAACTGGGGCTCGCAGGCCATTTCTTTCAGGTCTATGGCGGCAATAGCTTCGAGTTCAAGAAACCGCATCCCATTGGAATTGACGCGCTGGTGGGCGAAGCGCGCGTCGCCCGCCAGCAGACGATTATGGTGGGCGATAGCGGCGTCGATATCGAGACGGCTCACAATGCCGGCGTCCGCTCCTGCGGCGTCACGTATGGCTTCCAGCCCGAGACGTTCGCCAAGTGGCCGCCCGATATACTAGTGGACCGGCTGGAAGAACTGGCCGACCAGGTACTCGTTTCGTAAAGTCATGAAATCCGACTGCATCTTCTGCAAAATCGCCAATGGCGATATCAAGGCCGACGTCGTCGAGGAAGACGAAGACACAGTAACCTTTTTGGACGCGAGTCCTGTATTCCCAGGACACTTGCTGATTGTGCCGCGAAGGCACTTTGAAACCCTCGCGGATCTTCCGGACAACTTACTGGCGCCGGTGTTCCTGCAGGCCCGGCGCGCAACCCAGGCCGTGGTCGCCGCGCTGGGCGCGGAAGGTTCATTCATGGCCGTGAATAACAAAATCAGCCAGACTGTGCCGCACCTCCACGTCCACGTGATTCCCCGCCGCAAGGGCGACGGGCTGAAGGGCTTCTTCTGGCCGCGCCGGAGTTACACCGACGACGCGCATCGCCAGGACTTTGTTTCCCGTCTGAAAGAAGCTTTCGAGAAGCTCTAGCCGGTTATGATCTGGCCGCATCAATACGCGCCCGCCGGCATCGCGGCGTCGGCGGCCATGGCTGCGCTCCCCATCCTGGTGCTTCTCGCGCTGCTTGGCATTCTGCGCAAGCCTGCCTGGCTGGCCGCACTTTGCGGACTCTCCACCGCTTTTCTCGTCGCGATTTTCTTTTACCGGATGCCGCTATCTCTGGCCGTTTCATCGCTGGCTTATGGCGCTTCGTTCGGGCTTTTCCCCATCGGCTGGATTGTTTTTACCGCCATCCTGCTTTTCAATCTGACCATCGAAACGGGCCAGTTCGAAACCCTGAAGCGTTCCCTGGGCGCGCTCACCACCGATCGCCGGATGCAGGCGCTGATGGTGGCTTTCGCGTTCGGAGCTTTCATGGAAGGCGCGGCGGGTTTCGGAGCGCCGGTGGCCATCGCGGCTTCCATGCTGGTGTCGCTGGGCTTTGAACCTTTCTACGCCGCGGGAATCTGCCTGCTGGCCAATACAGCTCCCGTGGCGTTCGGCTCCATCGGCATCCCCCTCACCACGCTCGCCACCGTCACCGGGTTGCCCCTCGCCCGGCTCTCGCAGGACGTTGGCCGGATCTGCGCCCCAGTATCGCTGATCCTGCCGGCATACCTGGTGGTGGTGATGAGTGGGTGGCGCGGCCTCGAGGGCGTTTGGGGAGCGGCTTTGGGATGCGGCGCGGCTTTCGCCGCCACGCAGTTTCTGGTTTCGAACTTCATTGGCCCCGAGCTCACCGATATTCTTTCGTCGCTGGCGGCCATTACCGCGCTGGTCGCCATGGAGCGATTTTCCGGACGCAAGAGAATTCCAAGCGACGTGCATCGGCAAGCCATGGTCAAGGCCTGGTCCCCCTACGCGTTGCTCGTGGTTTTCGTGCTGTTGTGGGGATTCAAGCCGGTACAGATCCTTCTGGCGCACGCCACCATCGCCTTCCCTTGGCCGGGCCTGCACAACCTGATTCAGCGTATGCCCCCGGTAGCCGCGAAGCCGTCGCTCTACCCGGCGATCTACACCTTCAACTGGCTCTCCGCTTCAGGAACGGCTTGTCTGTTCGCGGCTCTCTGTTCGGCGATCTTGCTGCGAGTCCGTCCCCCGGCATTCGCGCGAGTGTTCAAAAAGACCTTCCGGCAGCTTTTCGTTGCGGAAGGCACCATCGCGATGGTGCTCGCGCTGGCGTTTCTGATGAATTACTCGGGCTCTACCGCCACGCTGGGACTGGCGTTTGCGGCAACCGGCGCGGCGTTCCCTTTCTTCAGCGCGCTGCTGGGCTGGCTTGGCGTATTCCTCACCGGCAGCGACACATCCTCCAACGCGCTCTTTGGCAACTTACAAGCCGTGACGGCGAGCCGGCTCGGCATGGACCCTATCTTGATGGCCGCGGCAAATTCCAGCGGCGGCGTGATGGGGAAGATGATCAGCTTAACCAGCATTGCGGTAGCAGCCGCGGCGACGGGAATGAAGCAAGGCGAAGATGGCAAGCTGTTCCGCTTTACGCTACGCCACAGCATCACGCTGGCAGTCACGATAGGCATCATCACCCTGATTTATTCACGCATGTAATCCACGCGCTACTGAGGAGGAAAAGCCGCTTCACGCTAGACGTCCTTGGCGCGCCGGTATCCCTCGATCATCTCGCGAAGTTCCTCGAAGACCTCATCGCCATCCAGGAGGTTTCCGCTGTCAGCCTCCTGGGCCCCTCGTTCCAGTTTGGCCTTGAGTTTGCCAAGAGCATCCTCGTGTTCGCGTTCCTGCCGTTCCAGAAGTCGAAGAGCCTCACGAACCACTTCGCTTGTCGTTTGGTAGCGGCCGGACTTCACCCGGCTCTGCAGAAAGGCGTCCAGTTCGGGGGTGATTGAAACGTCGACGGTGTTCCGGCGAATGGACATGTCTGAGGACTGCAGGATTTAGCACATTGTGTCAAGCCCGGATCAAGTGGGACGAAGCGATTCAAGATGGTTATACTAAAAGTATGAAGACAGCTGTTTCGATTCCGGGTGACGTTTTTCACGCAGCCGAGCGGCTCGCCAAACGCACGCGGAAATCGCGAAGCCAGTTGTTCAGCGATGCCGTTCGCGAATACATCGCGCGGCACGCGCCCGACGAAGTCACCGAAGCCATGGATCGGGTTTGCGCTGAAATTGGAACTTCGAAGGATGAATTCGTCTCGTTGGCGGCGAGCCGCATTCTGGAACGAACCGAGTGGTGATCTCGCAGGGTGAGGTCTGGTGGGCCGAACTCCCCGCGCCGATTGGCTCCGGTCCCGGATTCAGAAGGCCTGTCGTCGTCGTTCAGGGTGACGCGTTGAACCGTAGCCGTATTTCCACGGCGATCTGCGTTCCACTAACCACCAATCTTCGTTGGGCAAGCGCGCCGGGAAATGTTCTGCTCGCCGGCCGCCTCACGGGACTTCCAGGTGACTCAGTCGCGAACGTGTCCCAGATTGTCGCTTTTGACCGGAGTCTTCTGACTGAACTGGCCGGCAAGCTTCCGCGTGCGAAGGTCGAACTGCTTCTGGCTGGTATCGACGTGGTATTAGGGAAGTAGTCCGTTGCATTCGCGACGAAGCTCAAAAGCAATTTGGGGCCCGGAAGCAGCCCTGATGTCTCGCTTTCTGAGACGCGAGGCTCCCAAGCACGACCTGATCGGCAGTGGGCTTGGTTCGCGGAAGATGCCGGAAACCGACATCGCTGCTCGCTTTTTCCACGCGGTCGATTCTGCGCTTGCGATTCTGTCTTCGCAGCCGGAAAGCTGAATTCAGACGTTCGCGCGGCCGATAGGGGCTGCCAATTTGCACAGTTTGCTATTCTCGTCCCGTGCAGATCACCGTCGAACTGCCCCAGGATATAGCCAGCCATCCCAATGCAGCGCGCGAGGCGCTCGAGGCCCTCGTGATTGAGGAATACCGCTCGCACCAATTGACGCAATTTGAAGCGGGGCGGATACTGGGACTCTCCCGCATCGAGACCGAGGATTTCCTGGGCCGGCACGTCGCTCTTTACGACTACTCTATCGAGGAGCTAGAGGCCGAAGCGAACCTGTTACACCAACTGCGCCGCCAGGGATAATGCTTGCGGTTTCCAACACTTCTCCCCTCCGTTATCTGGTCGCGGCCAGCCACGCCGATCTGCTCTTCGCGTTCTTTGGCGAAATCCTGATCCCGCCCGGCGTTGCGGATGAGCTCTGGGACCGAGGTACTCCGGTAGGTGTGCGCGCCTGGATCGCGCGGCCTCCGGCTTGGCTGCGTATTCATCCCCTCGCCTCACCGCCCGACGCGGAGCTGATTTCCGCTCCCGCTAGCGCGCAAAGGGCGCGGTGGGCACCTCATTGCATTCATGTAAGGCCGCCCGCGCACCCGTTTCGCGGGCGATTGCTGAGGAGACCGGGGCGAACGGGACGCGATTCAGCTTGCCACGGAACCAATTGCGGATATTCTGATCATGGATGAATGGAAAGGGCGAACTATTGCGAAAAGGCGAGGTCTTCCGCTGACGGGCGCCCTCGGCGTCCAGGGATCTGCGTATCAACGCGCGTTTATCGACCATCCGCTTGGAAAACTTGCCGATATCCGACGGCAGGGCTTTTACATCAGCGATGCGCTCGCGTTGAAATTCCAAGCTCTTCTCGAGACACGTTATGCCCGCCGGCTCGGGTGAGACGAACATTCGGTTAGCGGCGCGTGGCGACTAGCAGCGGTGCCCCGCAGGACATACTCCAAGAGGGAGAGTTGTGGTTCGCATCTCGCGGTGGTCATCTTCGGTGCCAATGGCGACCTCACCAAGCGCAAGCTCACGCCCGCGCTGTCCGGCTCGCTTTCGAGCGGCGACTCTCGCAAACGATCCTGACGGCTCCTCCGAAACGGAGTCTGCCTGCGGATACGACGGGCCGGTATCGCGGTGCCGCAGAAGGCATCTCGAAAGAAGCCTCGCACATCAGGTCTCGGTTACTCCGAGGACCCCAGTTTCAGTAGGTAACCATGGAAAAGACCATCCGAGTCACTGAAGCCCCCCGCCACAGGTTGCAACCCTCCGATGTACGCGCCGGAAGTGCCCCTGCCGGGTGTTTTGCCGGCGCAGGTTCAGTCACACGAATTTCCGGCCTTTTCTCGCCCCCAAACCCATGAAAACAAGACCAGACCGCCTCCACTAGCAGCGCCGATTGAGGCCAGCTCTGATAGCCTGTTGGCGAGGGGTCGGTATCGATCCAAAGAAAAGGAGATAGATGTCGTGCTACAAAACTGGGTTCGTTCCGCATTCCACAACAAAATCACTCGCGCCCGGCTCTGGCGGGAGGAAACCAACCACCCCAACTCCGCTCCCCACCCTCCTCGCAACCGCCTCAAAATCAAACGTTTCCAAACAACCTTGTTTTGAAAAACGCCTTTTTCCCGCCTCGCCACGCCTGCTGAACACTCGCGTGCTATGGTGAACCACATGGCGGGCGAGAATCCCTTTCACGATCCTCTGCGGTTTGAGCGCAAGGTCCCCGAATGCGCGGTGGTCATCTTCGGTGCCAATGGCGATCTCACCAAGCGCAAGCTCATGCCCGCGCTCTACCGGCTGGCTTTTGAGCGGCGTCTGTCGCCGGGATTCGCCGTTATCGGCATCTCGCGCACCCCGATGTCCGACGATCAGTTCCGCGAAAAAATGCGCGAATCCGTTCAGAAATTCCTCGAAGATTCCCCCTTCGATGAGAACGTCTGGAGCAGCTTCGCCCAAGGCCTGTTCTACATGGCCGGCAACGTGGACGACGCCAAGTGCTACACCGATCTGAAGCAATGCCTGGAGGGCGTCGAAAAGCAGCGCCGCACCGGCGGCAACGTACTCTTCTATCTCTCCACGCAGCCTAGCCAGTATGGGCCCACCGCCACCGGTCTTGGCGTGGTCGGATTGAACAAAGGCGATGGCTGGCGTCGCCTGGTCGTTGAGAAACCGTTTGGGCACGACCTCGCAAGTTCGCGTGAACTCAGCACAACCTTGCACAAGGTCTTCGTCGAGGAAGATCTCTACCGCATCGATCACTACCTGGGCAAGGAGACCGTTCAGAATATTCTGGCCCTGCGCTTTGGGAACGGCATTTTCGAGCCGCTCTGGAACCGGCGCTACATCAGTCATGTCCAGATTACAGCCGCCGAATCGATTGGCGTTGAAGGGCGCGGAGCCTATTACCAGGAAGCAGGCGCGCTTCGGGACATGATCCAGAATCACCTGTTGCAGGTCATGGCCACCGTCACCATGGAACCCAGCGCTTCGTTCCAACCCAATAGCGTGCGGGACGAGCGTTCCAAACTTCTGCGCTCCGTGCGCGTCATGCGGCCAGATGAGGTTGCCAGGTACGCCGTGGCGGGCCAGTATGGACCGGCGCGCCTGGGCGGCGAAAATGTGCCCGGTTTTCGGCAGGAGCAAGGCGTGGATCCGCAATCGCAAACCGATACCTATGCGGCTGCAACCTTCTTTATCGATAACTGGCGATGGGCCAAGGTGCCCTTCTACATACGCAGCGGCAAGCGGCTGCCAAAACGCGTCAGCGAAATTTCCATTCAGTTCCACGAAGCGCCTCACGCCGTTTTCGGAAACGGTTTCGCCGAGAAGGCCATTCCGAACCTGTTGATCCTGCGCATTCAGCCCGAGGAAGGTGTTTCGTTGAAGTTTCTTTCCAAACGGCCCGGAACGGGAATGACGCTGCGGCCGGTCTCCATGGATTTCAACTACGGCTCCAGTTTCGGAGAGCGTTCGCCCTCGGCCTATGAGACGTTGCTGCTCGACGCGATCACCGGCGACGCCACGCTCTACACGCGTCAGGATATGGTGGAAGCCAGTTGGGCCGTCGTCGAGCCAATCCTCGAAGTCTGGCAGACCAGCCGCTTCAATTTTCCGAACTATGCGGCGGGTTCCTGGGGACCCACGGCATCGGATGTCATGCTCGCCCAGCACGGGCATGTCTGGCGCAAGCCTTGAGAAGTAATGCGCAAGCCTTGAGAAGTAATGCGTAAGCCTTGAGAAGGAATGCCGTGAAAGGTAACTATGGTTCGTCCTGAAAAGATTCTCAAAGAGCTCTCCAACCTCTGGGTTGACCTGGGACACGAGGAACAGCAGGAATCCGACACCGCCGGTGCCGGCGTCCTGCGCGCCTGCTCGATGACTTTCGTGACCATCGCCGACGAATCGGAAGATCCGTCCAATTTGGGCGAAACCGTGGCGATGTTGATGAAGGAGCATCCCAGCCGTTCGGTCCTGATCCGCTTACGCCCCTGCGATGATCAGGTGCTGGAATCGCGCGTGTTCGCGCAATGCTGGATGCCGTTTGGCCAGCGCCGCCAGATCTGCTGCGAGCAGATTGAGATCACCGCGTCGCTCGCCAGTCTCGACGACGTTCCCGGTGTTGTTCTGCCTCTCGCCGTAGCGGACCTCCCCGTGATTCTCTGGAGCCGCAGCCCGCGCCTGTTCGACATGCCCGCGTTCCCCAGAATCGCCGCCATGTGCGACAAGCTGATTCTCGATACCGACGCGTTCACATCCGAGCAGCACGCGTTCGACCTGCTCTCGGCCGAGTTAAAGGGTGAACGGCTCGTGGCGGATCTTGCCTGGTCGCGCATCACGCGATGGCGCGAGACGGTGTCGCAGATTTTCGTGAATGAAGAATGCCTGAATGCGCTTCCCTCCTTTACGCGCGTCGTGGTGGAGTACGGCAGCGCGAAGCCGAAACCGGAAGCGATCTATCTGGCCGCGTGGCTACAGAACTGCCTGAGCGCGGTGGGCAGCAAAACGCATGTCGACCTGCTCCATAGCGAGGGACCGGTGATCTCCGCCGTCACGCTTTCGGCCGGGGGAACGTGTGATGTATCGATTCGTTCGGCGGGCGGCGGCGCGGTGGAAGTTTCCGCCAACCGCCTTTCGACGAAATCCTTTTTCCCCGAGCCCAGCGACTACCTGGCTTTACAGGAAGAACTGTCCATTACGCGGCGCGACCCGGCGTTTGACGCCGCCGTCCCGGTCGCGTCTCAGTATGCGAGGCAACTGCAATGAATCGCCGTCACGAATTTCCAGAACCCAAAGCCGCAGCCGAGGCCTGTGCGGAACTCATCGTCCGCCTGCTGCACCAGGCGGTGCGCGACCGGGGCCGTGCCTCACTGGCCGTCTCCGGCGGCCGTTCCCCCGCCCTGCTGTTCGACGCCATGCGCACGTTGGAGTTCCCGTGGACGCATCTCGATGTCTTCTTCGTCGATGAACGGGCTGTCCCTCCAGGCGACCCGGATAGTAACTACCGTCTGGCCAATGAACACTTGTTCCTCCCACTGGACTTTCCGGAAGAAAGCGTCTATCGCATTGATGGCGAACTCGACCCGCCCAAAGCGGCGGAACTCTATGCCGCTGCGATTCAGGGAGCCTTCGAAATAGATGCCGGCCAGCTGCCTGTATTCGACGTGATTCAGCACGGAATGGGTCCCGACGGCCACACCGCCAGCCTGTTCCCCGGAGAGCCTTTGATCGCCGATCGAACCGGAATCGCCGCGGCGGTGGAAGGCGCGAAGTCTCCAAAAAACCGCATCACGCTGCTGCCGGGCGTTTTGCTCAACTCGCGCGCGACGGTCTTTCTCCTGGATGGCGAAGACAAACGCGCGGCGTTGCAGCAGGTTCTCACCGGTCTCCACGACCCGATGGAATACCCCGCGCAACTACTATCCCGAAGTCAAAAGGATGTGGATTGGTTCGTAGCCGGCATCCCCGGCATCACCTGGCCGTAGGGTGGTCAGGCTCTCGCCATCGCGTCTTTCCGCAGCCGCACAATCAAATAGACAAGCACCGCGATGTTCGTCGCAAACACCAGGATTTTGACATAAGTCAAATGGTGCGTCATCTCGTAGATCTCGAGCGGAATAAACACCCCGGTGGCGATCACGGTAAGATACTCGGCCCACTTCTTGCGGAACGCTAACCCAAACCCTTCCGCATAGCGAAGCCCCGCGTAAACGAATGTCCCAACGCTAAGTTCCTTCAGCTGTTTCGGACTAATCGCGAACGCCCGCTCCAGCGCTCGATGAATGTACTTGTTGTCGGGGTCCACCCGCAACACGTGGACCCAATGCAGCAGATGCGTTTCCACATTTCCGTGAAGCAAGTGAAGCACGCCGAATCCGGCCGCCAGCAGCAGCGAGCCTTCCAGCACCTTATAAATGCCGATCAGTACCAGCAAGCGCCCGCTCGGGCGCGGCTTCACTCTTGAGCTCTTCCGCTTCAAACTTCGAGGATCACCGGCATAATCAGAGGCCGCCGCTGCGTCTGCTTCGAGATATACCTCTTCAGGTCCGCGCGGATCTTGTCCTTAATCACGCCCCAGTCCGTCTTCTCTTCCATGCTGGCGGATTCCAGGGTACGCGAGACAACCTGGCGCGCTCCCAGCAGGATGTCGGACCCGCCTTCTTCCGAAGTAAATCCGCGCGTGACTAACTCAGGCACCGCTTCCACCTTCCCCGTATGTTTGTTGATCACGACGATAGGCACCACGATGCCGTCCTCCGAGAGCGCGCGCCGATCGCGAATCACAGTTTCGCCCACCACCTCATCGAACACTCCGGAAT
Source organism: Bryobacterales bacterium (assembly GCA_003136675.1). GTDB lineage: Bacteria > Acidobacteriota > Terriglobia > Bryobacterales > Bryobacteraceae > Bog-113. The sequence goes on from PLFE01000167.1 coordinate 53,678, forward strand.
CGATGCAAACGCGTCCCACCGTAACCTTGCCGGCTTTGCGAGCCCCGCGTCCATCGATCTCCAGGCGGTCTCCGGTTTCCATGAGGAAGCACTCTTCGAGGCCCGAGAAACGCAGGTGTTCGGCCAGACGGGCATGCTTCGCGAGCTGGCGAAACTCCCCGTGAATCGGCATGAAATACCGCGGCCGCACCAGGTTCAGAATCAGCCGCAGTTCCTCGATGCTGCCGTGTCCGGAAACGTGCAGCGGAGGGTTCATGCTGCCGTACATGACATCCGCGCCGCGCTTGGAAAGATGATCGATCATTCGGAAAATGGGCTTCTCATTCCCGGGGATGATGCGCGAACTCAGCACCACCGTATCGCCCTGCTCCACCGAAACGTTCTTGTGGTTATCCACGGCCACGCGCGAGAGCGCCGACATCGGCTCACCCTGCGTGCCGGAGATCAACACCGCCAGCTTGTCCGGCGGAAACGTCATCGCCTCCTGCGGCCGGATCAGAACGCCGTCGGGAATTTCGAGGAAACCCAGATTGTGCGCGATCTCCGTCACCTGCGTCATGCTCCGGCCAATGATCGCCACGCGCCGGTTGAACTCCACCGACAGGTCGAGAATCAATTGCAGGCGGTGGATCGACGAACTGAAGCACGACACGAAAAGCCGCCGCTCCGTCCGGTTGAAGATGTCCTCCATGCGGGGCCTCACCGCACGCTCGGAATCGGTATACCCGGACCGGTCCGCATTCGTCGAATCCGACATCAGCAGCAGCACGCCGCGCTTCCCGTAATCGGCGAAGGTGTGCAGATCGAACGGCTCGTTATCGGTTGGGGTCGGATCTACTTTGAAGTCGCCCGTGTGGATGATCACGCCCAGCGGAGTGGTAATCGCCAGCGCGACGCAGCTCACAATGGAGTGCGTGACATGAATGAACTCCACCTTGAACGGGCCGATTTCGACGATGTCCTTGGGCTTCACCGGCCGGAAATCGGGATCTTCTTCGAGATCGAATTCCTCCAGCCGGCGCTCCACCAGCGCGTGCGTGAAAGCGGTTCCATAGACCGGCACCCGCGGGAACTCTTCGAGGAAATATCCCACGGCGCCGATGTGATCTTCATGCCCGTGCGTCAGCAGCAGAGCGCGGATCATGTCGCGATTCTCTTTCAGATACGACAGGTCCGGAACCACGTAGTCAACGCCCAGCAGTTCCGCGTCCGGAAACATCATCCCACAATCCACGACGACGATGTCACTGCCGTAGCGGATGGCCATGATATTCATGCCAAACTCGCCCAGGCCGCCCAGCGGAATCACATTCAACTTCTTGTCTGTCAATAGTTGCTCCAGTTCCCTAGTTTACAGGGATCTTCAAGCTGCATTTTGCGGAAGCGAATTGAAGCGACACCGTCAGACAGCAATAGCGGGCTTGGGCAAGAGTTGTACGCCCGTCTCAGGAGCCGCCCGAAGCAAGCCCTTATCGGCGGTCGCCAAGGGTAGATTGAGCCGCTTAGCCAGCTCCAGAAACGCGGCGTCGTATGCAGTCAATTGGCGTTCGCGAGCGGGATAGGAGAGCCGAAGAATGGCTGAGCCATCCGGCGGATCGACATCTATGAGCATTTCATCGATTATGTTAGGAAGGTCGCCACATTCTCCAACAGGAGCCGCTTGCGGTGGATCTGAGTCACCAGATTGTTGGCTATCTCGTGATACCACAACCAAGGAACGATAGGTCGATAGTCGTCGGTTATCGATTGGAGCACGGCAAGGCTGTAATCGCGATCGCCCTCATCTTCCAAGAACCACTTCAGCGCGATGCGCGGGAAGCCTCACAGAGTTCCTTCGCGAAAACTCAAGCATCCGGCGAACAGCAAGGCGGTTTGAACGGTGCCTTTGAGGCAGCTGAGCCAGCGCGGTAGTCAGCACTTCGTCGACGGATTTGAAATGCCCTGTTGAGAGCTGCTCCCGTATTATCTGCTCCAACTCGGGCCTGAGCTCGATGGTCATGCTTCCACGGTAACGCGAATCTGGCTGCGGACGCAAACGGACAAATGAGGTAAGCTGCTACGCTCGTTTTCCGCGACCGAAACCCCGCTCAGCTCAAAAACGTCGTAATCGCCTCCGCCGCCTTCCTACCCTCCGCAATCGCCCAAACCACCAGCGATTGCCCTCTCCGCGCATCGCCCGCCGAGAACACGCCCCTCACGCTAGTCATATAATTCGCATCCACGGCCACATTCCCGCGCTCATCCACAGGCACGCCTAACTGCTCCAACACTCCGTTATGCACCGGCCCCGTGAACCCGGCCGCCACCAGCGCCAGTTCCACATCCAGCGTGAACTCGGTTCCGGGAATGTGCCGCTGCTCGGGCTTCGGACCCACCCGGATTCCCTGTAACTGCTTCACTCGTCCATGCTCGTCACCGGAGAACCCCAGCGTCATCGCAGACCATTCGCGATACCCGCCTTCTTCATGCGAGCTTTCAGTCCGCAACTGGATGGGCCACATCGGCCACGGCGTCGAAGGATGACGGCCTTCCGGCGGCGACTCCTTATATTCGAGTTGATGAATGGAGACGGCCTTCTGGCGATGCGCCGTGCCCAGGCAATCCGCGCCCGTGTCTCCCCCGCCAATAATGGCCACGCGCTTACCCGTCGCCAGAATCTGATCCGGAACCGTGTCGCCTTCGCAAACGCGATTCTGCTGGGTCAGATAGTCCATCGCATACACAATGCCCTTCAGGTGCACGCCGGGCACGTTCATTTTACGCGGGGCTTCCGCGCCGGTAGAAATCAGGATTGCATCGAAATCCCGCCTCAGGTCTTCCGCGGCCACATCGATTCCCACATGCTTGCCGGTGAGAAATTCGACACCCTCCGCGGAGAGCTGCGCGATGCGGCGATCAATCAGATCCTTCTCCATTTTGAAGTTCGGGATGCCATAACGCAGCAGCCCGCCCAGACGATCCGCCTTTTCAAACACCGTCACCCAGTGACCGGCGCGGCAGAGTTGCTGAGCCGCCGCCAGCCCCGCCGGTCCGGAGCCAATCACCGCGATCCGCTTGCCGGTGCGCACCCGTGGAGGCTCGGGAACAATCCAGCCTTCCTCGAAGCCGCGATCCACAATGCTCTTTTCGATTAACTTAATGGAGACCGGCGGATCGGCGATTCCCAGAACACAACTGGCCTCGCACGGCGCGGGACAAATGCGCCCCGTGAACTCCGGAAAGTTATTAGTGGCGTGAAGAATTCGCACCGCCTCTTTCCAGCGGCCGCTATGCACTAAGTCATTCCAATCCGGAATCAGGTTACTCACCGGACATCCGGTGTGGCAGAAAGGCACGCCGCAATCCATGCAGCGCGTCGCCTGCGCGCGCACTTTTGCTTCGGGGAACGGCTGGTAGATCTCAAACCAATCGTTTACGCGCTCATCCACGGGGCGTCGCGCGGGTACTTCGCGCGCATATTCGAGGAAACCTGTAGGCTTAGGCATTGGCCATCTCTTTCTTGCGAGCGGCTTCCAGCGCGCGCTTGAATTCGCGCGGGAACACCTTGTAGAAACGCGGCAGCATCTCACCCCATTTCTCAAGAATCCATTTCGCCCGCGGACTGCCGGTGGATTCAAAATGCCGCACGATGGCGCCGCGGAGCACGGCCTGGTCTTCGGGGTCGAACACACGCTCCAGATCTACGGAAGCGCGGTTGCACCGCTTCTCCACAAAATCGCTTTCTTCGTCCAGCACATAGGCGATGCCGCCCGACATCCCTGCGGCGAAGTTGCGGCCGGTCTTTCCGAGCACGACAACTAAGCCATTTGTCATGTACTCGCAGCCATGGTCGCCCAGTCCTTCCACCACCGCGCTAGCGCCGGAGTTCCGCACCGCAAAGCGCTCCCCGCCCACCCCGTTGAAATACGCTTCGCCGCTGGTGGCTCCATACAGCACCACGTTGCCCACCAGAATATTTTTCTCGGGCAGGAAGGTTGAGTTGCGCGGCGGATAAACAATCACTTTGCCGCCGGAGAGACCTTTGCCGACATAGTCGTTCGAATCGCCTTCCAGTTCCAGCGTCACTCCGCGGGCTAGAAAAGCCCCGAAACTTTGTCCCGCCGAGCCGAAAAAGCGGAAGTGGATCGTGTCGTCAGGCAAGCCCGCGGAGCCATGCTTCCGGGCGATTTCACCGGAGAGCATGGCGCCCACCGTGCGGTGCACGTTGCGGATCGGCATCTGAATCCGGACGGGCGAACCGTTCTCGATAGCTTCGCGCGCGTAATCGATCAACTGATAATCCAGCACCTGGTCGAGCCCGTGATCCTGCTCCGTCACCGAGCGTCGCGCAATGCGGCCTGGCGTTGGTGGGTTGTGAAGGATGGCGGAGAAGTCCAGTCCCTTGGCCTTCCAGTGTTCGCTGGCGCGGCGGAATTCCAGACGATCGACGCGGCCGATCATCTCGTCAACGGTTGCGAACCCCAGCTTGGCCATGTAACGGCGAACCTGCTCGGCAATAAAGAAAAAGAAGTTGATGACGTGTTCGGGCTGGCCCGTGAACTTAGCGCGAAGCACCGGATCTTGCGTGGCGATGCCCACCGGACAGGTGTTGAGATGGCACTTACGCATCATGATGCAGCCCAGCGCCACCAGCGGCGCGGTGGAGAAACCGAATTCCTCAGCGCCCAAAAGCGCGGCGATCACGACGTCGCGTCCGGTTTGCAGCTTGCCATCCACCTGCAGGCGAATTCGTCCGCGCAGGTCGTTCATCACCAGAACCTGTTGCGCTTCGGCCAGCCCCAACTCCCACGGAATTCCGGCGTGTTTCAGCGACGTCAGTGGACTGGCGCCGGTTCCTCCATCGTGTCCGGAAATCAGAATCACATCCGCATGAGCCTTGGAAACGCCGGCGGCAACAGTGCCCACCCCCACCTCGGCTACAAGCTTCACGGCGATGCGCGCCCGCGGATTCACGTTCTTCAGATCGAAGATCAATTGCGCCAGATCCTCAATGGAATAAATATCGTGATGCGGCGGCGGGGAAATCA
>PLFE01000177.1 GCA_003136675.1 Bryobacterales bacterium
GTGCAACCCTACAGCGAGGCGGGCACATGGACGGTTACCGATGTGACGGCCGTGGATAACGCGGGTAACGCCGCTGTCTACTACACCGGCCAATTGCAAACGATGGGCTTTCCGACCACTCTGCAAGTGACTGATGGAACCAGCGTGACGCTTTCCTCATCCGCGAACCCCGCCGCGTATCTGCAGCCGGTGACTTTCAGCGCCAGCGTGGCTTCGGCTACCGGAACCACGCCGACTGGCACCGTGAACTTCATGGATGGGTCGACGCTGATTGGGAGCGGGAGTTTGAATGCGAGCTCGGTGGCTTCGTTCACCACTTCGAGCCTGAGTTCCGGAACGCATTCGATGGTGGCCGCATATCTGGGCGACGCGAATAATGAGGCGGCCAATTCATCGCCGCTGAGCCAGGTGGTGAATAGCAAGCCGGTTACTACGGTTCGGCTGGTTTCGAGCAGCAATCCGTCGACTTTCGGAAACCCGGTGACGTTCACGGCAAACCTGAGTTCTTCGACGGGCGGGATTCCGACGGGCTCGGTGGCGTTTTTTGTAGGGGACTCGAAGATCGGAACGAGTCCGGTGAGCGCTGGCGTGGCGTCGTTTCCCTTTAGCGGTATGACGGTGGGGACGCACACGGTGTCGGCTACTTATGAGGGCGATGCGAATGACCCGAAGGCTACGGCTTCGATCAGCCAGACGGTGGAGCAGGATGCGACCACGCTGACGCTGACTTCCAGCGTGAACCCTTCGGTGTCAGGAGAGGCGGTGACCTTTACGGCGACGCTGAACCCCAGTTATGGACTTGCCGGCGGGGAGAGTGTTACTTTTTCCGACGGCCATGCTTTCCTGGGAACGGGAACGCTTAGTTTCGGTGTGGCGACGTTTACGACATCGGGCCTCAGCGTCGGACTGCATGAGATTCGGGCGAGTTATGCGGGCGATGTGGACCGCGAGCCGGTGACATCGGCTCCGCTGGCGCAGAAGGTTGGGAATTGAAGGAGCTTAGATGATAAAGACGCGGCTGGCGATTTCGTTGGTGGCGCTGATGGGAGCGGCGGCGGGGCAGGAGCCGCCGGGGCGGGATATTCTTACTACGCTGCGCAGCGAACCTTCGCTGACGCTGTTCGCGGCGGCCGCGCCACTCGGCAGCATGGCTAAGACGTTAGCGGATGGTTCGCCGCTTACGGTGTTCGCGTTCAGCGAGCGGGCCTTGTCTTTGCTTTCGCGAGAGGAACGCGAAACGCTGATGGCTAACCGGAGCGCGATGCAGCACCTGACGAGCCGCTATATTGTGGCGGGACTTGTGCGGAAGGACGATGCGGCCGGCCTGGCGGCGGCGCGGACTTTGATGGGGACGCGCCTTCGCGTGGATGTCCGGGATGAGGGCGTTTACGTGAATGGGGCAATTCCGCAGACGGACGGGATCGAGTGCAGCAACGGGGTGATTTATTTTGTGGATCGATTCGATCCGGTATTTGTGCGGGACGCGTTGGCGCTGGCGAAGAGCGGGTTGCCGACGCATTGAATCATAGGACTCGCAATACCACCAGAGTCATATCGTCATGCTGCTTCGCGCCAGCCACAAAAGTATCGGCGGCACTCAAAATCCGACGCATCATCTCCGCCGCCGGAAGGGATGACTCGGCGCACGCGCGAATCGTCTCCGTGAGGCGTTCCTCACCCCACTCCTCATCGGCGGCATTCATGGCCTCACTCACGCCATCCGTGAAAGCCACCAGATAGTCGCCGGATATCAGTTGAACACGCGCCTGCTCATACGTGCTGCCTTCCAGCAGCCCCACCACCGTCCCGGATGCTTCCAGAATCCGTACGTCCCAGTCGGATCCATTTCGACGCATAAGAATCGGAGGGTTATGTCCCGCATTCACGTATTCGAGCATGCGGCTGCCGGGAGAATACTCGGCATAGAAAAACGTGGCGTACCGGTTCGTCGAGGATGCTTCATAGACGCGCCTGTTCAGATTCGTCATCAAGAGAGCGAGGTCCCCGCCGCGGCCGGTCTCGCTACGCAAACTTGCCTGCAGGCTCGCCATCAGCAGCGCGGCGGAAATCCCCTTTCCGGCGACGTCGGCCACTGCGAATCCCAGGCGCCCGTTCGCCAGCCCCAGAAAGTCGTAGTAATCGCCGCCCACGCCCAGAGCAGTCCGGCAAATCCCGGAATAGTCGAGTCCGCCGGTCGGAGGAAGGCTTTGTGGGAACAACCGTTCCTGCACCTCGCGCGCAATTTCGACCTCGCGGGCCAGGCGTTCGCGCAAGGCCATCTCCGCGGCAAACGCGGTGGTCAGTTCGGCATTCTCAATGGCCAGTCCGGTTTGCGCCGCCACGGAGGAAAGAATGCGCACATCGGCTTTCGAGTAGGGCTCTTCCGATCTTTTCTGCCCGGCCGCAATGAATCCCAGAAGCTTGTCCCGCGTCGAAAGGGGCAGCAGCAATTCGGCGCCCAGATTGGCCAGTTGACGGCGTTGCTCGTCATCTACCCCCGGCGTCCGGTATACCCAGGAGTTCTCGTCATCGAAATAGACGCGCGGCGCATCCTTGGCAAAGTGCAGGTAGGAAATCACGCCTGCATCTTTGGCGAACGCCGCCATCGGTACACCCTCCAACCCGCGCGAGTAACTGGTTTCAAACCGTCCGTTACTCTCCAGCAGCACGGCAATCTTCGAGACATGCATGGTGCTGGAAATCTGCTCGCAGACGGTCTCCACTAATGGCCCGGTTTCACGAATTGAGCGCACCTGCTCGGAAAGCTCCGACAACACGGCCTCCGCGTTATAGGCATCGCGGAAGAAGCGCTTATCCACCCACACCGCCAGCCGCTTCATGCCGATGTTGATCACCAGCACCACCGCCAGCAGAGCCAGAGCCAGCCCGGCTGTGGCCACGACGTTGCCCTGTATCTTCTGCGCGATCAGATAACCCACTACGCCGAACAAGGCCAGGGAAAGCACGCGCAGCACCGCTACGCCGCGTCGCGCGAACGCATACTGCAGGCCTTGCCGGACAACCATGCGCACATCCATGGCCCGGTCCACCACGATCACATAAGCCAAGGTCAGCGGAAACAGGAGCAAAGCGGCAAGCGCCGGGAAGAGAATATAGACGGGCGCGTCATCCATCTGATGCTTCGTCGACATAGACAACAGGATCAGGGTGAGAATCGGCGCCAGGCTCGCAGCCAGGCCGGCCAGAAGCAGTTTCAACCGCCGCCGCGCATCGGCCTGCGCGCGGAACGCCTTCATCCCGATGAGCGTCAGCCCTAACGCAATCAGAACCAAGTCGTAGAACCCGTTAATCGTTCGAATCAGTTCCAGTTGGTTGAAAAACGGCCCGTACCTCGGCAGGTCTTCCTGAACTCCTGCAAAGGCATAAGTATTGACCGACGCCATGATGACGAATGGAACCAGGACCACCCATTTCAACCACGGAGTTTTCCGGTCGATGGAGTGAGTGTCCGGAAAGTAATATCCAAACAGGAACAGAAACAGCGGCCATGCCGAGAAACAAATGGCATGGAACGCGTATGCGGCAACCCGAATCCACGCACCCCAGTTATAGGTGTCCGCGTTCACGATCTGCGAGAACGTAATCAACAGCATCATCACGAGCCACGCCAGCGGATCGCGTGGGCGCGCGAGGGCCACGTATAGCCCGAGCAGCACGCTCGACCAGGGTAGAAAGATCCCCACCATCACGGAGATCGTGAAATCGGCGGCAGCATTGAAAGGCTGGGCACTCGGCCGGAGCACGATCTGCATGGTGTGCCGCACGTGGTTTCTCTCCACAATCACGCTGACGCGGTCGCCTGGATTCATGTCGGAAAACATGCCAAACACGCGCGTGCCGGAAACCGGATGGCCTGCCAGTTGAACCACCACGTCCCCCTTCCGCAGGCCCGCCTGCTCAGCCTCGGGCTTGAGCTCGGAGACCTTTACGGGCCACATATCGGAGTGGAACGGGATCTGCACGGAATGACGTGGATGCCGTAGGTCGGGGATAACGCCGATGTCAAAGCGTACCTGGTAGGCGATTGTCACAACCGCAACGAGCCCCAGCGTCAGATAAAGAAGTACCGGCGGCCTCCGCGCCGCGGGCATGGGAATCACGCGAAGCGCTACCGGGGTGGTCGTGGCCATTAGGTACCCAATATTTTAGTGTAGTGTTCGCCACTCCCAATATCAGCGCGGCTGAAGCCGCGGCTACCATGGCAATCCGGTATGTGTCTTCTAAGTAAGTCGCCCGCAAAACGGAGTGCGCGGGCCGCTTTACTTGAATGCAATGAGGGTGCCCGACGCACCCTTTGCGGGCTAGTTATTTATTGGACACCACACTAGCGTTTACCGGCAGACAAAAGCCGGGCTGGCGATGGGTTGCGGGGCACCCGTTTTTCGCCACTTAAACGTGCAAGTCACCAAGGGCTTCGGAAGGTCTTTCACGACCACGGATTGAGCATCCGCATATCGACACCGGACAAACAGGTTCATCTCGCGGTAATCCGAAAGTTTCCAGGCCTGCCGGACACTGCTGCCCCGGGTGCCCTCGTCGTCCGGAGCTAATTCATACTCCTGCTTTCCTGGAATTCCGTTGTAAATCGAGGGGCGCAGGAACGGGTGACCTTCGAGAGTTGCGGGGCAACGGAAGGTCTGGCCGGTGAGCAGCAGGAGAGCGAATATCACAGTAACCTCGGCGCAATGGCCGCGCTCACCGGGCGCGCTCCAATGGGGATCATCGTGAACAGAGGCGCGGTTCTGCTGCGCCGCGAATTCAAATCGGCATCTCGTATATTCAAGAGCCGGATGACGGCCACGTCGCCGGACTGCTCATTCAGAATGAGCGCGTACTCGTTGTCCGGCGTCAACAGGATCGGGCCTGGGCGCTGGCCCACCGGAATCTGCGCGATCACCCGTCGATTGTCGATGTTGATTACGGTTACTTCCGCGGCATCCGTGTTGGAAATGAATAAATACGCGGGGCCGGCGCTGGTGACGGCCATTGCGCCCGGCATACGCCCCGCCAGCACCGTTTCATTGACTTCGGTTTGATAAGGGCTCACAATTGCCACCGCATCCATCCCCTCTCCCGTGACAAACAATTGACCTCCGTCGTTGTTGAAACAGAGTTGACTCGGAGCGAGCGGAAGTTGTAAGTCCACCATAGGTTGCATGGTCCGGGAGTCCACCGCTGTCATGCTGCGATCCTCCGTATTGGCGATCAGGAGCACCTTGCCATCGGGACGCCAGCGCAACAGCCCCGGCACAGCTTTCAGAACGGGGGAAGACGTTAACTGCCCGGTCTTCGAGTCACAGCGGACGACCGTCCGCGCCGTGGATGCCGCCAGCCCGACCTGGTCCGCAAACAAATCCATATCATCCACGGCGGCCGGCAATGACACGCGCGATTTCCGCTCTCCCGTCGACGTATCGAAACTCAGCAGCAGGTTCGGATCGCGCACCGCAACCCACAGAAGCCGCTGATCCGCCGAAACGCGCGCGCTGATGAAACTGCCCTTGAGATTCACGCGGCTCTTCAGTTGCATGCTCTCCAGATCCGCAACATGGAAAAACGGCGCAGTCGAGCTGAACACGAACGCCCGCGCGCGATCCGGCGCAGCCAGAACCGTTTCCGGCGCCATAGCGAGCGGCACTTCCTTCAGCAGTTGGAAGCGGCTGAGGTCGATCACTCCCAACGTGCGTCCATCGCGATTCGCCACCAGGGCGTACCCCTGGTAACGCGGAGTTGTCTTCGGCCCGCAAGCCGCAGCCACGCCGCCCAAGGCCCCGGCGCCGGCCGCCAGCCACTCTCTTCGCGTCAAACGCATGTTCCTTGTTACTATACTGTCCGGCATGAGAGTACTTGCCTTCCTGCTGGCGCCGGCGTGCCTGTGCGCGGTGGTTCCGCGGCCTGTGGTACCGGACAAGGTGACCGATCTGTTTGTGCCCGCGCCGTTTGAATCGCAGAAGATCGAGGGTCTGCTGGGCGACCGGATGCGCATGAATCTCGAAGGGCGTCTTCTCCACCTGGATCAAAAAGCGGTGCTCCAGGGATTCCAGCATCGCCCCGGCGAACAGGAGTGGATTGGGGAACATGCCGGCAAATTCCTGGACGCCGCCGCGAACACCTGGGCATTCTCCCACGACGAGAAGCTGAAAACGCTGATGGACAGCGTGGCCCGCCAGTTGATGGCGGCGCAAGCGGCAGATGGCTATCTGGGCACTTATGCCGACAACCAGCGCTGGACCAGTTGGGACGTCTGGACACATAAGTACGATCTGTTGGGCTTACTTGCCTACTACCGCGTAACAGGCGACCCGGCCGCGCTGGCCACTTGCCGCCGCATCGGGGACCTGCTGATCGAGACCTTCGGCGAGAAACCCCGGCAGCGCGACATTATTCGCTCGGGCGAGCACGTCGGCATGGCGGCCACCAGCGTTCTCGAACCGATGGTGATGCTCTACCGCTACACAGGGAACCATGCGTATCTGGATTTCTGTTTCTATCTGACGCGTGCCTGGGAGCAGCCTAACGGCCCCCATATCATCAGCTCCCTGATGACCACCGGCAGCGTATTCAAGACTGCCAATGCAAAAGCCTACGAGATGCTGTCGAACCTGGTGGGTCTGGCGGACCTTTACCGCATCAGCGGCGAAGTCCGCTTCCTGACGCCGGTGGAACTGGCGTGGCTCGACATTTCCGAGCGCCGGCTGTATATCTCCGGAACAACGAGTTCCAGCGAGCACTTCCGCGATAACGACCAACTTCCAGCCGACGAGAAAGCCGAAGTAGGCGAGGGCTGCGTGACCGTTACATGGATGCAGTTGAACTGGCAGTTGCTCCGGTTGACCGGTGAATCGAAGTATGCCGATCAACTGGAACGGTCGATCTTCAATCAACTGTTGGCGGCGCAGGATTCGCAAAGTGGAGATATCTGCTACTTCACGCCCCTGAATGGAAGAAAGAACGCGTCGAAGGGCATTAGCTGTTGTGTGTCGAGCGAGCCGCGGGGAATCGCGATGATTCCCCTGACCATCTGGGGCGAGCGCGCGGGCGGAATCGCCATCAACCAATATGTACCCGGGCATGTGACAACGCGCTTTGCGGATATTCAATCGGAAACCACGTTCCCATTGAGCGGGCACGTTTCATTGACTATCAATCCTCCAGCCGGCAAACAATTTCCCGTGTATCTGCGCGTGCCGGAATGGACCCAGCACTTCGCCGCGACAGTGGACGGCGTCAGATATGCAGGGCATCCAGGCGAGTATCTACCGATTGAGCGCCACTGGGCGAAAGGCGACAAGATCGAAGTAGAAATGGAGATGACCGTACAGGTGATTTCCGGCGCGCCGACTTATCCGAATTCGGTGGCGATTCAGAGGGGGCCGCAGGTGCTGGCGCTCGAAAAGGATTTGAATCGCGATCAAGAGCCGGATGACGCGGCTCCGAAGGGACTGCAGGTCAGTCTGCGCGATGCTTCCGCGGAGTTGCCCAAGTGGTGGACGTCGCGTGAGGCTTTCGCGGTGGATGGAAAGAGCGGATCGATGTTAATTCTGGTACCGTTTGCCGATGCGAAGGATTATCGGGTATGGCTGAAGAAACCTTGAGCGAGCATGCCAAGAGTTTGCAGTCAGGAATGGCTGCTGATTCTGTTTCGCGCCAAGTTATCACCTTAGGCATGCCGAAGTTGCGCAACGCTCAGCCGCCCGTCGTGATTCGGGCGACCGAACCTCCACGGCGCAAGATATCGGAGTGCATAGCTAATGATGCCCGCGGGATCCGCTGCCACCATCGATCCTGAGTTTGCACACGACGTCGAACAGGCGATAGCGTCTCATCGAGAGCCTCTCGATCCGCCCGCATGGGACTGATACTCAATGAGCGCACACTTGCCCCCGTCCGCGGCGG
>PLFE01000189.1 GCA_003136675.1 Bryobacterales bacterium
CGAAAAAGCCGCTTAGCGAGCCGCTTTTTACACGGCCCGCTTCGCCTGCTAAGCTGTTTCTGTCCGGTAGAAGTTGGGAAGCTGGTGAAAATCCAGCACGGCCCCGCCACTGTAAGCGTGGAGGCCCGGTCGCAGCAAGCCACTGTTTCGTTGGAAATGGGAAGGCAGACCGAGGTCGTTGAAGCGTGAGTCAGGAGACCGACCGGATTGTGAGTTACGCGCGAAAGCGCGGCAGCGGAGGGCTGCTATGAACATTCGAACATTCGCAGGATTCGTGTGCCTGTTTGCGCCATTTGGGCTGCAAGCGGCTTCCATTCCGGGCTCCATCCAAGGCTCAATTAAGGACAGTTCCGGCGCTGCCGTTCCGCACGCCAGGGTCGGCTTATACAGCCCCGTTGGTCTCCAGGCCGAAAGCGCCAGCGATTCGAGCGGCGCATTCCGTTTTGCCGCCGCGCCACCGGACGCCAACCACTTGGTCATCACGGCCGAGGGGTTCGCCACCACCCAGGTCGCCTTGCCCGCGCCCGGGCCGCTCAGCATCGAATTGCACATCGCGCCCGTTTCCGATTCCGTCCGCGTCATCGGTTCCACCATCGATCTGAATGGAAGTGGTGACCTAAATGGAAGTGGAAGCGAACAGGCATCCAGCGTCAGCGTCATCACCGGCGAGGAAATTCGCGAGCGGAACGAAGCCCAGGCCGCTGACTTGCTCCGCATTCTCCCAGGCGTGTTTATGGCCCAGCAAGGCCCGCGCGGCGGCGTCACCACCATGTCCATTCGCGGCGGGGATTCCAACTACACACTGGTCGAAATCGACGGCGCTCCGGTCAACAGTTTCTTCTACGGCGGCCTGTTCGATTTCGCCCAGGTCATCACGGATGATCTCGCCGAGATCGACGTCGTGCGTGGCGCACAGTCCGCTCTTTATGGCCCCTATGCCAACGGCGGCGTCGTCAATTTCGTCACGCGCCAGGGTGATACCGCTCCGGCCTTCGACCTCATCGCCGAAGGGGGAAGCCTCGCCGAGAATCGAGTGGCCCTCACCGGCTCCGCGACCGTAGCTGGTTTCGGCGTCGCCGCGTCGCTGTCGCGCATCTCCGCCAACGGCGAAGTCCCCAATGCGGACTGGCGCGACGATAACGTCATGTTGCACATCAATCGCAACTGGGGCGTCCAAAGCTTCTCCGCCGGTGGCGTGTTCAGCAACAGCGAGGTGGGCGATCCCGGACCCTATGGGTCCGATCCCGCTGATCTCTATGCTGGAATCGATCTCATCAGCCGCGACAAAGACAATAACTCGGAATATAACTTCCACTATCAGATCGACCTCAAGCCTCGCCTGCGCGCCGAGTTGTTCGGCGATTTCTTCCTCGGCAATGACTATTACGCCAGTCCCTACGGCAATAGTTTTAATAAAGACATCCATGGCCAGAGCGAAGCCCGCGTCGTCGGTAGCCTCACCCCCTGGTGGACCATGTCGGGCGGCTTCGTTTGGGGTCGCGAAGAAATCGAAAATACCTACGTCACCGATGTGAACTTCAACGTCTTCCCGCTCCGAAGGGACGAAGAAGGCATCTACTGGGAGAACCGCTTCCAGTTTCACAACTTATATATTCAGGCCGGCGTACGCGGCGATATCTTCAATACCGCGCTCATTCCCAGCGACCCCGGTGCGGGCACTCCGCAAATTCCAGCCCACACCGATTCGCGCGTCGATCCGAAAATCGCCGCCGGATATCTGTTCCGCACCGGCACCCGTATTCATGCCTCGTTCGGCACCGGCATCCGTCCGCCCGGCGGCGAAGATCTGGCTTTCACCGATAACCCCAACTTGAAACCCGAGCGCACCACCAGTGTGGACGCCGGAGTCTCGCAGAAGCTCCTCGACGGCAAGCTAGTCCTCGAAGGCGCATTCTTCGACAATCGTTATTCGGATTTGATTGTGTCGCTCGGCGGAAACCTGTCGGACTTGAGCGCATTCCAAACCGACAACCTCGCCAATGCGCGCAGCCGGGGCCTCGAAACCAGCGCCCGCCTTCATCCCTTGCGCTGGGTCACTTTCATTGGCAATTACACTTATCTCGATACCGCCGTGCTCGCGCTGAATCATACCGGCATCGCGCAGGAATATTACACCGTTGGCCAGCAGCTTCCTCGCCGCCCGCCGCAGTCCGGTTCGTTTCGTCTCGCGCTTGCCAAGGGCCGCGTTTCGGGAGACGTGGTTGGATACATGCGTGGCAAGGATCTCGATGTGGAACCGAACTACGGCGCAAGCGAAGGCTTCTACACCAACCCCGGCTATGTGAATCTGGGAGTGAATCTGAATATCGCGATCCGCAAGGACTTCACTGTCTACGGCGCGCTGCGCAACGCTCTCGATCAGCACTACGAAGAGATCTTCGGCTACCCTTCTCAGCGCCTTAATTTTGTGTCAGGCTTGAAATGGAGCTTTCGTGGCAGAGACTTTTGATCAGCCCAGGCTGGCCATCAATCGGGTATATACCAGGCGCGGAGATACCGGCGAGACCAGCCTGGTCGGCGGTCAGCGCACCCCCAAGGACGACCCACGCATCGATTGCTACGGCGTGGTCGATGAGCTGAACGCCTTCACCGGCGCAGCCCGGCAGACTGCCGAAGAACATCCCGCGCTCAGTGATCTGGCCGCGAAGCTGAAACGCGTGCAGCACGAACTCTTCAACCTGGGTTCCATCCTCGCCACGCTGCCTGAGGACGTTCACCCGCGCCAGCCCCGCGTCACCGCGGCCGAAATCGAGCGGCTAGAACACGAGATGGATGAAGCCATCGCCGAACTGCCCCCGCTGCGATCCTTCGTCCTGCCCGGTGGTTCGCGCCTGAATGCCGAGTTGCACATTTGCCGCACCGTTTGCCGCCGCGCGGAACGGCTCGCCGTTTCGCTCAGTCGCCGCCAGGAAGTGGATGGCGATACACTGAAGTATCTAAACCGTCTCAGTGATGCGTTTTTCGTCTGGAGCCGTTGGGCCAGCCGCATCGCGGGAACGCCGGAAACGCTGTGGGAACCCAATCAGGAGAGCAAATGACCGACCAGAAAAAGAACATCCGTCCCTACGCCATCGCGTTGGCCGTCCTGGCCGGAGTGAGCCGGTTGATGCCTCATCCCCCGAACTTCACAGCCGTTGGCGGCAGCAGCTTATTTGCCGGCGCGCGCCTCAACGGATGGATGGCTTATCTGCTCCCTCTGTTGGTGATGGCCGTCACAGATCCCTTCGTCGGCGGGTTTGACTCCTCTACGCCCTTCGTCTACGCCGCCATCCTGCTCAATGTCTTGATCGGCCGGTCGCTCGTACGCACCAATAATCCGGTCCGCATCGGCGCCGCTGCCTTCGCCGGCAGCTTGCAGTTCTTCCTGGTTTCGAACCTCGGCTACTTTGTCGGCTATACCGATAGAAGCGCGCACGCCCTCATGTTGACTTACGTCAATGCGATCCCGTTCTTCGGCAGAACGCTCGCCGGCGATCTGGCGTGGACCGCCACTCTGTTCGGCCTCCACTACTTCTTGACGCGTACCATTGCCCCGAACGAGAGCGCCCCGAGCGAAAGTGCATCCAGCCAGCGTATCCCTGCAACCGCCTGAGGGCGAACGTCCGCGCATTCTCTCGCTCATCGCCAGCGCCACCGAGATTGTCTTCGAACTGGGCTTGGGCCAGTTCCTGGCTGGCCGCTCGCACGAATGCGATTACCCTCTCTCGGTCCTCGACCTTCCCTGCTGCACGCGTCCCCGCTTCGATTGTTCCGGTGACAGCCGGGAAATCGACCAGTTGGTCAAGCAATCCCTCCGCGATGCGCTCTCCATCTACGAGGTTTTTGACGACGTGCTCCAGGCTCTCCAGCCGACGCACATCATCACGCAGACGCAGTGCGAGGTCTGCGCCGTCAGCCTGCGCGACATCGAACGTTCCGTCGCGTCGCGCTTGAAAAGCTGTCCGACGATCATCGCGCTCGCACCCAATTCGCTGGCGGATATCTGGGACGACTTTCGCCGCGTTGCCGGCGCCGTCGGAGTGAATGGCGAACCCGCGATCGCCCAAATGCAATCCCGCATGGCGGCCATAAGGAAGCCCGTTTCAACGCCCCGCGTAGCCTGCATCGAATGGCTGGAACCCCTCATGGCCGCGGGAAACTGGGTTCCGGAACTCGTCGATCTCGCCGGCGGTCAAAACCTGTTCGGCGTCGCCGGCGCGCACTCCCCGTGGATGACGTGGGAAGAGCTTTTCGAGGCCGATCCGGACATCATCATCGCCATGCCTTGCGGTTTTTCGATCGAACGGACGCTCCCCGAAATGCACTGGTTAACCAACCGTCCGGACTACCAGCGGCTAACCGCCGTGCGAACGGGGAACGTCTACGTGGCCGATGGAAACCAATACTTCAACCGTCCGGGCCCGCGCGTGGTGGAATCGCTCGAGATCCTGGCGGAAATCTTCCACGGCGCTACTTGTTTGAAGCACGCAGCCGGGTTTGTAAAGCTGCCAGTTCCGTCTTGATCACCTGCGCGTCCTCGTCCGAAGGGGAGGTCGCTAGAAAGCCGCGCATCTGTTCCGCCGCGCCCTGTAGATCGCCCTTGCGCTCCAGCAGGAACCCCAGCAACTGCAGAGCCTTCGGGAAGCGGCGATCGTGGTCGATGCGAACCGCATCCCGCGCTTGCCTTTCCGCCTCGTCGAAGTTCCCAATGTTGGCATTCGCTACCGCGCTGAAGTAGAACAGTTGCGGATAGCTGGAGGAATCGAAAGCCAGCGCCCGCGCCGTCAAGTCGAGAGTGCCCGCCCAATCGTGCGCGCGCATGGCGAGGAACGAAAGTTCCACATAAGGCGGCGCATACTTGGGATCCGCCGCAACCGCCTTCTGCAGTAATTTCTGTGCCGCCGTCGCGTCCTGGGTCATCTTCAAACGCCCCATCTCGTACCACGCGCTGGCGAATTGCGGATAAGCCTCAACCGCCTTTTGAAACGCCCGCGTAGCATTCTCCAGCCTGTCCGCCCTTAGATCGTCCATGCCCTTCTGATAGAACTTCAGAGCCTGCCGGGGAGCGTTGAGAAAGGTTGCACTCACCGTGGAAGGCGGTGCATTTCCGGTCTTGTGCAGAATGAAAATGCCCAGGTCTGGATTGTCCATGGCCCGGGATGCGGTGATGGTAACGTGGTCCGATTGGAAACCCGGATACGAAGCCCGCAGCTCGCAGTTCACCAGCGACGGCTTACGAACGCTTTGCAGCGCGGCGGGTTGGTTCGGGTTCCCCGACGAGTTCGCATCGTAGCTGGCGTCCGCGTACTTGGCTGCGGAAGTACCCGACAGGCTGACCGTGAAACGCCCCTTCTTGTCGGCGTAGGTGAGTGCGCTGGTGTGCCCGTTGCACGTCTTCTCGATCACGATGTTCAACGGAACATCCCCGCCGTCGTCCATCACCACCCGGCCATGAAGAAAAATCGAGTTCGAAGACGGGCCGATTGTCGAAGAGGGATTCGCTTGGCCTGTGTTGATTCCAGGGGAGGGTTGCGCGGTATTGCTCCACGTGCCGCCCAGACCCTGCTGAGCCAGGGCGGGGTAGCCCGCTACCAGCGCCGAAAACAACAGAAAGAGCGGCTTCATGCATCACTCCCCTAATCTGAATGTATTATTTCACAAACAGGGGCCGTTAACACAGACTCACGATTGACCAACCGGGGCTTCTCGTTACAATGTAGAAGCCGTGCGACTCAACGCTACCTTATGCGCTTTGACCATTTTCCTGGGGGCGTGCGGTTCTGCGCCGGTGCCGGAAGCCAAAAAGGAAGCGGCTCCAGCGCCGCCGGTGGTTCCCGTCACTGGCTTGCACGCGCTTTACCAGATGTACACCGCATCGCGGGCCTGGGCGCCGGATGCGCAGATCTATCAGTTGACCAGTGTCCCCGTTTCCGACGTGAAGCCGCAGCCCGGAAAGGTAGGCGCATGGCAGGCCATCATGGTTTCGCCGTCATTGCAGCAATCCCTCACCTACACCTTCTCCGTCGCGGACGAGTCCGTCAGTCTGCCCAAAGGCGTCGATAAGGGGAAGCCGGAGAGCTGGAGCCTTCACGGATCCACCGTTCCTTTTGCCATCTCAGAGGCCAAGGCGGATTCCGACCAGGCGTTTGAGGCCGCCGCCAAAAAGGCCACCGATTACATCGCCCAGCATCCGGACATGAACATCACCTATCAGTTGGAGCACAACCCTACCAACGGGGGCACCGCGTGGCATATCCTGTGGGGTGAAAGCGCGGGCTCAAGCTCATTCTCCATCATTGTGGACGCAAACACAGGTGCCTACGTGGAGACTCTGCATTAATGCAAGAGCCGGAGCTGGAGTCCCTACTGACCGAGCAGCGAAACCCCGCTTCGGAGACCATCGACCAGTTGCCGGTAGAGGAGATGCTCTCCATCATCAATGCGGAAGACGCCAGGGTGGCGTCCGCCGTGAAGCTGGAAATTCCCAATATCGCGCGTGCCGTGAACGCTGTTTCGAGCGCCTTTGAACGCGGCGGCCGTCTCTTTTACATCGGCGCGGGCACCAGCGGAAGGCTGGGCGTCCTCGATGCGTCGGAATGCCCGCCCACCTTTAACGTTCCGGCTTCGCAGGTGCAGGGAATCATGGCCGGTGGAGAAGCCGCTTTATCGCGGTCTACGGAATCGAGTGAGGACGATCCCGCCGCCGGCGTTCGGGACTTGACAGCGCGCGGATTTTCAAGTTCCGACGTCCTCGTAGGCATTGCGGCCAGCGGCCGGACTCCCTATGTGTTGGGCGCAATTCATGATGCGCGTCGCCTGGGCGCAGTCACCGTAGGCGTGAGTTGCACGCCGCACTCCCAACTTGCCTGCGCGGTCGATATCGCGATTACGCCGTTGTGCGGGCCGGAAGTCGTCACCGGCTCCACGCGCATGAAAGCCGGAACCGCCACCAAGCTGGTACTGAACATGTTGACCACCGGAGCCATGATCCGGACCGGTCACGTCTACGGCAATCTCATGGTGAACGTACAGCCGCGGAATCAGAAACTGCTCGATCGCGCCCGGCGCATCGTTCGCGATGGAGCAGGCGTCAGCGACAGCGAGGCAGCCAGCTTGCTCGAGCGTTCCGGCAACGTTGTGAAGACGGCTATTTCGATGGCCCGCCCGTCGCCTGACAAACTCATGAACTCTTAAAACAATGGACAAATTTGTAATCGAGGGCGGTACGCCGCTCCACGGATCCATCGAAACAAATGGATCGAAGAACTCCGCTTTGCCCGCGCTTGCCGCCGTTCTGCTTACCGAAGATACGGTGGAACTGGCCCGCGTGCCGCGCGTCCGCGACATCAAGACCATGCAGCGTCTGCTGGTGGACATCGGCAGCATTGTTGACGATTCGGGCGATGTGTTGCGCGCCCAGACGAAAGAGATTGTGTCTCCCGAAGCCCCGTATGAACTGGTGAAGACCATGCGTGCGTCCAGCCTTGTGCTGGGCCCGCTTGTGGCCCGTTCCGGACGCGCACGCGTTTCCATGCCCGGCGGCTGCGCAATTGGCGCGCGGCCCATCGATCTTCACCTGATGGGGCTCGAACAGCTCGGCGCGACCATCAAGCAGGAGTACGGTTACATCGAAGCCGTCGCGCCCGAAGGTTTGCGCGGCGCGCGCATCAGATTCGACCGCATCACCGTTACCGGCACGGAAGACCTGGTCATGGCCGCTACTCTGGCGAAGGGCGAAACGGTGCTTGAGAACGCCGCGCGCGAGCCTGAAGTGACGGATTTATGCAATCTGCTCATTTCCATGGGCGCCAAGATTGAAGGTGCGGGCACCTCTACCATTCACATCCAGGGTGTGGATCGGCTCCATGGCACGCCTGCGCCGCACGAAATTATTCCAGACCGCATTGAAGCGGGAACGTATTTGATCGCCGGCGCCATCACCGGCGGCGATTTGAGGGTTACGCACTGCGTCCCCCAACACGTCCAGTCGCTCATCGAGAAGATGCAGCAGGCCGGCGCGCGCATCGAACAGGAAGGCAATTCCACTCTCCGCGTCACCGCGCCCGATAAACTGCGTTCCATCGACATCACCACCGAGGAATTTCCCGGCTTCGCGACCGATTTGCAGGCCCAATATTTGGCTCTGATGACGCAAGCCGAGGGAATTTCCATCATTACGGAGACCATCTTCGAAAATCGGTTCATGCACGCGCAGGAACTGATTCGCATGGGGGCGAATATCCGTTTGAACGGGCGGCAGGCGATGGTCGCCGGGACCATGCAGTTGACGGGCGCGGGGGTCATCGCGAGCGATCTGCGCGCCAGCGCTTCGCTGGTTCTGGCCGCGCTCGTGGCGAAGGGCGAAACGGTCATCGACCGCGTTTACCACATCGACCGCGGATATGAACGAATTGAAGAGAAACTGGCCGCCGTCGGCGCACACATTAGGAGGGTCGAGTAAATGGATCGGCCGCACTCCCCCGGTTTTCTCAGCCTGGTTGGCGAAGCCAAAAAAGTCGTCGACGAGATTGATATCGAGGGTTACAAAAAATTGCTTGCATCCCGTGAACCGCATCTTCTCATCGACGTTCGCGAAGACAACGAATACGCCGCCGCCCACGCCGCCGGCGCAATGCATCTGGGAAGAGGAATCATCGAGCGCGACATCGAGCATCTGGTGCCGGATAAGCATGCGAAATTGGTGCTTTACTGTGGCGGCGGTTACCGCTCGGCTCTGGCTTCCGAATCGCTCCAGAAGATGGGTTACCGGAATGTGATTTCGCTCGATGGCGGATGGGGAGCATATCAGCAGTCGGGCTTACCGATTGAGTAAAGCGTGTTCACGGAAATGTTGCGATAGGATAATCCTCATGAAAACTTTGAAGCTGCTTCTACTTATCGCCGCTCTAGCCGTCGGGTCGCTGTTTGGCCAGTCCGCCGCTCCCGCGAAGGCTTCGGCAAAGCCCGTCGCCGCCGCGCCAGCCAGCCTGATCGACATCAACACCGCCACCGCCGCCCAGTTGAAGGCTGTCCCGGGGATCGGCGATGTGTACGCGGCGAAGATCATCGCCGGTCGCCCTTATAAGAACATCACTCAGTTGAAGAGCGGCGGCATTCTTCCCGCGGGCGTTTACGCAAAGGTGAAGGGCAGCCTGATCGCGAAGCAGAAATAGCGCTTGTGCTAGAGTTCGGATGGTATGGCTTCCCGTAGCGTTAATAAAGTTATTTTGCTTGGTCACCTTGGAAAAGATGCGGAGACCAAGTTCACTCCGGCCGGCGCCGCGATAACAAAATTTGCCGTCGCCACGAACCGCCGCTGGAAGGACCAGACGTCCGGCGAGTGGAAAGAGGAGACCGATTGGGCCAACGTCGTCCTGTGGCGCGGAGAGGGCGTTTCTCCTTACCTTCTCAAAGGCAAACAGGTCTACGTTGAAGGACGCCTCCAGACGCGCACTTACGAAGACAAAGACGGCAAGAAGCAATACTTCACCGAAGTGGTTGCCGACCAGGTGATTCTGACAAGTGGCGGCGGTGGTGCGGGAGGCGGCGGCGCAAGCTCCGATGAATTTTCGCAGGACCACGCTCCCGTATCCGCCCCGCGCGGCGCAGCTCCCAGGGCCAAGCCGCAACCCGCTCCCGCTGAGGAATACGGGCAGGGAATCACAGATGACGACGTTCCGTTCTAGACTCCGAGGCGACTAACCAGTTCCTCGGGCGTCATCACTTCGAGACTCTCCGGGATAACCACGTTCCGAAAGAACTCGTCCCTCGTCACGAGGAAGTTACACGCCTCGGCACTGCTGAGGATCAGCATGTCATTCGCGTGCGCCGTATGATAGCGCCGCGATCGCGCTCCGGCCATCATCTCTTCGATCTTCTCAAGGTCCAGAGGGATCACGTGCAGATGACCTCTGATCTCCTCAAATGCCGGCAACTCAGTGGCGTCCGCGAGTAACAACTCCTGAAGCACGATGGGATTCACCGCTAGGTGAATCAGATCGGCCGCTCCGGCTGCGAACAGCTTCGCCTCCGAGGGATCCCCCCGTATGTATCCGAGGACCACGTTTGTGTCGAGAAAGACCAGCGCCCGCTTGGAATTCGGAGTGGCGACGCGGTCCATTGGCTCATTGTATGACGAAAAATCCCATTTCCCGAAAATGCGTTAGACTCAATTCAAGGAATGCCGCGGGTTCTCACTGCCGTCTTCGGTCTTCTCGTCGTCCTCAGTGGCGGGGTGACTGTCCCTGCATCACGCATCGAACCCAGTCGCGATTCTTCCTCGCTTGCCTCGGTAGACCGGCGCGGTTCGGAGCAGGTACAAACCTGCCGACTCAGCTCACAGCATCACCGGGTTCGGATCAACGGCTTTGCCGAATACCGGTCGCGCGTCATCGCTCCGGCTCCCGCCTTCCATCTCTTTCAGCGCCCTCCTCCCCGGAACAGCTAAGCTTTACCGCTTCCTGTCCCCAATTCTGTTCGAGGAGGTCTTATGCGTTTATTCAGCCGCCCTATGCGTTTATTCAGCCGCATGGATAGGAAGGCCGCGGCATCCATCGAGAAGATCCACCATGCCCAGTCCCGGCGGCTGACCTATCGGAATTCCCGCTGCGTGGAAGAAGTCATCGCCGCAGCCGCTGTCGCCGCATCACGCGTGCTGGGTCAGGACATGTTTCATGTCCAGTTCCGAGGCGCGCTGGCGATGGCTTCCGGCAAGATCGCTGAGATGCAGACCGGCGAAGGGAAGACCCTCACCGCCGTCGCTGCCGCAGCCTGGTACGCCCGCGCCGGCCGGGGCGTGCACATCATGACGGTCAACGACTATCTGGCGCGCCGCGATGCCAATTGGATGCGCGACGTCTATGGCCATATGGAGCTGTCCGTCGCCTACATACAGCAGGGAATGACGGTCGCCGAGCGGCAGGCCGCCTATCGCGCGGACGTCACCTATGCCACCGGCACTGAGGTGGGGTTTGACTATCTGCGAGATCAGATGGCCCTCAGTCCCACCGGCCAGGTCCACCGCCCTTTCGCATCCGCCATCATTGACGAGGCGGATTCGATTCTGATCGATGAGGCCCGTATCCCATTGGTCATTGCCGGCGGCGGAGACAAGGAAGACACATTCCTCGCGGTCGCCGATTCCACCGCCCGCCAACTCCACTTCGGGAGAGACTTCACCTTCGGGGATAGCAACAGAAACGTGACCATGACCGACGCGGGCATCGCGCGTGCGGAGCGTTTTTCCGGCTGCGCCAACCTGTACGAGCCCGCAAACCTGTTCTTGCTAGCCGCGCTGCAAAACGCCTTGCATGCCCACGCGCTCCTGCGCCGTGATGTCGATTACATCGTCAAAGATGGCTCAGTGAAATCCGTCGATGAGTGGAAAGGACGAGTGGTGGAGGACCGCCGCTGGCCCTCCGGTCTGCACGCCGCGCTGGAAGTCAAGGAGCGGGTCAAGATCCGCCCCGAAGGCGTGATCTTAGGTTCCATCACGCTGCAAAACCTGGTTGCCCTCTATCCGGAAGTATGCGGGATGACCGGTACCGCCGCATCGCAGGCCGATGAGCTCCGCAAGATCTACGGGCTCGACGTGGAAGTGATTCCCACGAACCGGCCGATGATTCGGATCGACCAGCCCGATGTTATGTTTCGAACGAAGGCGTCCAAGGTCCAGGCCATTGTCGAGGAGGTTCGACGCGTCCACGCCACCGGCCAGCCCGTTTTGATCGGTACCGCCAGCGTCGAGGAGTCGGATGGGTTGAGCGCCCTGCTGAGAGACCTTCCCCACGAGGTGTTGAACGCACGTGATGACGCGCGCGAGGCCGCCATCGTTGCGCGCGCGGGTGAAAGGGGAGCCATCACGGTTTCGACCAACATGGCCGGGCGCGGCACGGACATCCGTTTAGGGGAAGGCGTGGCCGCTCTCGGCGGCCTTTCTGTGATCGGCGCCAACCGGCATGAAAGCCGGCGCATCGATTCCCAGTTGCGAGGCCGCGCCGGAAGGCAGGGCGACCCTGGCCAGTCCCGATTCTTCGTCTCGCTGGAAGATGATTTGGTGGTCAAGTACGGCGGCAGCAGTCCGGAAGAAATGCAGAAATTCGCCGAAGGTCAGAATCTCGAAATACGCCTGCTGCTCCAGAAATATGAATCCACCATCGAGGGCCAGCGGTTGAAAATGCAGGCGCTGCGGCAATCCATTCTGACGGGCCAGAAAGAGTGCGGTTCGGAGCTGGAGCGGCTGGTTGCGCTGCGCACCATTGACGACCTTTGGTCGCAGCATCTTTCGAACGTTGCCGAACTGCGTGCGGGAGTCGCATGGGTTTCCTGGGGTGGGCGCGACCAGTTGCATGCCTTCCTCACCAAGGCGCATGAATGGTTTGAGGAGCTCGAGCTGAGTCTCGAAAACGAGATTGCTCTGCGCCTGGCTCAGGCCGAATCCGGTGGACCCGATCCGAGAGAGCGCGGAGCAGTGTGGACCTACCTGACCACCGACCAGCCATTCGGGACATGGACGCAAAGGGTGACGCGCGGAGTCATGCGGCTGATGAAGCGCTAGAACGACGCGAAGCGCTTAGAGCAAATCCAATGCCGCGCTCATTTCGGCCAGCGCATGCGCATCGCCGGTGCGCTGGCAGGCCGTCACCCCTTGTTCATAAGTCGCGCGGGCATCTTCCAGCCGTCCCAGTTTTTCGAGTGCCTGGCCGCCGTGGAAATACGCCGCCACGTAATCCGGATTGGCTTCAATCAGGCGCTGAAACTCGGTCACGCCAAGATCCAGTTCGCCGCTCTGGATGTAATCCATCGCCAGGCCATAGCGCGCAAAGCTGTTTCCTGGGTCCTGCGCCAACATCGATTTCAAAACCTCGGAACGGCTCATTCATTTCCAGTGTAGCTACACTGGAAACGATGGATGGAAAGTACGTGCGGGAATCCTACTCGGATTACTCGGAGCTGGCCCTGCCGAACGACGCCAACGTGCTCGGCAATCTCCTTGGCGGTAAGGTCATGCACCTGGTCGATCTGGCCGGCGCCATGGCCGCCATGCGCCACGCCAGGCTGCCGGTAGTCACCGCCAGCGTCGATCATATGAACTTCCTTCATCCTGTCAGGATTGGGCAACTGGTGATGTTGCGCTCAGCGGTCAACCGCGTCTTCCGCACGTCCATGGAAGTGGGTGTGAAGGTCTTCGTGGAAGACCTCATCAGCGGCGAGGTGCGGCACACCTCCTCCGCGTACCTCACCTTCGTCGCTGTGGACCGCACCGGCAAAGCCATTTCGATATGCCCCGTCATCCCGGAGACAGACGAGGAACTCCGCCGTTATGAGCAAGCCGAATTACGCCGGGAATACCGGCTGGGTCTACGGAAGAAGCGCCGCTAGCCCGCCTGCTCGTCCTTGTACATGTACTTGATATTCGGCTTATAGAGCAGAAGATTGGGCCCCTCCTCCCGGTTCACCTTCAGACAAGTCTTGTCGTACCACTCGATGACGCCCTTGAGGACTTCGCCATCCCTCAGCACGAAAACCATCGGGGTTTTCGTCTGCATCTGCTTGACATAGTAGAAGTTCTCGGCGTTCGTCTGGTCTGGAGGAACGGGTTTCTTCTGCGCCACTTTGCGCGGCGCGGCGGGTTCTTTGAACTCGTTGAAGGTTGGCCTGATTAGTTTGCGGTTAACGGTCTCCACGGAAACCTTTCCTCGATGGCGTACCGGGCTTCCCCGGGGCGGTCTGAGCTTGCTCTATTTGATAACACACTCTATTTCCGCTAGCAACTCGCATTAGTTCATAACCGAAATTAAGGCGGAATTGCTCTCAACCCCTCCAATTGTGAGAATTAACGGATAATTCCCCGGCGACAGACTGGAGGGAATTGTGATATTCGCCTGCCCGAGTCCCACGAATCCCGGCGCGAGCCCCACAAATGTCACCGTTGCGGGCTCCCCGCCGATGCTCGCGGAATAGGGCAGCATCGCCTGCGAGAGCGGATTGGAGGACGCGGCAGCCCCACTGGCCGGAGGGTTGCTCAACGGTCCCGTTCCGGTGAAGTAGACCGAGATGGAGGAATTCGGGGCGGCTCCATTGGTGGTTGTGTTCACGCTACCATCCGCGTTCACCGCGGCCGCCTGGGTGCCAATTGTAAATATCCCCGGTCCGGCTGACTCCACTGGAAGCGTACCCGCTGCGGAAGTGCCTCCCGACGCAGTCACGGTGATGGTGCCGGAGCCGGTCTTGGTTCCGTAGGGAATCTGCGCATTGATCTGGCTTTCGCCCACAAAGAAGAGCGGTACGGCTGTTCCGTTTACTTCCACGGTCACCCCGCTAAGAGTCGTTGGCAGCGGCACCGTGGAGGAACTGGTGGCCGCGCACGAAAAGTAGGAGCCGAAGATCGCAAAAATACCACCGGGAGAAAGAGCGGTCGTGGAATAGCTGGCGGCGCTGCCGATGCCACCGGCCGCGATAGTGGGCGTTCCGGTCGAGCAGCCAAAAGTCGCGAAAAAGGCGTCCGATGTTCCACCCCCGAACGCCGCCTGGTAGGGATTCGCGCTCACCGGAAAGTTGGTGGAATCGGTAATGCCGGCGATGTAGATGACCCCCTTCGCGTCCACCGTGATTCCCCGGCCCACGTCATCCCCCGACCCACCCAGATAAGTGGAATAGAGCAGCGCCGTCCCGCTGTTGTTCAACTCCGTCACCACCACGTCCTGTCCGCCCGCATTTGAAGACTGAGTGGCGCTTGCCGTCAATGGATAGTTACTTCCGTCGGTAGTGCCCGTCACGTAAATATTCCCCGCGCTGTCGAGCGCGATGGAATTTAGAATATCGTCCCCGCTGGAGCCGAGGAAACTGCTCCAGAATCCGGTCAGTCCGTCTGTATTCAGCGCAAAGACAAAACCATCGGATACTCCGCCTTGAAACGTGGTTTGATAACCTCCTCCACCGACAGGAAAGTTGGAGGAGGCCGTTACTCCCGTGATGTAAGGATTCCCACTGGAATCCAGTGCAACCGCGTTGGCGATGTCTTCGCTGGTTCCGCCGAGATAAACCGACCAGATTCCCACCGAACCAAAGGTCTCGGTATTGGTGATCCCTTCCAGCTTGATGGCGAAAGCGTCGCCGCTTCCCTGGTACGCCTCGAAAGCCGAAGCCTGCTGGGTGGAGTCCGGGTAACTCGGAAAATCGGTTGATTCCGTTTCGCCCACCACGTAGATATAGCTGTTGCTGTCCACCGCGACGCCATAAGCATGGTCATCCCCGCTGCCTCCAATATACGTGGCAAAGTTAAATAGACCCGCCGTGGTCATTGAGAGCAGGAAGCCATCATAGCCGCCGTGGTTTGAATCCTGGAATGCATTCGTGTTGATCAATAGGCCCGCATCCGCATACGTCGAGGTAAGAAAGTCGATCGACGTCGTATCACCCACGATATAGAGATTGTTATTCGGCCCCACTGCGATCCCGTAAGCTTCATCGGTCGCGCTGCCGCCGAAGAAAGTGCTGTAGCCCAACGCCGCCTCGGTGAGAGCGGGGCCCAATGCGACAACAAACGCCTTCTGCAGCCCAAACGTAGTCACGGCTTGAAAAACGGGCGGGTTGAGAATCGGGAAATCCGTCGACGTTGTAGCGCCCGCCACATAGACGTTACCCGAGGAATCCGTCGTGATCGCGTTGGCAAAATCGATTCCCAGGGTGCCTCCATAAACCAGAGTTACAGCCGTGCCGGAACTGGGAATCTTCAGCAGCAGAATGTTCGAGTTGCCGGTTGCTGTGGAGTAAGTCAACCCCGCGATATAGAAGTTGCCGCTGCTGTCGACCGCTACGGCGTGCCCTTCATCGGCCGCGGTGCCCCCGAGGTAACTGGAAAGCTCCAACGCCGGATCAATGGTCAAGGGCGCGGATCGGTCGTACCGTCCAAGATCGAATGACACGATGTTGCCGGTTCCGAGATGGAAGCGCGCCGCAATCTGGCGCTTCACGCCCCCAATCGTCTGATAGGCGAACGGACGCTTCTGGATCACCGCGCCCTGACCATCGGAAATCAGCACGTTGCCCGATCCGTCGAGTTCCACGTGGTCGGCGCCGGAGAAGCGCAGCCGGATTTTGCCCGGATCGGCGTGCGGCTGGAGATTGAAATCGTATTCGAACGTCGAGGCGCGTCCGTACCACACGATGTCCACGCCCGGGTAGACCCCACGCGCGGTGACTCTCTCTCTGAGTTCTATCCCGGAACGCCATTTCGTATGATCGTTGCCGATGATCTCATTGAGGATGCCCGCGTCGCCGGTTCCGTCCAGCTTCGGGTTGGGCGCCGATCCGATCAGGTTCATCCGGATCTCTCGCCCACGCGCCAGAATGGCCGCTCCCGCGGGCCGGATTGTGATACTCCCGCCCATTTGGCGCGCGACGTATCCGGAAGCGGTTTTTTCGAAACCAGCGGCAACCGTGGGGATCTGCCGAACAGAACCGGTTGCCGCGATCGGGATCGCCAACAGAGCGAGAAACAACGCGCGAAACTCGAGCATTCAATAACTTGACGTTGGAACCCCGGAATGTGTATCCCGCTTGCTAAAATTTCTGCTTAGATGTTGCAAACAAAGGAACGAACGGCGATCGCGCGCCTCTGGAACCGCAAACTCGATCAGGATGCGGCGAGCGCTCCCAAGCAAGAGCGGCACAGGAATCTGGAACCCGCAAGCGCCGAATTCCTCTGCGCTTTGGTCACCGGTGTAGGCGCGCGGCGCGTCATCGAGGTGGGCGGATCGAGCGGCCTTTCCACCATCGCTCTGGCCGCCGCGGTTCGAGAAACCTCGGGTCGATTGGTCACTCTGGAGATTGAGCCGACTCGCCAGGCCGAATCGCGCGCTACGCTGGGAAGCCTGGGTCTCGAAGGCTATGTGGATTACATTCTTGGCGATGCCGCCGGGATTCTCCCGAAGCTGAACGAGTGTGATTTCGCTTTCATCGACTGCGAAAAGGAAGATTACATTCGTTTCTTTGACCTGCTGAAAATCGGGCCGGGCGGAATCGTGGTCGCCGATAACATTCTGTCGCACGGCCTCTCCGAATACGTGGAGCACGTTCGGTCGCGACCGAAGGTCGAATCGATCACCCTCCCCATCGGAAAAGGGCTCGAAATCACGCGCTTTCTTTGAGATAGCCTCGTTCTGCGAGGCACTCAGCCTTCGTGAGAGGATTGCGTGAGCCACTGGTCCTGCCCGTGTTGACCCTCTGTTTCGGGATTGTGCTGGTGCACCAGTGGGGCGCGGACCAAGGGCCTCTGCTGCGCGCCGTCGGGGCGTGCGCGGCTTTAGCCACCTTCGGCCTCGCGCGCGGGCTGCAACGCGCAGCGGCCATCGCATGCCTCGCGGGCTTCGGATTCTGCGGGGGGTTGCTGGAGGTCGCGCACGCTCCGGCGGCCGCCCCGAGGCTGGACGTGCCGGATCTTGCTGTGACCATCGTGACCGGCTGTGTGGTCGAGCCGCCCGCATTGGCCGGCGATCGCGAGGAATTTGTCATGGAACTGGCCCCCCACGCCAAAGCGCGCGTCAGCATGTTTGCGCACCCCGAGGAGCAATTGCCCCATTTGCGATACGGCGAGATGGTGGAGGTGGAGGGTAAGGTCCGGACCCCCCGGAATTTTGGGAATCCAGATGCCTTCGACTATCGCAATTTCCTGGCTCGGCAGGACGTTTTCTGGACTCTCTCCGCCATTGTTCTGAAGCCGC
This sequence comes from Bryobacterales bacterium, assembly GCA_003136675.1. Lineage (GTDB taxonomy): Bacteria > Acidobacteriota > Terriglobia > Bryobacterales > Bryobacteraceae > Bog-113. The sequence goes on from PLFE01000189.1 coordinate 17,724, forward strand.
TTCCGGGGAAGTGCGGGAACTGGTTCGATGCGGCCGTGACGGGGATGCGAACCGCGGCGCTCCGCCGCATCGGCGAACTGTACCGCGGCGACGCCTACGACACGGCCATGATGAACCAGGTCCTGATCGGGGAAAGCTCTGGCCTGGACCGCATGTGGACCGAGGAGTACCGGTCAACCGGGACGTTCCATGCGCTCGTCATCTCCGGCACGCATGTTGCCGTGCTGGCCGCTACTTTCCTCTTTCTGCTGCGGATCTGCTTTGTTCCACGCCGCGCGGCGGCGCTACTCACCCTTCTCGCGGCATGGGTCTACGCGTTGGTGACCGGTTTGCACGCGCCGGTGCTGCGTTCCGCCGCGGGAATGTCGTTATTTGCGATCGGTTCCTTGTTTTTCCGCGACAGGCGGCTGCTGAATATCCTTGCGGGCGTGGCTCTGCTGTTTATCCTGGTCGATCCGGACCAAATTTTCGACGCCAGTTTCCAGCTTTCGTTTCTCGCCGTGGCGTTCCTTGCGGTGTTCGCCATCCCCTTGATTGAGCGGACGTCCCAGTTGCTCGCCGCAGCCTCGCGAGACCTGCCGGACACCGGGCGCGATCCGCATCTGGACCCGCGTGTAGCGGCGATCCGAATCGAACTGCGGCTGTATTCCGAGACCCTGGCTTGGCTGTCGCGACTGCCCCAGAACGTCACCCGCGTGATGGTCTGCCTGACCGCGCGCGTGGGCGTCTTCTTCTTTGACCTGTTCGTCATATCGGCCATGGTGCAGGCCGGTTTGGCTCTGCCCATGGTGATTTACTTCCATCGCGTGTCGCTGACCGGCCTTTCGGCCAACGCTTTTGTGGTTCCGTTGCTGGGTTTGCTGGTGCCGTTGGGCTTTCTGGCGTTGGCCACGAACTTCCACCCGGTGGCCGCCCTAGCCGCGCTGCTGCTCGAATGGTCCCGCCGCACCGTCGCGTGGCATGCGCATCTGGAACCGAACTGGCGCATTCCTGCGCCGCCTGTGGTGTTGTCGATTGCCATCGCCGTGGCGCTCGGCATGGCGGCCGTGCGTTGGAAGAGCATCGGGATGCGCCGTTCCGCAGCGGGCTTCCTGGTGGCGCTGCTGGCGATTCTGATCGTTTTCCCCTTTCGTCCGCGGCTTTCCGGCGGGAACCTTGAGATGACCGTGATCGACGTAGGGCAAGGCGACAGTATCTTCCTTTCGTTTCCGCGCGGGAAGACGATGCTGGTGGACGCCGGAGGAATCCCCTCTTTCGGGCACAAGGAGTCTCCGGATCGCGCGCCGGTCCACATGGAGATTGGCGAGGACGTTGTCGCGCCTTATCTATGGACACGCGGCCTGCAGAGCATCGACGTGGTGGCAATTTCGCATCTGCACGACGATCACGTCGGCGGCATTCCGGCAATTCTGAACGATTTCGCAGTCCGCGAGTTGTGGGTCGGGGTCACCGAGGATGGGGAAACGTGGCGTCACATTCAAGCCGTAGCGCATGCGCGCCGAACGGTGATTCGACGGTTTGCGCGGGGCGCGGAGATGCCGTTTGGGGGCGCCTGGATTTCGGTGCTCGCGCCGGCAACCGACTACACAGCGGGCGCTGAACCAGCCAACAACGACTCGCTGGTGATGCGGATCCAATACGGCGAGCGTTCGTTCCTGCTGACCGGAGACATGGAGAAGGCAGTGGAGCTCAATGTTGCGGAAACAGCCGGATGGCCGCACGCGGATGTGCTGAAGGTGGGGCATCACGGCAGCAAAACCTCGTCAACCGGGGAGTTCCTGGATCAGGTGCATCCCGCGCTGGCGGTGATGTCGGATGGCTACGGGAATCTCTACGGCCACCCGCACCCGGTCACGCTCGCCAGTCTGCGCGACAGGCACGTGCTGGCGTTTCGCACGGATCTTGATGGGGCGGTCACGTTTGTGACGGACGGAACGCGGGTCTGGCGTGAGTGACTATTCGGGTGGAACCGAGCTACTCTCCGATTCGAGTTCCGCCTGCTCGGCAGCCGCCGGCCCGGCAGCTTCCGCATCGGCAAGCGCCTGGCGGGCGTCTCCCAGACGGGATTCGGGGACACTGACGGAAAACTCAGTCACCGGCAGCGCGGAGTTGCCGGAAACAGTGAACGGGATGTCATTCGCTTCCAGTACACCCTGAATGCCGGTTGCCTCCATCTCGGCCATGGCGCCACTATCGGAAAAGACCGTGACCATGTCAAGGTCGTGTGAGGGATCGGGTTTAGACGTGTCGTCGGGGACGGTTGACATGTCCTGAGCATAACGTATCTGGCCACGGGGTAGGTGTCACCACGCCATTCGCATGAGAGAATAAGCACTGAGGGACAAGCTATGGAAGACAGCGGCAACGGTAGTTATGGGTGGTTCGCGGCAGGCGCGGTTTTAGGCGCTGCTATTGCTCTTCTGTTCGCGCCGAAGTCGGGCCAGGATACCAGGAAGTTGATCGGGAAGAAGGCCGATCGAAGCGTGGAAGCCCTGGAGGAAACCAAGCGCGATCTGATGGAAAAGAGCAAAGATCTTTACGACCGCGGACGCAAAATCGCGGACGAAGCGGCGGAGTTGTTCGAGCGCGGGCGCGATTTAGTCCGCGGCTAGAACGGCTTGATCGAAATCGGAAATCTGCGTGTCACTCTGGCGCGCGCCGGTGTTTATTGGTGGGACGGCGGCGCATTCTTCGGAGTGGTGCCAAAGACCCTCTGGAATCCGCTGCTGCCGGCCGATGAGCAGAACCGGGTTCCGGCTGCGCTCAACTGCTACGTGGTGGAGTCGGGCGGCCAGCGGATTCTGATCGAGACCGGTTGTGGAGAGCGCCACGACGTAAAATCGCGGGAGCGGATGAAGTTGCCGGAGGGCTCCGGGCGCGTGCCGGTGGACCCCGGAAGCATCGACATTGTCGTGAATTCGCATCTCCACTGGGACCATTGTGGCGGCAATACCGTGGACGGGTCGAAGATGGTGGGCGGCCCGGATGAGGTGCTTCCGGCTTTTCCCAAGGCTCGTTATTTTGCGCAGCGCGGCGAATGGGAGCATGCGCAACTGCGGCTTTCCCGCGACGGCGTGAGTTACCGCGATGTGAATTACGCTTCCCTGATCGCGGCTGGCAAAATGACTTTGCTGGATGGTGACGCTTCGGTCGCGCCGGATGTGGAAATGGTCGTCACACCGGGACATAACCGCGATATGTGCGTTGTTCTGGCCAGGTCGAAGGGTGAAACCTTCTGCTTCTGGTCTGATTTGATTCCTACAGCCGCGCACGTGCATCCAACGTGGGTAGCGGCTTTTGATCTCTATCCCTTGACCACCATAGAGAATAAAGCGCGGCTGCTGGAACAGGCCGTTCGCGACGGGTGGTGGTGCGGTTTCGCGCACGACCCGAATGTGGCTTTTGCGCGCATCGGCAAGGATAATAAAGGACGGTTTACTATCGATGAACAAGCTTCCTGAATTTCGCAATGAGCCCTATACGGATTTCTCCGATCCGGAGAACCGGAAGCGCATGGAAGCGGCGCTGGCCAAGGTGCGGGCCGAGTTCGGCAAAGACTACGATTTGCTGATTTCGGGCGAGAAAATCGCGACCCCCGACAAGTTGGTTTCGCTGAACCCTTCGCGGCCCGCGGAAGTGGTGGGAAAACATTCCAAAGCTTCCCGCGAGATTGCGATGACGGGCATTCAAAAGGTCTATTCTTATCACGCCACGTGGGCCGCGACGCCGGCGATGAAGCGCGTCGAAATGCTGCTGAAGGCAGCGTCGATTCTGCGCGAACGCAAGCTGGAGTTTGACGCCTGGCTTTGTTTCGAAGCCGGCAAGACCTGGCCCGAGGCTGAAGCGGAGACGGCCGAGGCGATCGATTTTTGCGAGTATTATGCGCGCGAGATGGTTCGGTTCGCGCATCCGCCGGGTGTGGTGCAGATGCCCGGTGAGCGGGATGAGATGCGCTACCTTCCACTGGGTGTCGGCATCGTGATTCCACCATGGAACTTCGCGCTGGCGATTCTGGCGGGGATGACGGTCGCGGCGCTTGTGACGGGGAATACGGTGATCATCAAGCCGTCGAGCGAAACTCCCATTGTTGGCGCGAAGTTTGTCGAGTTGTTGCTGGAAGCCGGTTTCCCAGCGGAGAGCTTCTGCTATATGCCGGGGAGTGGCGCGGCGATTGGCGATCTGTTGGTGGAGCATCCGAAGACGCGATTTATTTCCTTCACCGGGTCGCGCGATGTAGGCCTCCGGATCAACGAACTGGCCGCGAAGCATCAACCGGGGCAGTTGTGGATCAAGCGCGTTGTGGCGGAGATGGGCGGCAAGGACGCCATCGTGGTCGATGGGGAATGCGAACTGGACAAGGCCGTGGACGGCGTGCTGTTTTCGGCCTTCGGATATCAGGGCCAGAAATGCTCGGCGTGTTCGCGCGCAATTGTGCATGAGCGTGTTTACGACGAGTTTCTGGAGAAGCTGAAAGCGCGCACGGAGCAGCTTTCGGTGGGGCCGACGGACGATCCGAAATATTACATGGGCCCCGTGATCAGCGATGGCGCGCGAAACAGCATCCGCGCTTATATCGAGGTGGGGAAGTCGGAAGGGCGCGTGCTCGTGGATGGCAGTTCCTCGGATGGCGACGGCTATTTCCTGGGACCGACGTTGATCGCGGATATCGACGCGAAGGCGCGAATCTTTCAGGAGGAGATCTTCGGACCGGTGCTGGCGGTGAGCAAGGCGCGCGATTTCGAACATGCGCTGCAGATGGCCAATGACTCACAGTACGGGTTGACGGGCGCCATTTATTCCACCAACGCGAAGCACGTCGAAGAAGCGCGCGAGAAGTTCTTTGTCGGAAATTTGTACGTGAACCGCAAATGCACCGGGGCCATGGTGGGCGCGCATCCCTTTGGTGGGTTTAACATGTCAGGCACGGACTCCAAGGCAGGCGGCCCGGATTATCTGCTGCTGTTCCTGCAGGCGAAGTCGATTGCCGAAAAGGTGGCGTAGTAGACTGGAAGTACCCCGATTCGAAGGGGACAAAGAAGTTCAGAGAATAGAGCCGAATACTGGCAGCGCGTTGGGGCGCGGATCGAAAAAGATTCGCGCCCTTCGCTTTTGTTTTGCTTTTTTGATGTTGGCCCAACAATTATGGGCTATAATGGGTTTGGTGCAGGTGGGCAATCATGGAAAAGATTTCAGCGACAAAGTTCAAGGCCACATCACTCTCTGTTTTGACCCGAGTTGAAATGACCAAAATGACTGTTCAGGTGACCCGTTACGGCAAGCCCATCGTCGAGATTATTCCGGTGCAGCCGGAGGCCAAGCTGAACAAACGGAAGCTGGGTATGTTCCAGGGGAAGATCGAGATTCTGGGCGATGTCGTCGCTCCGGCATTTGACTCCTCCGATTGGGACATGTTGAAGGGCTGAGGCTTTGAAGCTTCTGCTGGACACGCACATTCTGATTTGGGCTGCCTCGGAGCCGGGCAAGATCGGCAAGGCAGCCTCGCGCAGATTGGAAGATCCCCGAACGGAGCTGTGGTTTTCCCCACTCAGCGTCTATGAAATCCTGATCCTGAATAAGAAGGGCCGTCTGGGCCACGGAGATCCGCGCTGGTGGTTTCCGGAGCTTCAGCGAGAATTCAAGCTGATGGAAGCTCCGGTCACCAGCGAAATCTCGCTGGAAACCTCACACTTCGCCCTGCCTCACGGCGATCCTATCGATCAACTCCTGGTAGCCACCGCACGCGTTTTGAAGTTGACGATGTTCACGGTTGACGAGAAGATCGTCGATTCCGAAGCGGTTGCGGTGCTGGCGAATCGCTAGCTGTGAATTTCCTGCAGGCTCCAAACGCGAATCGGGTCCCGCCTTCGTGACGCGATGGCTTCGGCCGCCGCGCGCGCCCCGCTTAAGGTGGTGATGCAAGGCACACGGTATTGCACAGCGCCGCGCCGGATGGCTCGCTCATCGCTAAACGATAGCGCGCCAGCCGCCGTATAAATCACCAGTTGAACCGCGCCGGCCTTCAGCAAATCGGCCGCGTTGGGCCGTCCTTCATTCACCTTAAACACCGTCTTGCAGGGAATATTGGACTGCCGGATGGCGGCGCTGGTGCCGCGGGTCGCCACCAGTTGAAACCCAAGTTCATGAAGCTTGCGAGCCACCTCCACCGCTTCCGGTTTGTGACGGTCGTTCACGCTGATGAACACCGTGCCGCTATCGGGCAAGGGGGTTCCGGCGCCGAGCTGCGCTTTGGCAAAGGCTTCGCCGAAGTGCATGCCCACGCCCATCACTTCACCGGTTGAGCGCATCTCCGGACCAAGCGCCGGGTCGACGCCCGGAAACTTATTGAACGGGAACACGGGCGATTTGACGAAGCTCTGCGGCACGGTGAGCCGCGCCTTGCCCGGCAGCAAATCCTTCAATTTCTCCCCCAGCATTAAACCGACCGCGATATTCGGCAGCGCCACGCCCGTCGCCTTGCCTACAAAGGGCACCGTGCGCGATGCGCGAGGGTTCACTTCCAGCACGTACACCACGCCATCCTTGATGGCGTATTGGGCATTCATCAGTCCGATCACCTTCAACGCCTTGGCCAGACGAATTGTATAGTCCTCAATGGTCGCGATCTCGGCGGCGGGCAGCGCATGCGGCGGGAGCACGCAGGAGCTGTCGCCCGAATGCACGCCCGCCTCTTCGATGTGCTCCATGATGCCGGCGATCAGCACATCTTCGCCGTCGCTCAGGCAATCCACATCCACTTCTGTCGCGTCTTCCAGAAACCGGTCGATCAGAACCGGGCGCTCCTGGGAAAATTCCACAGCCTCCTGCATGTAGCGGCGCAGGGTGGTCTCATCGTAGGCGATCACCATGGCCCGCCCGCCCAGCACATAGCTGGGACGCACCAGAATGGGATAGCCGATACGCCTCGCGATATCGCAAGCCTCGTCAATACTGGTAGCCGTTCCGTTGGGCGGCGAGGGAATTTTCAGTTCATCCAGCAGCTTGCCGAACAGCTTGCGATCCTCGGCCAGATCGATATTGCGCGGGTCGGTGCCGATGATCGGAATGCCGAGCTTCTGTAAAGGGAGAGCCAGATTCAGCGGCGTCTGTCCGCCGAATTGGACGATCAGGCCGTCGGGTTTTTCGACGTCGCAGATGTTCAGAACATGCTCCAGCGTGAGAGGCTCAAAGTAGAGCCGGTCGCTGGTATCGTAGTCCGTCGAAACGGTCTCCGGGTTGCAGTTGACNNAACTCGATCCCCTGCCCGATGCGATTCGGGCCGCTCCCGAGAATCATGACCTTGCGGCCTGTGCCCGGTGCGGCCTCGTCCGCCGATTCATAACAGGAATAGAGATAAGGCGTGAAGCTCTCAAACTCCGCCGCGCAAGTGTCGACGCGGCTGAAAACAGCGCGGACGCCGAGCGCCTTGCGCTTCTCGCGCACCGATAGTTCGTCGGTGCCCAGGAGATTTGCGAGCTGCGTGTCCGAAATACCCGCCCGTTTCGCGGTCAGCAGATCGGGCTTGGAAACACTCTCCAGCGTCTTGGATCCCAGATCCTTTTCGAGCGCCGCCACCTGGCGGAGTTGCTCCAGGAACCACGGATCGATCGAGGTCATCTCGTGAATCTCTTCGACCGGCATTCCGGTCTCCAGCGCGAACCGGATATACGCAAGGCGATCCGGCGTCGGCGTGATCAGCTTGCGCGGAATCAGCTCCCGGTCTAGCTTTTCCTTCCCGAAGGCCCGGCCCGTTTCGAGGCTGCGAATGGCTTTGAGCAGCGCTTCCTTGAAAGTGCGCCCGATGGCCATCACCTCACCCACCGATTTCATCTGCGTGCCCAGAGTGGGGTCGGCGCCGGGAAATTTCTCGAACTGCCACTTGGGAATCTTCGCGACAACGTAATCGATGGTCGGTTCAAATGAGGCCGGCGTAACCTTCGTGATGTCGTTCTGGATCTCATCCAGGCGATATCCAACGGCCAGTTTCGCGGCGATTTTAGCAATGGGAAAGCCGGTCGCTTTCGAAGCCAGCGCGGAGGATCGCGATACCCGCGGATTCATCTCAATGATCACCATGCGTCCGTCCTTCGGATTGATGGCGAACTGCACATTCGATCCGCCGGTCTCGACGCCGATTTCACGCAGGCAGCGCAGAGCCGCGTCCCGCATCATTTGATACTCGCGATCGGTGAGGGTTTGCGCGGGCGCCACCGTGATGGAGTCGCCGGTATGCACGCCCATGGGGTCGAAGTTCTCGATAGAGCAAACGATGATGGCGTTTCCCGCCAGATCGCGCATCACCTCCAGTTCGTACTCCTTCCAGCCGAGCGCGCTCTCCTCGACCAGCACTTCGTGAACGGGAGATAGATCGAGTCCGCGCTCCAGAATGGCGATCAGATCTTCGCGATTGTAGGCGATGCCGCCGCCGGTGCCGCCCATTGTGAAGCTGGCCCGCAGAATGACCGGATACCCCGAGCGAGCCGCGAAATCGAGGCCGTCCTCCACATTGTTGACCAGTTGCGACGAAGGCGTTTCGAGGCCGATGGAACGCATGGCGTCCTTGAACAGCAGCCGATCTTCCGCCTTCTTGATCGCGCCGATTTTCGCGCCGATCAGCTCCACTCCGTAGTGATCCAGAACGCCGGATTCAGCCAGGTCGACAGAAAGGTTTAATCCTGTCTGGCCACCGACCGTGGAGAGCAAAGCATCCGGACGCTCGCGCTTGATAATCTCCTCAAGGTACGCGCGGCTGAGCGGTTCCACATAAGTCTTATCGGCGAGTTCCGGATCGGTCATGATCGTCGCCGGGTTGGAGTTCACCAGAATGACTTCATAGCCATCGGCCTTCAACGCCTTCGCGGCCTGTGTGCCGGAGTAATCGAACTCGCAGGCCTGGCCGATCACGATCGGGCCCGACCCGATGATCAGTATTCGATGAAGATCGTCCCGGCGCGGCAAACTAACGCGCCTCCGTCATGCGATCGATAAATTCGCCAAACAGATAATGTGAATCGTGCGGTCCCGGTGCGCCTTCAGGATGGTATTGCACGCAGAACACCGGGTGCTGGCGATGCCGGAAGCCTTCCAGAGTTTGATCGTTCAAGTTAACGTGCGTGAGATCCACTTCATTGGCGTTCAAGGAATCCGGATCTACCGCGAAACCATGATTCTGTGAAGTGATTTCCACCCTGCCGGTGTTGTAATTCAGCACCGGATGATTGGCCCCGCGATGCCCGAACTTCAGCTTATAAGTCTTGGCGCCCAGAGCCAGCGCGAGAACCTGATGGCCCAGGCAAATTCCGAAGACCGGGGTCTTCCCAATCAGCCGCCGGACGTTATCAATCTGCGGCGTCAGAGGCTCCGGGTCGCCGGGGCCATTCGAGAGGAATACCCCGTCGGGCTGCAGCGCGAGCACGTCCTCCGCGCTGGTGAGCGACGGCACCACGGTGACCCGGCAGCCGGCGGTAACCAGGCGACGCAGGATGTTTTGTTTCATTCCGTAGTCGTAAGCGACCACATGAAAACGCTGCTCGGCATTCGCAATATGCTGCGATCCGGATACCGGTCCCACGGGCTCGGACCATTCATAAGCGCATTCGGTACTGACGCGCGTGGCCAGGTCGAGCCCGGACATGGAAGGCGATGAACGCGCTTTCTCCACCAGCGCCAGGGCATCGCTCGAAAGCGTGGAGAGTACACCGCGCATTGCGCCGCGGGAGCGAAGATGACGCACAATCGCGCGTGTATCCATCTCGGAAGCGATGGGAATTTGGCAGCGGCTGAGAAAACTCTCCGCGCCCAGGTCCGAGCGCCAGTTGCTCGTCACTTCGGAAAATTCGCGAACCACCAGCCCCTCGATATACGGATGTTTGGCCTCGTTGTCGCCCTCCGCGGTTCCGTAATTGCCGATTTGAGGATTCGTGAGAACGACGATCTGGCCGGCGTAGGAAGGATCGGTGAAAATCTCCTGGTAGCCGGTAAGGGCTGTATTGAACACAACTTCACCCGCGCGTTCCGCAGGCACACCGACGGCCTTGCCCTCGAAGACTGTTCCATCTTCCAGGGCCAGGATGGCTAAATGCAAGTGTTTCTCCTGATGGTGGACTCACATCAGTTTACCGAATGCGTTCCACGCAAAGCTCGTCCCATGTAAAGATGTGGGAACGCCCCCTTCATCATGATTTCGGATCTCCTGGCAGTTCTGGCGGGTTTCTGCCTGTTCTCGCTGGTCGCATTCCTGCCCGGCTACGCCGCAGGCTGGGTCACGAATGTGCTCCGGTTTCGCGCCCGCACGCCGGCTTTCCGTTTCGCGGCCAGTGTTCCGCTTTCGATCGCCATGGGCCCCATCCTCTCGTTCACAATCGGGAACTGGTTCTCGCTGAATGTGGTGTTGATCCTCTACGGATGCGTGGGGGTTTTTGCCCTCGCGCTCATTGCGCGGGACTTGCCGCGCGCGCCGCGAGAAGCGCTGCCGTTTGTAGCGCTGATCGCGGTGTGGCTCTCCATCGCGCTGCTTTCGCTGATCGATTTACAATACGGCGGCCGAACGTACTTCTCCACCATCGCGTTTGACTATGCCATCCGGATTCCCATCACCGAGGCCATCAGCACGTTCGGCCTGCCGGCGCGGAGTCCGTTTTTCTTTCCCGGCCACCCGGTTGCGCTCCGTTATCACTATTTCTGGATGATCCTGTGCGCGCTGGTGCGCAAGCTTGGTGGCAACGTGGTGGATGCGCGGCAGACTTTCATCGCAGGAACTCTGTGGAGCGGAATCGCCGTGATGTGTCTGGTGCCCCTCTATCTGCGTCTGTTTAGTCCGCAGGGCCGGCTGAATCTTTATCGCCGTAGCTTCATCGGGATTTGCCTGCTAGGCGTGACAGGCCTGGATATCTTGCCCGCTCTGCTCATGATCCAGTTGCACCGCATCGGCATCGTGCAAGGCATGTCTCCCTCGGTCGAGTGGTGGAACAACCAGGTGGATGGCTGGGTTTACACCATGTTATGGGAGCCGCACTATATCTGCGCGCTTGTCGCCTGCCTGACGGGTTTTCTCGTCCTCTGGGACATCCCACGAGACTCGCGAATCCCCTACCGGATCACCAGCGGCGTCATGGCCGGATTCGCCTTCGCCTCGGCCGTGGGCGCGGGAATCTATGTCCCGTTGGTGTTCGCCGCCTTCCTGGCGATTTGGACCCTCGTTCTGGCCTCCAAGCGTCAGTTCCCGGCCGCCGCGACGTTCGTACTGTCCGGCGTGGTGGCCGCTACCTCCGCGATTCCGTTCCTGCGTACGCTGGCCGCAAGTAAAGGAACGGGTGGCTCATTCCTGCAGCTCACCTTCCGGTCTTTCGAGTTAGGAGAGATCTTTCTGCGAATCTTCCGTCTCGATCGCCCCTGGCAGCTTCTTACAGGGGACGTTGTGATGCTACCGCTCAATTACCTGCTGGAACTAGGAGTCTTTTTCTTAGTCGGGTATCTCGTTTGTAAGAACTTATGGACGCGCCGAAAGGCACTTAGCCAGTGTGAGTTAGCCGCGCTGCTCATGGCCGCCACCAGTATGGTCATCTGTACGTTTGTTCGCTCCGGAGTGATTGCGAATAACGATTTAGGATGGCGAGGATTCTTGATCTGCCAGTTCATCTTATTGCTGTGGGCGGCTGACTTACTTCCGCATCTGAAGGAGTTTCGCCCTCCCGCGAAAGTCTTCATTGTGTTATTTATCGTGCTGGGCGCGATGGGCGTGGTCTACGACCTCGCCATCCTGCGTTTCTATCCGGTGCTCTCCGATTCGGGAACGGTCCCTAAAATCTACTGGCTCGCCGACGACCAGCGGTTGGGAGAACGGACCACCGCGAACCGCGAAGCGTACCAGTGGCTCCGCGGACGGACCACGCCACAAGCGATCATCCAGCAGAACCCGGATGTGTTTCAGGAAAACTTCTATGGCCTATACGGGCAGCGGCAAACCATGGCGGGTGGGAAAGTGTGTTTGACAACTTTTGGCGGCGATCCTCTGGACTGCACACCGCTTCTGCTGCGTCTCGCGCCCTTATTTGCCGGCGGAACATCGGATCGTTTGGATGCCGCGTGCCGCGCCCTCCCGGTGGACGCATTCATCGCGAAGGACACCGACGGAGCCTGGCGCGATAAAACCAGTTGGGTGTGGCGCACCTCGCCGGCATTTCAGAACAGCTTCGTCCGCATCTACTTTTGTCATTCGTCGCAGGTTCAATCGAAGTAAGGGTTGCAATCGGGTACACTGCAAAAGCGTATGCATCAAGACCGGACAATCAGCATCATCACGCCTTGCTACAACGAGGAAGAAAACGTCGAAGAGCTCTATACGCGCGTTCGCAATGCGATGGCGCAGGTCGGGCGTTATCGCTACGAGCATATCTTCATTGACAATGCTTCAGAAGATGCAACGGTCGAGATTCTGAAACAGATCGCGGCGCGCGACAGCAACGTGAAGGTGATCGTCAACGCGCGTAACTTCGGACACATCCGCTCGCCGATGCACGCCCTGTTCCAGACCACGGGCGATGCCGTGATCGGCATTGTGGCGGATCTGCAGGACCCGCCCGAGATGATTGCCGATTTGATTGCCAAGTGGGAGGAGGGCTTCCCGATTGTCCTTTGTATCAAGAACGTCAGCGATGAAAACAAGCTGATGTACTGGGTTCGCACCAAGTATTACCAGTTAGTGAATCGCCTCTCGACCATCAAGACCTTCGAGAACTTCACAGGCTACGGCCTTTATGACCGCCGCGTGGTGGATATCATCAAACAGATTGACGACCCGTACCCCTACTTCCGGGGTTTAATTGCCGACATCGGCCTTCCCTATGCCGAGATCTATTTCAGGCAGCCCCGGCGCATTCGCGGCCTCACCAAGAACAACTTCTATACGCTATGGGACATCGGGATGCTGGGCATCACGTCACTCTCCAAGGTGCCTTTGCGCATTGTCGTGTTCACGGGTTTCGTGGCGGCCGGAATTTCGATGCTCACAGGCATCGGATACTTCATCTACAAGCTGTTATTCTGGAACAATTTTTCCGTAGGCATCGCGCCGCTGGTGATCGGGCTGTCTCTGTTTTCTTCCATTCAGTTGATCTCGCTCGGCATCCTCGGCGAGTATGTTGGCGCAATTTATACGCACGTCCAGAAACGGCCATACGTAATCGAAAAGGAGCGCGTGAATTTCGAGTATGGGCCGGGCACTCCAGGCGGCGGCCAGTCTTAATTCATCTTCACGGGCCGGTCGTAACCGGTCATCTCCAGGTACCCGACGCCGCGCGCGGAGCCGGAATAATCCACCGCCCCTTCCCAATACTTGGCGCCCCGCGATGCATCGAGTTCCTGATCGGCCAGCTTTGCAATACACTCCAGATTCACGTGAAGCGAAGGGATCGAGAGCCCCCATCGAACCGGATAGCGCGCGTGAGTCTTCGAGCTGGTCCACCATGCAAGCGGCTTCAATGTGAATTCCTTGGAAGTGAGATGACGTGCGCGCCCGCCCGCATCAATGAACGTGCCGGAGGAGTTTGGATCCGGTTTTCCATCCTTTCTGCGAAGATCGAATAGCATCAACTCTGTACTGTTTTCGAGTTGTACGCTGAACCAATCCCAACCGATCTGCTCCGGCAGAAGCTCGTGGGTGAACCACTCGTGATCCATCCACGCCTGGCCGGAAACATCGGAGTCAAGGCCAGCGGCGCGAACCGTGCCCGCCACCGCCAACAACGGGAACGAAATGTAGTGAGAAGCGTGGCCCACTCCGGGCGCCTTCTGGCTCACCCCGTTTTCGCCCTGAATGACAAACGGCTTCTCGGGCGAGCATGTCAGGTGGAAAGAAAATCCCGGCGTCAAAGCAGTGAGGGCCTGCCGTTCACCCTGCCAAAGCGCCGACCAGTTCCCGTTCCAGATGCGCCGCGCCGCGAAACTCGCTCCCGCGATGCCGGGGCCGGCGCGATTGAAGCGCTCAGCATAGGAGAAGCGGCTCCCCTCAATGTCGGTAAGGGCAGCGTTCGCAAAGTAAATATTGTCCACGCGCCATGTGGATGGATTCGCGTCGTTACCCGCCTCGCCGNNCTCGCCGACTCGAAAGAAAACCAGCTCAAAGCCGAATCGGTGACCAGTCTTGGACCAAACGTTCCCGGTGTAATACCACCACTCAGTCTTGAAATCGCGGTGCTCAAAGTGATCGCGCGGAAATTCAAACCGGTAGCCCGGCAGAGCTTCGCGATAGGGAGTGCCGGATATCGCCAGCAGCGATGCGCCGCACAGGACAGCCAGCGTGGTACCTTTTCCCCATGCGAGTTTTAGCTTTCGTGGCACTATTGGCCGCGCTGCCGGGGAGCGGAATTGCCCCTGCTCAGGAGCTCCCCATCACCTCGACTACGCTGGATAACGGCATGAAGGTGCTGGTTGAGGAAGATCACAATATTCCGAGTGTCGCACTTTATTTCTTCTTCAAAGTGGGCTCTCGAAATGAGCGCCCCGGCGCCACCGGCCTTTCGCACTTTTTCGAACACATGATGTTCAACGGCGCCGCGAAGTACGGTCCCAAACAGTTCGACCAGCAGATGGACCGGGCGGGCGGCAGCAACAACGCGTACACCAGCGAAGACATGACCGTGTACACAGACTGGTTCCCGAGCAATTCCCTGGAACTGATGATGGATATGGAATCGGATCGCATCCAGCACCTGGCTTTCGACCCCAAAATCATCAAGTCCGAACGCGGCGTGGTTTATTCCGAACGGCGGACCAGCGTGGACAACAGCAACCGGGGTCTGATGCAGGAACAGATGCAGGCGGCGGCCTATGAGGCACACCCCTATCACTGGCCTGTGGTCGGCTGGCCATCCGATATCGAAGCGTGGACCATGGACGATTTGAAGCAGCATTTCGCCATGGGCTATGCCCCTAATAATTGCGTGATGGTGGCTGTGGGAGACGTGAAGACAGACGAAGTTCTGCGGCTCGCGAAGAAGTACATGGGGCCGATTCCGAGGCACGACCCGCCCCCGCCCGTTCGCACCATCGAGCCGAAGCAGACCGGAGAGCGGCGGGCCATTGTTCATAAGCCCGCCCAGTTGCCTCTCGAAATGATTGCCTACCACATACCCGCCGCGCACGACAGTTCGTTCCCCACCATCGAAGTTCTGCGGGCTCTGCTGGCGCAAGGTCAAAGCTCGCGCCTTTATCGACGGCTGGTGGATCGGGACCAGCTCTCGATTGACGCAAACGCCTTTGCGCAGTCGAACCTCGACCCCGGTTTATTCGTCATCTCGCTGCAGCCGCGCAGCGGCGTGGAAACAGCCCAGGTTGAGAAAGCCGCGTTCGAAGAAGTGGAGAAACTGCGCAGCGCGCCGGTCTCCGATGCCGAACTGCAGCGAGCCAAGAACCAGTTACTCGCCGATAGCTTCCGGCAGCTTCAGACCATCGCCGGGCGCGCCAACCTCATTGGCAGGTACGAAGTTCTTTATGGCGATTATCACAAGTTATCCACTCGCGGAGAGGACATTGAAGCCGTGACAATTGCGGATGTGCAGAAGGCGGCGGCTGAGTATCTGAACACGGATAACCGCACCGTCGTTACGCTGGTGCCCGAGAAAAAAACAGGAGTCTCGGAATGAGAACCTTCGTGGCGATTCTAGGTTTGCTTAGCGCCGCCTCGGTGAATGCTCAGGTGAAACTCCCAAAGTACGCGCATGAGGTGCTGGCCAACGGTGTAACGGTCGATCTTCTCCCGCGTGGCGAATTTCCGCTGGTGAATATCGAAGTGCTGGTCAAGGGAGGCAATGAAGCGGAACCGCTTGAACAGGCGGGAATTTCCGACCTTACCGTCCAGATGCTGCGCGAAGGAACGGCCAAACGCTCGGCTGACGATTTCTCAGATCAACTGGACGCGTTGGGCGGCTCGTGGCGGGCGGCCAGCACTGCGCAGGCGGCGCGCATCAGTGCCCAATTCCTCAGTAAAGACTTTGATCAGGGCTTCGATCTTGTGGCGGACGCCCTGCTCCATCCCTCGTTTCCCGACGGGCAACTCACCAAGCTGCGATCGCGTATGGTGGATCAGGTTCGTTCCGAAAAGGACCAGGCGCAGCAGGCCATCTCCCGCTATTCGAACGCCTTCTACTTCGGTTCCGGACACCCTTACGGCCGCATCGCCGATGAAGCGACGCTCGGCTCGCTCGATCGCGCCAAGGTAGCGGACTTCTATGCCCACAACTACACTGGCGCGAACATCATCGTGATCGTTGCCGGCAGGTTCGATGAGAATGCAGCCAAGGCAGCCATAGCGCGAACTTTCGGCGCAATCCCCGCGGGGCAACCGTTCCAGTGGGCCGCTGACCCCGCAACGCCGACCGCCAGCGGCAACCGGCTCTTACTCATCGATAAGCCGGATGCCACCCAGACTTACTTCACCATATCGATGCCGGGAATCAACCGCACCAATCCCGACCGCTCCGCTCTGTGGCTGGTAAATACACTTTTCGGCGGCAGATTCACGTCGCTTCTGAATGACGCGCTCCGGGTCAATTCCGGTTTGACGTATGGCGCATCGAGCAATTACCAACAAGATAAGCTGACCGGCGCCCTCCGTATTTCGACTTACACGAAGACCGATACAACCGTGCAGGCGATCGACATGGTTCTTGACGTGACGAAGAAACTTCGCGAAACCGGAGTAACGCCGGAACAGCTCGCCTCCGCCAGGGCCACGGTGGAGGGAACTTATCCAACCCGCTCGCTGGAGACGCCGGGCGAACTCGCCGGGCAACTCGGCGACATCGAGCTCTTCGGGCTCAATCGCGGCGAGGTCGATGATCTGTTTTCGAGCCTCGACGCCGTCACGGTGGAAAAGGCCGACGCGGTTATCCGGAAATATCTGCAACCGGACGGCCTCACCTTTACAGTGCTTGGAAATGCGTCCAGGATTCGGGAGCAGGTGAAAAAATACGCTCCCGCGATGGTCGAGGTCGCGGTGAGCCAGCCAGGGTTTATGATCAGGTAGACTGGAGGAAATTTCATGCGCAAAAACGTATTCGCTGTTTTTACAGTCGCTTTATTGGGCGTCGTCGCTTTCGTCGTGGCGCCCGCCGTCCACGCCGATGACAAAGGCGACGCGGCCAAAGGCAAAGACACCTTCGAGCAGTGCTCCGGCTGCCACAACGCCGACAGCACCGAGAAAAAGATGGGGCCTGGATTGAAGGGCCTTTTTACAAAAGACAAGCTGGCAAGCGGTGAAAAGCCCACGTACGAGAACGTGCTCAAGCAGGTGAACGAAGGCGGCAACGGAATGCCCGGCTACAAGGACCTTCTTTCCGATCAGGAAAAGAAGGACTTGATGGCGTACCTGCAGACGCTCTAAGAACCCGTCTAGCTCTTCGCTGAAACCACTTCGATCGCCTTTTTCAACAGCAGGTCGTCGGTCGGTTTGGTTTCGGTGGAGTTGGCGATGGGCTCACCATCCTGGTCCACCTCAGTGGTGGAATCCGGCTCGGCGACCAGCGTTCCCGGCGTAACGCCGATGTCTTGAATCGCCTTTCCATCGGGACCATAGAACTTGGCCACCGACAGGATCACAGCCGAACCATCGTCCATCGTGATCGTACGCAGAATGGAAGCATCGCCATACGTACGTTCTCCCACAAGATCCGCACGCTTATCCTCGCCCAGCGCGGCTGCGGCCACTTCCGCCCCAGATGCCGTGCCCCGGTTCGTGATCACAACCAGCGGCAGCGTGGAAACCTGCTTCTTCTGCTCCGCCATATAATCATGCCGCTTGTAGCGCTGTCCCTCGGCGTACGTAATCATTTTCTTGTCCAGGAAAAGATTCGCCAGGTCCACGCCAGCATCGGCCTCGCCCGTTCCGCAATTGCGCAGATCCAGAATAATTTTCTTCGCGCCCTTGGCCTGCAGACTCTTCAGCGCCGCGGCAACCTGCTCCACTTTCGCGCTGTTCAGTGTTTCGGGCGCAATATAGCCGATCTGCCCTTCGAGCATCTTCGACTCAAGCGCGGGATTAACAGATGCGACGCGCGTCAGCGTAACCTTTTGCGGTTCCGGCCGGCGTTTCAACACCGTCAGGTCAATGGTGGTTCCCGGTTGTCCTCGGAGCAGCAGCGAAGCGTATGCCAGAGGCATATCCCGAGTCGCCACGCCCTTAATGGTCTCGATCATATCGCCGGTGCTCAAACCCGCCTCAGCGGCTGGTGAACCTGGCACCACATCCACAATCGCGATGTACCCGTACTTTTTCGCTAGCACCATTCCCACGTCGCCCCGGTAGGCGTCGAAATTCTTGAGATATTCCTTATATTGATCCGCGTTCAGATAACTGGCAAACGGGTCAATCGATTCCAGGAGTCCGTTGATGGCGCCCAGAGTCACCGTTTTCATGTCCGGCTCCTCCACGTACTCGCTCTTGATTCGCGAAAGCACCTCCGTGTACACGCCGAAATGGCGGTAAACGTTGGCTTGGCCAGTATCCTCGGTCGAGGCGCCCTTCACCACCAGATTGCCCATCAGGTTGCCAAAGATGAGCAAAAGAACCAAAACGGTGGAGGACGACACCACCCAATACTTTGCGCGATTGTTCATTGCAGCGGGACTCCGAATCTCTCTAGTGTAGCTTTTTTTGTGGAAGACTTCTGTGAAAGCCCAAGCTCGGGCCTACCTGAATTGACGCGGACCCGCGAATTCGGTTACTTTCGGTTCGCCGAGGCCTGCCGGGCGGGTCCGTCATTCCTGGGCGGGCATCTGCTGCTCCACGTCCCGCCAGGCGCTAATCTTCAAGCGGCGGCAAACCCAGCACATCTCTTCAGGCGAACTGGATTGGGTGTCGGAACCGCAGATAACACAAGCGATCATCCGTTGAGGCACTGTCCGTTCCGGCCGCAGTGTGAGGGGCGGCGTTTCGGAGAGCGGCGAGTTGAGTGGAACTGGGATCTTTTTCATTTCAGCGTCGTGTAACAAGAGAACTCTCTCTTGAATATCACAGATCTCAGCCCGCGGAACAACTCACAAGTACCTAAGATTCCGGCACGAGTGTCGAAAATTCGCCGTTCGGCGCATAAATTTACGCCGCCTGGGGAATATGCATGATCACCCCGGCATCGATCGATCCGGCGCAGCGCGGGCATTTTTGGCCGCTGGCCACCTTGGCCCTCCGGCCGTCCGTACGCACGGCCACTTCCACCGTGTGGGTACAAATTGGGCAATACACCTTCGCCATTGCGGTGCGGATCTCGATGGGTTTGTTAGCGATCTGATTCATGGCCATCTCCTTACAAACAGACTGACGTGAAACTCTATGCAATGGTTCTGCCAAACTGCAAAGTTTTGTGGCGAACGGCAGGAAATCTTTGACGGGTTGACGCGGCACCCGCGCTCTTGTCACCATGGGGCCATGACAACGCCGCCCCAACAGGTCATCCGCCTCGAGAAATCGCCGGAATACCGCGAGGACTACGCGAACAGCGTGCAGATTCGGGTCAACCTGTGGGATTTCTTTCTCATGTTTGGAACGATCAGCCAGAGCGCCCCCGACAATGTGTCCATCCAGAACTTCCAGGGCGTCTACATCAGCCCCCCGCAAGCCAAGGCGCTTCTGAATGTTCTGCAACAGAACGTGAGCCAGTACGAATCCGCTTTTGGGGAAATTCGACTGGAACCCAATCAAGCCAATGTCGCCGGCGGTATCGTTCAATAGATGCCAGCTTTCCGGCGCGTGGCCGCCGGCATGGGCGCAGCGTTCGCGTTGCTCTGCCTCACCCATTACCCGCTGCTGCGCCTGCCGTTCTACTGGGACGAACTGGGGCAGTTCGTCCCTGCTTCTCTGGATATTTACCACCGCCTGGCTTGGGTTCCCTACACGACGGTGCCCAATGTCCATCCCCCCGGAGTGATGGCTTATCTGGCGGCCGTTTGGTGCGTTCTTGGCTATTCCATCATGGGAACCCGCGTGGCCATGCTCTGTTTCGCCGCCGCGGGCCTGGCGGCCCAATGGAAGCTCACCTACCGGCTGAGCGGGGCTGCCGCCGCTTCGTCTCTTTCGGCGCTCTTCCTTTTCACCTGCCCGCTGTTCTTCTCGCAAAGCATCATGGCGCAGCTCGATCTGCCCGCCATGGCCGCCACCACCATTGCGCTTGTGCTGTTTCTGGACGAGCGCTTCGTGCTTTGCGCGGCGGTTTGCTCGGTGGCCGTGATGCTGAAGGAAACCGCCATCGTGGCGCCGGCGCTGTTTGGCTTCCTTCTGTTGCGCCGGGGGCAAACGCGCACGGCTCTGCTCTTCATCTTGCCTCTCGCGCCGCTCCTCGTCTGGCTGGTCGAATTGAAGCGCGCTACCGGACATTGGTTTGGCAGCCCGGAGTTCACCGACTACAATCTGTTCTACCCGCTCAATCCCGTACGTTTGCTGCTGGCGCTGATCCGGAGGGGCTACTACCTGTTGATCGGCAGCGGGCACATCATCGGTTCCATTGCCCTGGTTTTCTGGCTACGAAAACGCCCGATTTCCCGGGAATGGGGCGTCGCCTTCGCCTTCGTCGCAGTGCACGTCGCCGTGATCACCGTCCTGGGCGGCGCAGTGCTGGAGCGTTACCTGCTGCCCGCGCTGCCGGTTCTCTATGCGGCGTTCGCGGTGGCCATTTGGAACCTTCCCCGGAAAGTTCGGAATCTGGCTGCTCTGGCGCTGACGGCTTGCCTGCTGGCGGCTTGTTTCATCAATCCGCCGTATCCCTTCCCGATGGAAAACAACCTCGCCTGGACCACGTTCGTCACCCTCGACCAGCAGGCCGCCCAATATGTGGAAGCGGCTCTGCCGGACGCGACCATCGCCTCGTCGTTTCCCGTCGCCGGCGAGTTGCGCCGCCCCGAAATGGGCTACGTCACCCGCCCCATGCATGTGCTGGAGATCAACGATTTCCGGGCCGAGAACCTCTCCGGCAAAGTGCGGGGACATGCCGATGCGCTGGTGGCGTATTCGGTAATGTGGGACCCGCTGCACACTTTGAATCGACCCGCGTGGAAGGAACTGCTGACGCGTTTCTACGGCTACATCCAGCCCGCGCAAATAGATGAGATCCCGCAGTTGACGGGGATGCGGGAAGCGTTTCGAATCTGTGCGTCAGGCCAGTGCGTAATAGTGTTTAGAAAGTGACGTGTTCAGCTAGTAGCGGAGTGTTTGGCTCCGGACGGACCTTTGCGCCGTTCGCTCCCCATCTCCGCTTTCNNCCGCTATTTCCTCCTCGCTGAGACCCAGAAACATACGCATCTCGGTGATGCGAGCCGCGCGCGGATCGAAGGCGGCCATCCGATCGAGGACTTCGTCGAGAAGCAGAACATCCACAATCGTGGGGGTCCCGTGGAGCGGAGTCTCGATCGAAACCGAGAGCGGTTCGACATTGGCGCCTCGCTTGAGCGACCGGCGCGCTCGCGCTCGATCCACCAGAATCTGGCGCATCGCATTGGACGCGGTCGCGAGAAAGTGCTTCTCGTCCTGGAAGCTATTGGACCAACCGCGCAGCTTGATATAAGCTTCGTGGACGAGAGAAGTGGCGTCTCCACGGGCATTGCGGTTATCGATGGCGAGCCTGCCGCGGGCCATTTGGCGCAGCCGGTCGTACATCTCGTTGAATAGTTCAGAGCGTTCTTTCATGGGCATACAGGAGGGGTCAATGGCGTTCCATTAAGACAGCGGGCGCTCGGGCACATGCAAATCGCGCTTTTGGCCATCGTCCAATCGAAGTAGACGAGCTTGAAGGGCGGACCGGAATCGCCGCGAGGAGCGATGCGGGCGTCCAGGTCGCTGATAAGCGCCGTCTCATGGCAGCCCTGACAGGATGATGTGCCGGCCGTATCCCCTTCGATCAGTGGGTTTCCCAAAAGAGGAGGCATCGAATCGACCTGCGCTCCGATCAATCGATAGTTGGCCAGAATTTCCGCTTTGTTACCAGCGAGCAGACTGAGCAACCGAGTTGATGGCCTCTCCTTGGCCAGGCCGAAATTGTCGTTTAGCGCGACTCCGGCGGAACGATCAACATGGATGAATGTGGCCCACTTCCACGACACGATGTCATGAACCTTCACGTGAAAGGCCACAAGGCCACGAGTGCCTTTGGTTGTCGTGGCGACGATGTAGCGGCTGTACTGATCCGGTTGAATCGGGACCCACTCTGTCTTGATTTCCACGGAGGCGAGGGGGAAATTGATCTTCGGATCGTCGACCGCGACCCGTAATTTATCTCGATTCCAAAGCTGCCCGCCGAGAACAAACCCCGCAGCCGCGCCGTTGAGCCAGACAACTTCACACTGGTCTGCGTGGGGTGCACCGGAAGCGGACCGCCCGCTGCCGTCCCGCTCAGCCTCTGTTCGGGAGCCATGTAGCGCAGGGTGCCCGCGATGGAGTTCCCCAGATGGGAGACCGTTTGTCCAGCGGCCTGCCGCGCCAGCCCAAAATCCGTAATCACCACCCGCTGCCCGCCCCCGTCGTCCACCAGGATGACGTTCGACGGTTTTAGATCCCGATGCACCACCCCGGCGGCGTGCGCGGCGTCGATTCCGGCCGCGAGCTGGCGCGCAACCGCGGCAACTTCTTCCGCTCCCAGCCGTCCCCTTTCCGAGAGGACCGCCGACAGCGTCTTGCCCTTCAGTAATTCCATGGAAACCACCAGCATCGCCGCGTGATGATCCGACTCATGAACGTAGGGATCGTAAATTCGGCAGATGTTCCGGTGGCTGACCATCTGGGCCAACGCCACCTCGCGGCGAAGTAAACGGTCCGCGGTTGCGGAGTCCATGGCTGGGTTCGGAAGAAGCACCTTGAGCGCAATCGCAAGGTTCTTCACCCGATCGCGGGCTTCATAGACCTCGCCCATGCCCCCGCGCCCGAGCGGGCGGACGATTTCAAATCGCGAACCGACCAACGTTGCCGGGGCGAACAACCAGCGGGAGTGCCCTTCCGCGCCGGCCGGGCGGAGTGATTCGTCGAGCGGTTCGTCGAGTCTGACATCGGCGTCCCAATCGGAATCCGCATCCAGCATGCGTCGTACCGCTGCTCTGTCCGAGTTCCGCGCGCCTTTGAGAACAATCTCCGGACGCGAAGAGTCTTTTGCTCGCAAGCACAGTGACTTAACGCGGACCCATGCTGATGGGGACGGGTTCATTTCCTCCGCCAAAAAGTAACCTTCTGGAGATGCTGATCATAGCAAGCTCAGTCGGATCACGAATCAGGCCACTCCGAGGAGACGCGTCTTAGGGAGCTATCACTGGCCACCCGGCGTGCGCACGAAACCGTGAGCCACCTGGCTGCTGTCGATGTAGTATCCCGCAATCACATCGCTGCTGTTGATGGTCACCGCGACAGTGCCTTGCGAACTGGCCGCGCCTGCCCCCGGAGCGGCAAAGGTGAGGATGCCACCGCCGGAGGTCCGCAGGAATCCGTAGTGCACGGAGTTGTTATCCAGAATATATCCCGTGATCGTGTCCGCGGCATTGATGCTCTGGGCGAATGTTCCCGATCCCGAAACTGTTCCCGCCCCCGGAGCATTGAATTCTGTGATGCCGACGCCGCCCGCGTTGCGCAGGAATCCATGTCCCACGTAGTTTTGGTCCGAGTAGAAACCCGCGGTGGCGCCTTGCAGGTTGATGCTGATGTCTTCGGTTCCGGAATTTAGATTTGTCCCCGCATCCGGCGCGACGAACGTGGTGGCGATCCCACTCGCGGTGAACAGGATTCCCTGATACGGAGCGCTCGACGGACCGGAGGTGCCAACAGCCGTTCCCGCCGCGTTCAGCCCGGATAGGGTTGTGAACATGGCGCCCGGGCTTTCGAGCGTCGCAAACGCGCCGTCGGCCTGGCGGACAAAGCCGCCGGATGTCCCGTCGGGCAGGTTGTAGTAACCCGCCACGGAACCGGCCTCGTTGATGCTCATGGGCATTGTCCCGGCCGAACCAGGGACATCGAAGGTGGTGATGGCCCCGCCAGGCGTCAGCAGGAACCCGTGATATTGGAAATCGGCGTCGTTATAGAAGCCACTAACATTCCCACTCCCGTTGATACTCATCGCGAACGTGCCCTCGCCAGGCGCGCTGCCGGCGCCCGGGATGTCGAATGTCGCCATCGTGCCGCTCGCCAGGCGGATCATGCCGTGGCCCACAAGATTTGCGTCGATGTAGTATCCCGCGATCACTCCGGAGTTGTTGATGCCCGTGGCAAAAGTGCTCATCGCGCCGGGGACGCTGAACGCGGCGTAGAGAGCGGGCGGTTGCGAAGACGCTGTCAAAGACGATCCCGCGGACGCTGCCGCCGAGACCAAAAAGCACAAGCCCAATCCGGCGAGGCTTTTTTTCATGTACGTTCTCCCCCTTTTGGAGTTCTGCAATTATAGCCCAGATTCAGCTACGGCCACGCCTTATCTGCCTATGGCGTAACCGGAAGATACGCAAGTGGGGGCGTACTCGGATAACGCCGGAAGCCGCCTTGTTAACGCGGAGAACGTGTATCTTTGCGGTCAACGGTGGCGCCAGGAACATCTATTCAGGCCCGGCCAGAGTGCGGTGAGGCGGCGGGCTCGCAACGATGCCCCTCTGCTCGCAAGTGCTCGATTAGCGTCGTCGGGACAGTTCGTGGAAGTGTTCAGAAAGTGGANNGAAAGTGGAGTGTTCAGAAAGTGAAGTGCTCAGAAAGTGGCTACGACCACGCCTGCTTTGTTCCGGGCTGCCCGCCAGCCCGGAGGCACATATGCCGTCGATCCGTAATCGAACATCAGAGCCGGTCCTTCCACTGGCCCGTTGAATCCGTCAGCCGGTTGCGCGTGGCTCCATGTTTCGTCGGCCGCTGGCATCGCGGCCCGCACCCGCGCCGTCACAACCTCGATTTCCCGCCCAGGGTCGCGCAAGCCGTAGATCTTCTCGTACTCCGCTTCGAACGGCCCGCGCGGATTCCCGCCATCCCAATCGACGGTGAGCTCATAGCTCTGTCCGCGATAGCGAATATCGGCGTGCTCCTGAATCTGCGCACCCGGCAAATCCGCCTCGGCACGCGCCCGCAGCGCCGCGAAAAGGGACGCGACATCGGCCGACCCGATCGCCCCCGACGCGTAATCGCGCGTGCGCCGCGCCAGCAGCATCCCCACCGCCGAGAGCGCCCCGGCCCATGGCGGGAAAATCACTCTCCTGATCCCCAGTTCCTCGGCGATCTCGCAGGCATGCAGACCGCCGCAGCCCCCAAATGCGCAGATCGGGAAATCGCGCGGGTCCCGCCCTTTCTCCAAGGTCACCGCGCGGATGGCTTGCTCCATATTCGAATTCGCGATGCGCACGATGGCGGCCGCGGTCTCCGGGGCGCTTAACCCAAGCTGCCTGCCCAGTTCCCCTACCGCACGCTCTGCCCGTTCCGGAAAAATTTCCATCGTTCCGCCCAGAAAACGGCCGGGCCGAATACGGCCGAGAACCACATGAGCGTCCGTCACCGTCGCCCGTTCGCCGGTCCCGTAGCAGGCCGGCCCTGGGCTCGATCCTGCGCTTTCCGGACCCACGCGCAACCTCGCGCCTCCGTCGACGAAAGCCAGCGATCCGCCACCCGCTCCCACGGTGTGAATATCGAGCATGGGCACACGCACCGGCAACCCCTCCACCCATGCCTCCGTCGCGAAGCGCAGCGGGTCTTCCACCAGGCTGACGTCTGTGGATGTACCGCCCATATCGAACGAAATGACTGGCGATCCTCCCATGGCCCGCGCCCCGATGACTCCGCCGGCGGGTCCCGAGAGAATCGTCCGGACGGCGTGGGACCGCGCCTCGGATGCGCTCAACAGCCCGCCGCTCGATTGCATGATTTCGATCGGATACGGGCAATCGTTTTCAAGTCGCCCGAGGTAGCGGCTCATTAACGGACTCACGTACGCGTTCAGAACGGTAGTTGACGCGCGCTCATATTCACGAAACTCAGGCGCGACTTCTGAGGAGCGGCAAACGTAGAGCCCACGCCCGCTTAACGCAGCAGCGATCTCTTTCTCGGAAGTGTCATCCTGATACGCGTTGAGAAGGCAGATGGCGACAGCTTCGATTTCACCTCTGGGGATCGGCTCAGGCCATTCGAAGCACAGCGCGCGGTCCACCAGATTGGGGCGTTCCGGGGGATGCAGGCTGTAGAGGGAATTGCGATGCTGCCGTCCGATAGCCAGCAGATCCCGAAAACCCGGCGACGTGATAAAGGCCGTCCGCGCCCCTTTACGTTCCAGGAGCGCGTTCGTCGCAACGGTGGAACCGTGCACGATGGCCACTGCTCCACCGTAGTTGCGTGCGGCCTCCGCGATGCCCGCGATGATGACCGAAGCGGGATCTGCGGCTTTGGAGCGAAGCTTGAAAACGTGCAGCGAGCCGTCGTCATGGAGAACGGCGAAATCGGTGAAGGTTCCGCCGGAATCAATGCCGATTCGCAATCCCGCTACTGTAACAGAAGCGCGGTCGGAACCGGCATGTATTAGAATTGAGGTTTCCTCGGGGCGCGTAGCTCAGTTGGTTAG
>PLFE01000202.1 GCA_003136675.1 Bryobacterales bacterium
GCGGTGTCGGGCATGCCGACCAGCACGAAATCCCGCGCCATTCCGGATTTATAGAGATCGACTTCTACTTGAACCGGGTGCGCGTCGATTCCGAAAACAGCGGCGCTATTGGTTTTAAAGAGCGACATTCATCTCGAAGGACGTTGTGGGTTGGAGGAGGGACTTGTCGCAAAGTAATTTTCAGAGAATGCAGATCGGGGCACCAGATAAGATGTGAGACGATTAGGGCGCCTATGGTCAAACGCTACGTCGAAATGACTCCGTCTGAGCGCATCAAAGATCGCATCGCAAAAAACCGGGCGATTGAGGAACGGCTTAAACAAGGCACCGCGAAGCCGAAGAAACCGCGAAGAAGAGCAAAGGTCTTCTTCAGCGAAAACGAACCGTTGGGGTTTTCGCAGCCTGATGTGTTCCCGGCGATCGCCTCTGTCATGGAAGCTCTTTGTGGAGCAGGTAATAATTTTGTGACACACCGCCAGATTGTACTCGCGATATGTTCTGATGCGTCTCTTACCCACCGGCTGCGTGAGATCGTCTCGAACGATCCAGCGGGGCGCTCAACAGAGTGGTGGGCCGACAACATGATGAAGTGGTTCAGTCAGACCTTCACAATTGGCAGAAATCCCTACTCTGATATGTTTGAGCGTGATGACAGCACGCCGTATCGGTACAGGCTCCGGAAATAGGCAAAGCCGTAGGATTCCGACTGGCGCGTCATCTATCCGTTGAATGTATTCCAATCCGCAGCATGATGATGGACCCCGGTGCATGCGAGATGTTGCTGTTCGGCAGAGCCGAAAGGCAATGCTTCAACTGCCCCACGTCGCACCCCTGACGCTCTATGCCGCGAACCTGCGCGCCCGTGGCTTGGGAGAAGTTCCCGATTTCGATCCCTTAGATGGCGGTATTGACGCGACTGCGCTGTTCCTCTTCGAAAAACCCGGCCCGATGACGGCCGAGACGGGTAAACGTGTCGGATCGGGATTTATCAGCCGCAACAACGACGATCCAACCGCGGCTGCGATTTTCAACTTCATGCAGCGGGCAGCAATACCTAGAAAGTTAACGGTCATTTGGAACGTGGTTCCGTGGTGGAATGGCACCCGCAAAGTGACTGCACAGGAGCTGAGAGCGGGCGTTCTCTGCGTGAAGGAACTGGTTACCCTACTCAGTCAGTTGAGAGTGGTCGTATTTGTTGGTGACAAGGCGGCGAGGGCGAGACCGCTCATTGACGATGGCAGGCTTCAACTTCTGGCCTCTTGCCATCCCTCACCGTTGGTGAGAGCGAGTTTCCCGGATCGTTGGGAACGAATTCCGGCCGAATGGGCGAAAGTGATGACGATTCAATCCAGCCAGAACTTATTGTCGTGAAAGTCGAGCGTGCTCTTGTGGGAAGAGAGCAAACCCGCTCCCACCGTGCCGCCGAATAATCCATCGGGCAAGTGAACCTTCGGGCCCGCGAAATAGAGCGGCGACGGCGCGAGAAGCACCTTCGAGCCGAAACCGATCTGGCTGGCCTGCGACTCGAACATATCGACACCTTCGTCCGTAAACGGGAAGAAGTGGGATTTTGTGCTCTTACTTTCGGCGCTCAGCCCCAGGCTCTCAACGGCGGTTGGAAACACCACAAGCGTGCCAGTAAACATGGTGCCGATTTGGACGGCGATCGCCTTGCCGTTCACCGTGAAGCCGGTGCTTGTCACAATTGGCGGCCCGTTCCTACCAAAGGGTATCAGCGAGATATCCCCGCAAGAGGCCGGGCAAACAACTGGCGCGGCCAGCGGCTGGGACACGGACAGAATACCCGCCGGATAATCGAGCTGCAAGATCCGGTCTTTGAAAGCACCGTACGCGATCGTGCCGTCGATGCGTGGGAACACGCCGTTCTCAATCGCATCGCTCAGGTCGAAGACGAGAAACTTCAGTTCGTCGAACTTGATCGGGCCGATTGAGACGTTGGGAACGATGGCTGTTTGAACGCCTGGTCTCGGCTTACCGTCGCGTCCGTTGACGGGCTGCAGGGTAAGCCCAAGAGCCTGCGCCGCTTTCAAGTTGAGAAACGAGTTGGGATTGCCAGTATCGACGCCCAGCTTGAGATGCGCGCTTCCCGCCAGCACGTCGACGCAGGGAAGACCCTCGCACGACAGGAGCTTGGCATCCGTCAGCGGCGGCAGCGCCGCGAAAGCCGGCGCCAGTACAAGTGGCAACAAAAGGAAAGAACGTTTCACGCCGAAATCCGCTAACTGCGTCCTACGTGAATCGATCCATCCCCCGATTCGATGCGGAACGTATCGCCGCCGCCGTTCAGTTTGCCGCGGACATTGCTGTGATCCTTCGCGGCCGTTTCAATCGTGATGGGCAAATCCACCGATACCGACCCATCCCCGGTGTGCGCATCGATGAACGCGCGCAGATCGTCCGGCACGCGCACCGTCACGCTGCCGTCGCCGGTATGAATCTTCCAGCCCGATGCCACGCGCGACCCGCGCTCGAGCTCCGCAGTCACGCTGCCGTCGCCCGTTTCGATGGTCAGTCCATCCACGCGTCCCCGCATCGTCACGCTGCCATCGCCCGTGTGAAGATCGAGGCGCCCTTCCATATCCTCCGCATGGATGGAGCCGTCACCGGTGCGCACACGCGTATCGCCGTGTACGCCGTGAATCACCACCGCGCCGTCGCCGGTCTCGATGTTGCTGGTCACGTTTACCGGCACCGTCAGATCCACGCGGATCTCGCGGTTATTCCAAACTTGAAAATGTCCATGGGGGATCCGAACCTCCAGGTCAACCATGTTGCCCATCTGATGCTCAATGATTTGCACTTCAGATTCGCTGATCTTCCAGCCTCGCGTGGTGACGTGAGCGGCAATCTCATTCCCTGCTCCGACTCGCACCTCGACGCGCCCTTCTCCGGCGTGGATGCGCAGCTCCGGCGAACCGGAAACCGCATATTTCTTATTCCACTCATCGGCTTGCGCCATGCTGCTCAGAGCCAGAAAACTTAACGCAACGTAAACAGTTCGCATAGTTGCAATACGCGCCGGACTCCGTTTCGGTTCGAAAATCACAAGGGAATGTTCCCGTGCTTCTTTTTCGGGGTCTGGTCCACCTTATTCTCCAGCATTCGTAGCGCGGAAATGAGACGCGCGCGGGTTTCGCGAGGCTCAATCACATCATCGATATAACCGCGTTCCGCGGCGATGAAAGGATTGGCGAAGCGCTCACGAAACTCCTCCGTTTTGGCAGCCAGAATCGAATCGCCCTCGGCCGCCAGCTCGCGCCGGTACACAATTTTCGCCGCGCCTTCCGGGCCCATCACCGCAATCTCGGCGGTGGGCCACGCCAGGTTCACATCCGTGCGAATATGCTTCGAACCCATCACGCAATACGCGCCGCCGTACGCCTTGCGGGTGATCACGGTGATCTTCGGGACCGTCGCCTCGGCGTACGCATAAAGCAGCTTCGCGCCATGCCGGATGATGCCGCCAAACTCCTGGGCGGTTCCGGGAAGGAAACCCGGCACGTCTTCGAAAGTGACGATCGGAAGATTGAACGCATCGCAAAAACGCACGAAGCGCGCGCCCTTCACCGATGAATTGATATCGAGACATCCGGCGAGATGGGCCGGCTGGTTGGCGAGGATCCCGACCGGCCGCCCGTCGAGGCGCGCAAACCCGATCACCAGATTGCGCGCGAAGTGCTCCTGAACTTCAAAGAAATAGCCCTCATCCACTACGCGCCGTACGACATCATTGATGTCGTACGGCTGATTGGATTCGTTGGGGACGACGGAATCCAATTCCACATCGGCACGATCGACCGGATCGTTGGTCTCGCGCCGCGGCGCGTCTTCCCGATTGTTCTGCGGCAGGAAGGTGAGTAACTCCCGAATCATCTGGATGCATTCGGAGTCGTCCTGCGCGACAAAATGGCCGACGCCACTGATCGCGTTATGCGTCATGGAGCCGCCCAGGTCTTCCTTCGAGACATCTTCATGAGTCACGGTGCGGATTACATCAGGACCGGTTACGAACATGTAGCTGGTCTTCGCGACCATGAAGACAAAATCGGTGATCGCCGGCGAGTAGACCGCGCCGCCCGCGCAAGGACCCATAATGGCGGAGATCTGCGGAACCACGCCGCTGGCCAAGGTGTTGCGCAGGAAGATATCCGCGTACCCGCCGAGTGAAACCACGCCTTCCTGAATGCGCGCACCGCCCGAGTCGTTCAAGCCGATGAGTGGCGCGCCGTTCTTGAGCGCCAGGTCCATTACCTTACAGATCTTCTGCGCGTTGGCTTCGGAGAGCGAGCCGCCGAAGACGGTGAAATCCTGCGCGAAGACGAAGGTGAGGCGGCCGTGGATGTAGCCGTAACCGGTGACGAAACCGTCGCCGGGGACGACCTGCTCGTCCATGCCGAAGTCGCGCGAACGGTGCTGCACCAGTTTGTCGGTCTCGGTGAAAGTGCCCGGGTCGAGCAGCAGCTCGATGCGCTCGCGCGCGGAGAGCTTCCCTTCTTTATGCTGCCGTTCGCGCCGTTGCGGTCCCCCGCCCTGTTCGGCGGCGTGGTGTCTGCGGCGAAGCTCATCGAGCTGATTCATCGGAACCAGCGTAACAAGGGATAAGACACTGAAGGCGCTGGCCGCGCTCCGTTCGATGAGCCGGGAGTATTCAGCCGCCGATCAAAGCGGGCAGCCTGACGGATGATTTCCTCCCTCTCCGGGTGGAGCGGAGTGACCAGCCGGTGGGTCGTTTGGCGAATCAAGGGTTCCGTCGATCTGGTTTGTTCTGAGTCACTTGCAGCTTCGGCCGGAACCGGTTCTGGGGTGACTTCCCCGACCGATTTCTTTCGGACTTCCTCCCGCGCCTCAACCAGACGATCGGCCATAGGCGGGGTAGGTTTCGACGCTATACTGGTCGGCACGCTTGCTGATGCGGCTGTACTGCAAGGCTTTGAGTTCGGCCATGGGGGGTTGGACATGTCGTTAAAGTACTCCTGCCATCAGGATTGCAGGCGGGATGGGGTCTTGAAGCGGGGATTTGGTGGAAGTGATTGATTTGATTGGGGCGATTGTGGCGAAAATATGCGGCACCGTTCGGGTTGCTACGGACCGAAGCCGCGGTTCATGTCCCAGAGCGGATAATGTGGGAGAGTGCCAGCCGGATCGCGCACGAATGCTTCCGACTGAATTACCAAATCCCGCTTGCGCTGGCGTGCCGCCGGTCCAATGTCGACGCGGCCCAGGGCCGGTGTCTGGGCACCGGCGCGGGTCGTTCCGGNNTGCCGCGGCCGCGCGCAGGGTCTGCTTCAACGAGGATGTACGGCTTGTGCTGCCAGCCAATGCCTGCGGTCTCTTCCGAACAGCCGGTTCGTTTGGGAATCTCCGTTTCAGGGATCGGTTCGTCACTGAGAACGCGGATCGCGTTTGCGGATAGCGAAATCGGCGCTTGGGACTCACGTTCGAAATCGAGCGCGAACGCGAGCAGAACTCGGGAAAGCAGCACCGGCAGCCGCAGGCCGTCTTCCGCAGCCGATTTCCGGAGCCCGAACTCCGGCAGCTTCAGAATCGCACCGGGCAAGCCCTGCGGCAATTCGAGGTCGATCTGGTGCTCGATTGCTTCTAACGAGCGGCGCAACCTCGTCGCGTCGTCACCGAAGCGTTTCGACCAGCGGGCGTCGATTTCCGGGATCAGGTCGGGCCAGATTCCGACGGCTGTTTCACCGCTGGCCGTGAGCCGAACCGGCCAATCGGCGCGNNACGACGCCCCATCGTTCGAGGCAACCGAGCCCGGCTTTGGCGTCAGCCTCGGCTGTGAGCGCGCGCGAAGCGAGCGTTCGAACCGAAACGGGTCCCTCGGCCAGAAACTGCAGCGCGTTCAGCCAAATGACCAGAGAGAGGCGCGCGCTACGGCTCTCGGTTTGCAGCATGCGGCGCTCGAATTCGCAATCGAGCTCCACACTATAGGCGACCAGAATTTGCGAGAGAAGGGCCGAAAGCGGCTTGTGCGGCTCCGACATAATCCCAGAGCCAAGTCTATCGCGGGCCGGACCACCCAGAGGATTTTCATCCCCAGTCAACGACCGCATCGGGCCGGCGATCCAACCCGAACGCCAGAGGGACGCTCCAACTCAGGAGAGGGCTAATCGGTCCACGAAGAGCTGCTTTACAAGCGTTGCCCCTGACTTTTCGTCCTGTAGCTCGGCGCAGCCATACGAGTTTCCGAGTCGATTTGTTTGAATGTCTCCGGGATCGCTGCTAACCACAACGTGCCTCTTCCTGCGAGCGCGAATCACGACATGGGCGACGACGCATGGGCACTGTGAGTGCCGGGCGGTTTTTTCCGTCGGACGAGGAACAACCTCCTCGAGGCAAGCAGCCCAGCAAAGAAATCCAGCTATAATTGGGGTGATGGCGAGAGAATACGTGGAGGAGCGCAACGGCGGGTACTATTTGGCCGGTACACGAATCTCTCTCGATTCCATCGTTCAGTGCTTCAACGAAAGGCTCTCCCCGGAGCGATCCTGGCGGAATTCGAAACTCTGACTCTCACCCAGGTTTTCGTTCTATCTGGAAAACCAACCTGCCATCGACGCTTATCGAATGCGCCAGAAGCAGCGCTTCGAGGCCACACGCCGGGACGCGGCACCCCTTCCCGAGAATCTCCTCCAGCGCCTCGCCGCCGCTCGCGAACATCTTCATTCCGGTCAATCGGAATAGGTGAAACCCCGGGTCCAGGCCGATAACGATTCACCTTGAGGCTCCTAGTCGTGCCGCAGAGCCACAAGCGGATCAATGCGAGATGCGCGCCTTGCAGGCACATAGCCGGCGAGAATCATGGCGCTCAGGAGGACGACACCGGCCAGCGCCAGGGTTCCCGGATCATTGGGCCGGGTCTCGAACAGAAACGATTTGCCAAGCCGCGACGCGATCAAAGCGGCAGGCACGCTGATCGCGAGTCCCACCGCCGCCAGTAGTAGAACGCGGCGCAGAACCATCCATACCACGGCGCCCGGTTGCGCTCCCAGAGCCATGCGGATTCCAATGTCGCCGACCTGCCGCGCGACGCTGTAGGACATCGTGCCGTAAAGTCCCACGCACGCGATCAGGAGGGCGAGAACCGCAAAACCCGTGCATAGCTTCGCGAACGTGACTTCCCGGCTGATCGTCCCATCGATTTCGGCAGCCTGCGTGACCACGTTTGTGACGGGTATGCGGGAATCCGCCTCCCGAACGATCTCACGCACACTCTTGACATAGCTCAGCGGATCACCCGCGGTGCGCAGCGCGTAGGTCATTCGGTCCGGAGAAAACTGGCTGACCGCTACGAACACGGTCATGGCACTCTCCTCTTCATTTTTCAGACCACCGTACCGCAGGTTAGCCGACACGCCGACGATTTCGAGATCGCGCTTCTCGTCCGGGAGCGTGATGCGCCGGCCCACCGGATGCTCGTTCCCGAAGTAAGTCCTCGCCAGCCGCTCGCTGATCACTGCAACGGGCGGGGAGCCCTGTTGATCGCGGTCATCAATCTCACGCCCGGCGAGGATGGGAATCTGCATCGTCGTGAGGAAACGCGGTCCAGCGGCCAGGACGCGCGCGCCGTCAAGATTCACAGCGCCGATCTTCATTGGCCCCCTGATTGCCTGCCCGGCGCGGGCGGCGTTGATGATCGAGGATTGCGAAAGCGTGGCGCTGCTCACCCCGGGAATCGATTCGAAGCGCTTGCGCAGGTGCGCGTAAAAAGTGGTCATCTCCGGGTCACGATGGCCAGCCTGGCGCGCATTCAGCGAGAACAGAAGGATGTTCTCGCGGGCGTACCCCAGTTGGACGGAGTGCAGTTTGTTGAGTGTCCGGACAAACAGACCCGCGGCGACCAGGATGAGAAAAGACATCGCGATTTGGGCGACCACCAGAACGTGCTGCGCGTGGTGGCGCGGTCCGCCCCCGCGGCCATTCTTTAGCGCCGGCATGACGTCCGGACGCGTCGACTGAATCGCTGGCGCGAGGCCAAATAACAGGCCGCAAACCACGGAGAGCGCCGCCGTCACACCCAGCACGTTCCAGTTCAATTCCGCGTGCAGGGTAAAGTTCTCCTGGCCGTGCGAGAGCAGCAACGTCAGTGATCGCACGCCCCAGATGGCCAACAAGACCCCGCACGCTCCGCCGAGCGACGACAGCATCACACTCTCGGTGAGCAACTGCCGCACGACGCGGAACCGTCCCGCTCCGAGGCTGAGCCGGATAGCCATTTCGCGGCGTCGCGCGGCGCCCCTTGCCAGCAGCAGATTGGCGATGTTCGCGCACGCGATCGCCAGGATCAGTCCCACCATCATCAGGAGTACGTAAATAGGCTTGGAATACTGGCGGCGCAGGCTACCCAGACCTTCGGCGCCGGGATTCAGAATCAGCGCGGGCAGTTTGGCGCGCTCGCCGTCGGTGGTCGCGGTGGTGGCAACCCATTGATGGAAACGCGGAGCCAGCGCGGCCTGCGCCTGGGCCATGCTGACGCCGGGACGCAGGCGGCCCATCATTTCGATCCAGTAGAAGTTTCCGTCGGCATACATGCGATTGGCTCTAGCGCCGTCTGTGAGCAAATTCGTGTGCAACGGAAGGTAGAGGTCCGGCGCCACCGCAGGGTCCACTCCGAAAAACTCCGGCGGCGCGACGCCGATCACCGTGAAGGGGATGTTATCGACGAAAATGGGCTGTCCAATCGCATTCGCCAGTCCTCCAAAGCGCTGCTGGCTTGTCGCAAAACTGATTACGGCGACAGGTTCTGCGCTTGGGCGGTCGTCTTCGGGGTCGATCAGACGTCCCGCGGCCGGCGACACTGCCAGGCCGCGAAAATACTCGCCGGTGACGTACTCCGTGCTCGCGCTCGTCGCCTGGCCTCGAACGGCCAAGGTGCGGTGTAGTCCGTTGAAGTATCCAAAGAGCGTGGAAAAGACGGGATTCTCCTTGCGAAGTGTGTCGAACGCGCCGTACGGGAACATCCCGCTGACCATGATGCCTTTGTCGCCTGGCCAGGCAAGGCCCTGCACCCCGTGCATGACGTGGACCCATTCCTTGTTGGCGTTCTGGGGCGGCCGGCTACGCCAATTGAAGACCACCAGCGACTCGGGATCGGCCACGGGCAGCGAGCGCAACAGAATCGACTCCATGAAGCTGTAAACCGCGGTATTGGCCCCGATGCCGAGCCCCAGCAACAGGACCGCCAGGGCGCTAAATGCCTTGTTGGCAGCCATTGAGCGAAAGCCATAGCGGACATCCTGGCCAAGTTCCGACAAAAACCGCGTCATCCAAATTTCCCGTGACTCTTCCTGCTTCAGTCCCACGTTGCCGAATCGCCGGCGCGCTTCCGCCTGGGCGAGAGCCGCCGTCATGCCGTCGGCTTCGAGTTCCGCGGCTTTTTCCGCAAGGTGTAGTTCCATTTCCTCGCGTAACGCCTCGCTGCGCCTGTGGTTTTCTATCCAATACCTCAGCCGTCGAAACATCTCCGTCACTCCGCTCCCATCACACGGGCGATCGCCAGCGTGAGTTTCGCGTACTTCCGGGTTTCAACCGCCAGCTGTTTGCGGCCAGTCCCCATGATCTTGTAGATCCTCGCCCGTCGATTGTTCGAGGTCACGCCCCAGACACCCTCGATCCAGCCGTTTAGCTCCAGCCGCTGGAGAGCGGGGTACAGCGAGCCCTCCTCGACGAGGAGCTCATCGTTGGACCATTGCTGGATGAACTGGACTATGCCGTATCCATGGAGGTCGCGCAGCGACAGCGTCCGCAGAATTAACATGTCCAGTGAGCCGGGCAACGAATCGTTCTTTTGGGCCTTGCGTCCCATACCAAGAATTCTTAGCTTACGGCGACGAGATTACGGAGTCAAGTTCGAGATGTAGAATGACGCGCGACACCTCACGGTAAACTGACATTTCCATGTTTCTTAAGAGTTCCACCATCACACAAGGCCCCAGCCGCGCGCCCGCACGCAGTTATTTGAAGTCCATCGGTTTCTCCGACGAAGACCTGCGCAAGCCCATCATCGGCATCGCCAACACCTGGACCGAGACGATGAACTGCAATTACAAACTGCGCGACCTGGCTGTATACGTCAAGGAGGGCGTGCGCGCGGCCGGCGGCACTCCCATGGAGTTCAATACCATCGCCATCAGCGACGGCATCACCATGGGCACGGAAGGCATGAAAGCGTCGCTGGTGAGCCGCGAGGTCATCGCGGACTC
The DNA here is from genome assembly GCA_003136675.1 of Bryobacterales bacterium. Classification (GTDB taxonomy): domain Bacteria; phylum Acidobacteriota; class Terriglobia; order Bryobacterales; family Bryobacteraceae; genus Bog-113. The sequence continues at coordinate 10,236 of PLFE01000202.1, forward strand.
CATCGAGTTAGTCGCGCGCGGCCATATGTTCGACGGCATCGTCGCACTGGTAGCTTGCGACAAGACCATCCCCGGCGCGGCTATGGCGCTGCTGCGGCTCAACACACCGGGCGTTATCCTCTACGGCGGATCGATCTTGCCGGGCCGCTACAAAGGTCACGACATCACAATTCAAGATGTCTTCGAAGCAGTCGGCGCGCATGCGCGCGGCAAGATCACGGATGCCGATCTTCTGGAAATTGAGAACAATGCGTGTCCCGGAGCCGGCGCTTGCGGCGGACAGTTCACCGCCAACACGATGGCGACGGTGATGGAATTGATCGGCCTCTCGCCCATGGGAACCGCCGCCGTGCCGCAGGTCGATGTGCGCAAGCAAGAGGTGGCCCGGCGGTGCGGCCACATCATTCTGGATTGCGTGAAGCACGATCGCAAGCCGCGCGATATTGCCACGCGGAAAGCGTTCGAGAACGCCATCGCCGGCGTAGCGGGGACGGGCGGGTCCACCAACGCGGTGCTGCATCTGATCGCCATGGCGCGCGAAGCGGGAGTCGAACTGGTGATCGAAGACTTCAACCCGATCAACAACCGGACGCCGCTCTTTGTGGATCTGAAGCCGGGCGGCAAATATGTGGCCGTCGATGTGGATCTGGCCGGTGGGATCGGCGTGATCGCCCAGCGTCTGATGGATGGGAAATTTGTCGATGGCAGCGCCCTCACCTGCACCGGGCGCACGTTCGCCGAGGAAGCGGCGGATGCGAAAGAGACTCCGGGCCAGAAGGTGATCCGCCCTTTGAGCGATCCCCTGAAGCTTACCGGCGGCCTGCAAATTCTGCGCGGATCGCTGGCTCCGGAAGGATGCGTAGTCAAACTCGCCGGACACGACAAGTTAATGCACCGTGGGCCCGCGCGCGTTTTCGAACGCGAAGAAGACGCCATGCTGGCCGTCACCGAAGGCCGCATCCAGGCGGGCGATGTGGTGGTAATCCGCTACGAGGGACCGCGCGGCGGCCCCGGCATGCGCGAGATGCTGGGCGTCACCAGCGCCATAGCAGGCTCGGGATTATCGGAATCGGTTGCCTTGATTACCGACGGCCGTTTTAGCGGCGCCACGCACGGATTCATGGTGGCGCACGTTGCGCCCGAAGCGGCGAACGGCGGGCCTATCGCCGCCGTGCATGAAGGCGATTCCATTCTGGTGGACGTTGCGGGAGGAGTGGTCAACATCGAAGTGGATGCCGCTGAGCTCGCCGCCCGCTTGAAGGAATGGAAGCCGCCGGCAGTGCGCTACCCCACTGGTGTGTTCGCCAAATACGTGGCTCTGGTGAGTTCCGCGTCGGAAGGCGCGGTCACGGGCCGCGCGTGAAAATTCTGTTCATCGGCGATATCTACGCGCATGCCGGCCGCCGTATTGTGGCCGACCATTTGGCGGACATCCGGAAAGCGCAGGGAATCGACCTGGTAATCGCCAACGCGGAGAATTCCGCGGGCGGTTTCGGTATCACTCCACAAGTGGCGGATGAACTGCTGGCGCTTGGAATCGACGTGCTCACCGGCGGCAACCACAGCTTCGACAAGAAGGAAATCTACGACTACCACGCGCGCCAGCCGCGTCTGCTCCGGCCTGCGAATTATCCGAAAGGCGCACCCGGCGCGGGCTCATTTCAAGGAGAGACGCGCTCCGGCATTCCTTTTTTCGTGGCGAATCTGATGGGCCGCACGCACATGACGCCCATCGACGACCCATTCGCGAAAGCCGACGAACTGCTTGCAGGCGTGGACGCCAATGTGAAGATCCGGTTCGTCGATTTTCATGCCGAAGCCACCAGCGAGAAGGTGGCTATGGGCTGGCACCTGAACGGCCGCGTCTCAGCGGTGATCGGCACGCACACGCACATCCCCACGGCCGACACGCGCGTGCTCGATGGCGGCACGGCCTACCAGACAGACGCGGGTATGACCGGCCCTTACGATTCCGTCATTGGAGTGGACCGGGAGATCATCCTCCATCGCTTCCTCTCCGCGATGCCGGTACGCATGGAAGCGGCAAAGAAAATGGTGGAGCTTCATTCAGTCATAATCGATGTGGACGAATCGAGCGGGCATGCCACCGGGGCTGCGCGTCACGCCGTTCGCGGAGATTAAACGCGACCAATGGTTGACGGCACATACGTACATCTCTTTGCCGCGGCGCTCTTCAGCCTGGTCTTCCTATTCCTGTGGCGGCAATCGGGCGTCACATACTTCGCCTACTGGTCGCTGGCTTGGGCTGTAGAATCGCTGGCCTGGGTTTGCACGCAACTGGCGGCGGTAACGGGGTGGCCCCATTGGGTCGCCTTTCATTCACTTTTTGAATTCGCCTTCGCGGTCTCGCTGGTAGCCGCTGCGCGCGTCGCGTTAGCCGAGCGCAGCCGGTCGTGGCGCTACGCCCTGCGGGTCCTGTATTTTCTTCCCGGGCTCGTTCTCGTTCTGGAACTGATCGGCCGCAACCAGCACGCCTTGTTCTTCGCCCTGCGATCGCTGGTGCTGGGCGCGATCTACTTCTATTGCTTCCGGCAACTGGCGCTGGGGTCGCGGCGCTTATTCCACTTCACGCTACTGGCGCTCTCCCTGCTTTATTTCCATTGCGCGCCGGCTTATCTTTTCATCGGAATGAACCACGGCGTGGTCCCGTCATGGATGAGTTACATGAACTACATCAGCTATATGGATCTGGCGCTGAAAACGGTTCTGGCCTTCTCGGCGATGGCGATGTGGATCGAGAATCAGAATGACCGCGTCTCGCAAATCGCCCGGGAACTGGACCGTGTGCGCCGCGAAAATGCGCGGGATGGAAACCTCGATTACCTGACGGGGCTGTTGAATCAGGATTCGCTGCGGAAGCGCATGGACGGCGACGAGTCATTCAAAGGTGTAGCGTCCGTATGCGATCTGGACGATTTCAAATCCATCAACGACCGCTTTGGCCACGTGGTGGGCGACGAAGTTCTGCGGAACGTGGGCAATCTGCTTCGCAGCTCCATCCGCGCCGAGGATTTCGCGTTCCGCTGGGGCGGCGATGAATTCGCAATCCTGTTCAGTGAGCAGGAGACCAGCATCGCGCGGCGGCGCATGGGAGAAATCGAAGCCCGTCTGCAGGACTTCCGCGTGCGCGGCTACACGGCGCTTCAGATCAGTTTCAGTTGGGGTGTCGCGGAGGGGGATAGCGTGCCGCTGCGCGAAGTGCTGGAGCGCGCGGACCAGGAAATGTACGCGAAGAAGCGTGCGCGGGCAGCGGCGAGGCCGCTGTCTGAGAATCCACAATAGGTGTTCCTTCCGGAGTCAAAATCTATTGCGGTTTCAATCTGCAACATGTAATCTAACTTAGTCACTACTTAGTCACTGCACTTAGTCGATGCAGAGGGGAGCGCCGTTGCCCGGACTTCGATTCTCGTTGCTTCTGTTGATCCCCGCGATTCTTTCTGCCGCGCCAACAAGCGTCACGCTAAGCAGTTCCTCGAATCCCGCCGTGCTGGGACACCCACTTACTCTGACGGCGGCCGTAACGCCGTCGGCGGCAACCGGAAGTATCACATTTTACGACGGGACGACGGTTCTGGAGACTGAGCCAGTCTCCAACGGACAAGCCATCTTCACAACCGTCTTACTAGCGTCCGGAATGCGGTCGTTGAAAGCTTATTACGCCGGAAACGGCACTTATGCCGGAAGCACGTCACCGGTGCTCGCGGAGTCCGTCACGGCGGTAGCCGTGTCAGGGTACCAGACCGGTGCGGTTACCTGGGGGAACGACCCGGTCTACGCAATCGCTGAAGGGGACTTCAACGGTGACGGGAAACCCGATCTTGTGGTCGGAGGCGGACTCGGATCCGTCGCCGGTCCCTACCTCTACGTAGCGCTGGGAAACGGGGATGGCACTTTCCAGCCCGCTGTTTCCTATGCGGTTTCGGAAGTCTATTCCCTGGCGGTCGCCGACTTCAATGGCGACGGGAAACAGGATCTTGCGGTTGGCGACGAAGCGGGAATTGTCATTTTCCTCGGAAACGGCGACGGGACCTTCCAGATGGCCTCTACATACACTTATGGCGGCCTGGTTCCGGCGTCGATTGCCGTGGCGGACTTCAACGGCGACGGCAACGCCGACCTCGTTGAGGCCAATGGAACAGCTTTCGTTCTCCTGGGAAACGGGGACGGTACCTTCCGGTCCGCCGTGAGCTATCCGGTTGGTGAGAGTCCGTCAGCAGTGGTGACCGGGGACTTCAACGGTGACGGTAAGGCGGACATTGCGGTCGCCAATTCGGCCAGCGACAACGTGAGTATTCTGCTGGGAAAAGGCGACGGCACGTTCCATCCGGCGGTGAACTATGGCGCTTCGGTCTACCCGTCCTCAATTGCGCTCGCGGACTTCAACGGCGATGCCAAAGCCGACCTGGTGGTGGGTAACAAAGGCGCCGGCAACTCAAATGACGGATTTGCCAGCGTACTGATCGGCAACGGCGACGGCTCGTTCAAGCCGCCGGTGAACTACATAGCCGGCGTGAACGTGTCGAGCGTGGCGGTGGGGGATTTCAACGGCGATGGGAAGACGGATTTCGCGGTTGCCAACTACTCCAGCAATACCGTCAGCATCCTGTTGGGAAACGGCGACGGCACCTTCCAAAAAGGCGTTAACTACGCAGGCGGAACAGGACCCGAACAGATTGCCGCCGTCGACTGGAACGGAGACGGGCGGACTGACCTTGCGATCGTCGGGAGCTGCGCGCTCTTCTGTGGAACCACCGTCAGTCTGTTGCTGGGTGAGGGCCCGCAGGCAACAACCACTCTGGTCTCTTCGCTGAACCCTTCCGCCCTGGGCCAAAGCGTGTCGCTCACCGCGACCATTTCCCCATCGACTGCCTCGGGCAGCGTCACGTTCTATGACGGGACGGCGGTTTTGGGAACCGCGGCGCTCGCCGGCGGAGAAGCGGTATTCACCAGCAGCCTTCTGGCTGCCGGCCCGCGAGCGCTGGAAGCGCACTACAACGGCAGTTTCAGCAATGCGGGAAGTCTGTCTCCCATTGTGGACCAGACGGTGAACACGGTTCCCGCGGTGACTTTCGCACCGATCGTGAACTACTCTGCTGGCGGGGACGCCGACGCGGTCGCCGTAGGCGATTTCAATGGGGATGGCAAGGCGGACCTGGCCGTCGCCAATGGTGATTCGGTGAGCATCCTTTTGGGCAACGGAGACGGAACTTTCACTGCCCCCGTGATCTACCCCGCCGGCTTTGAAACCACGTCCATCGTGGTGGCGGATTTCAATGGCGATGGCAAGCAGGATCTGGCACTCTCCAATGGCGTGGCGGTGCTTCTGGGGAATGGCGACGGTACATTCCAGCCCGCCGTGAACTACCCGAATGCCACGATCACCGGACCAGCCGCGGTGGGAGACTTCAATGGCGATGGCAAACCCGATCTCGTCGTCACAGGTGGATTAGACGATATCGATGTCCTGATGGGCAATGGAGACGGCACCTTCCAGGCGCCGGTGGGTTACGACACGTATAGCTTTGGAGATTCGTTCTCGGTAGCTATCGGAGATTTCAACGGCGATGGCAAGCCGGATCTCGCCGTCGCCACATCCAGCAGCGGCGCGAACTACACCGGAAGCATCGATATTTTTCTGGGAAATGGCGACGGTACTTTCCAGCCGCCGGTGAGCTACGGGAACGGCTCAAACTATACCTGGGTAACAGTGGGAGATTTTAACAACGACGGCAAGTTGGACCTGATCGGATTCGCCGATTCCTTGGTGGTTTTCCTGGGCAACGGGGACGGCACGTTCCGGCCCCAGACCAGCATTGACCCTGGTCTCTACGCATACGCGGCCGCGGTGGGAGATTTGAACGGGGATGGGAATGCAGACCTATTTATTGCTAACTCCAACAGCGGCGTCAGCGTGCTGCTGGGTAACGGCAACGGAACGTTCCAGGCGGCGAAGAGCTACAACATCGGGTCCACCCCCGCGTCGATTGCCGTAGGGGACTTCAATGGCGATGGGCGGACGGATCTCGCCGTTGCGGACAATACCCTGAGCGTGCTTCTGGGCGCCGTCGTGAACCCGACGACCACGACGCTCGCGTCATCCCCCAACCCTTCATCGTTCGGCCAGAACGTGACGTTAACGGCGACGGTTTCCCCAGCGACGGCAACGGGCACGGTGACGTTTTATCACGGTTCCACGGCAATGGGAACGGGTCCCGTGAACGGAGGGGTAGCGACAGTGCCAGTGTCGACTCTCTCCGTGGGGCTGCACTCGCTGACCGCGACTTACTCCGGGGATAGCTATGACCTTACCAGCACATCCCACGCGATCACTCAAACCGTGAATCAGGCGTCCACGACCACGGGCCTCGCTTCCTCACCGAATCCATCCTCTGTGGGACAAAATGTGACGCTCACCGCAACGGTTTCTCCCGCGACCTCGACCGGCACGGTAACCTTCTATCGCGGTTCCACAAGCATGGGAACATCTCCTTTGACTGGTGGCACGGCGACCCTCGTGGTTTCGACTCTCACCTTTGGCTCACACTCGCTGACCGCCACTTACAACGGGGACATGAACGACGCAACAAGCACTTCCCCCTCGCTGATTCAAGTGGTTGAGAACAGCACCACGACGCTGCTGAGTTCCTCGCCCAACCCGTCAATCCTGGGTCAAAGTGTGACACTGACGGCGACCGTTTCCCCTGCGACCGCGACCGGCACGGTGACCTTCTATCGCGGTTCCACAAGTATGGGAACCGGCAACCTAAGCGGCGGCGTAGCCACCCTGCCGGTTTCCACTCTCAGCCTGGGCGCACACTCGCTGACGGCTACTTACAATGGTGACGCAAACGACCAGCCGAGCACATCCCCGGCCCTGATCCAGCAAGTCAAGAACAGCACGACGACTCTACTGACCTCGTCGCCCAATCCATCAAATCAGAACCAAACCGTAACTCTGACCGCTACAGTGACTCCAGCGACGGCTACAGGCACAGTGACCTTTTACCATGGATCGACAGAAATGGGAACCGGAACGCTGAGCGGTGGAATAGCCACTTTCGCCACATTCACACTTTCCCCCGGCACGCATTCGCTGACCGCCACTTACGGCGGAGACGCGAATGACGCACCGAGCACGTCCGCCGCTGTCAACCAAGTCGTGAAGTAGCTGGTTCTCCTTGACAGTCTAGGAGACGGCGAATATAATTCCTAGAAGGTCTAGGAGAGACCTTTGCCGTGGGTAAACAACTCGACCTTTTGCAAGGCACTCTGGACATGCTCATCCTCAAGTCCGTATCGCTTGGCCCATTGCACGGCTACGGAATTCTGCTGCGGATCCAACAAATTTCGAAAGACCGCCTGGAGATTCAACAAGGCTCTTTATATCCGGCGTTGTATCGTGCGGAACACCAGGGGTGGATCGCCAGTGAATGGGGCGAATCGGAGAATAAACGCAAAGCAAAATACTACCGGCTCACCGGGGCGGGGAAACGGCGGCTCCAGACAGAAGCCGAGAAATGGAATCGCATGACGGAGGTGATCGCGGGAATCTTACACACCACACCGGAGGAGATATGACTGTCATTAGCAGCCTTCAATCGTGGGTGCGGGCAATCCTGTGGCGCTCTCGCCTGGAAAGTGGGATGGATGCGGAGCTCAGGTTTCATATCGAGGCATATGCGGAGGATTTAGTGCGCGGCGGCCTGCCTCGCGAGCAGGCGATGCGGAGAGCACGTCTGGAGTTCGGTGGAATCGAACGAGCGAAGGAGGAATGCCGGGAAGCGCGTGGCGTTACCTTTGTTGAATCCATGTTCCAGGATTTGCGCTATGGGCTCCGCATGCTTCGCAAGAACCCAGGATTCACCGCCGTCGCCGTCCTCACGCTGGCTCTCGGCATTGGCGCGAACACCGCTATTTTCAGCGTGGTGTACGCGGTGCTTCTGAAACCGCTGCCCTATATCCATTCCGAGCAACTGTTCAACGTGTTTCAGGTGCACGAACAGCAAGGGGTCAACGGAACCGGTTGGTCGTATCGGAACTTTCAGGAAATGCGCGATCACAACAGTATCTTCACCGGAATGGCGGGAGCGCAGGAGCACCAGCTTACGTTGACGGCCCGAGGCGCGCCAACCGTGGTGAACACGTCGGTGGTGACGCCGGAACTCTTTTCGGTTTTCGGCGGCAAGCCAATCGCGGGGCGTGCGTTTTATTCTGAGGACGGTAAATCGGGGGCAACGCCGGTCGTGCTGCTCAGCGAGAACTTGTGGCGCGGGTCGTTTGGAGCTGATTCAAAAGTCATTGGAAGCTCGATCGAGCTGGACAAGCGCGCCTTCACGGTCATCGGGATTATGCCCGCCGCGTTTCGTTTTCCCCTTGTCACTGGAGGCCGGCAGATCTGGATCCCCCTGGTTCAAGATCCTCTTTTCGGCGGTTTTATGGCACGAAATGGCGGCCACTGGCTTCAAGTCACAGGACGGCTGAAGCCAGGCGTTTCAATCGAACAGGCTCAGGCGGAACTGAACGTCGTCAGCGCGCGGCTGGCTAAAGCGTTTCCGGCGGAGAATGATGGATGGGCCATCCGCATGGTGCCCCTTCAGGAACTCATTGTCGGAAACGTGAAGGCGACGCTTCTCGCGATGCTGGGCGCGGTTGGGCTCGTTCTGTTGATCGCTTGCGCCAACATCGCCAACTTGCTCCTTACCCGTGCGACTTCACGCACAAGAGAGATTACTGTCCGCACGACACTGGGCGCCGGCAGGGCTCGGATCGTTCGCCAGTTAATGAGTGAAACCGCGGTGCTCGGAATTCTCGGTGGAGTGGCGGGGGTCGCCCTCGCTTACTGGGGTGTACGAGCATTAGCGTCGTTTCTACCGGCGAGTTTGCCGCAAGTAAACAGGATCGGCGTGGACATCCCGGTGTTGGGGTTCGCACTATTGCTCTCCCTCGCGGCAAGCTTCGTCTTTGGTTTGGCGCCGGCGCTGTTCGCGGTGAACTCAAACCTGGAGAGGAGCCTTCGGGAAAGCGGCGCGCGCGTGGGCGGCGAAACGGGCAATCGACGGCGAGCGCGCAGTTTCCTGGCGGCGGGAGAAATTGCGCTGGCGATGGTCCTGTTGGTTTCCGCGGGCCTGCTGCTTCGCAGTCTTGCGAAACTGATGTCCGTCAGCCCTGGATTTGAGATCCAGCACATCGTGAAGGCGGATGTCTCCTTGCCTCGATTCCAATATTCGAAGCCGGAACAATGGGCCGCATTCTCCGATGATCTGCTTGCACGATTGCGGGCCCAGCCCGGTTTGCGGGATTCGGCCTTGGCCGTTCCTGTGCCGATCGCCGACGGCCGCGTCAACCTGGGGTTCGATATTGTGGGACGCCCTCCAGCGTCCGCGAACGAATCCAGAACGGCAGACTATGTTTCAGCGAGCCCGGACTATTTCCACGTGATGGGCATTCCACTGTTGGCGGGGCGCTTCTTCGACCAGCACGATGCGATGTCCACTAAACGTGTCTCGGTGATTAGCGAGGCCATGGC